>USBN01000021.1 GCA_900552935.1 uncultured Coriobacteriaceae bacterium | reverse complement strand
AGGCATAGGCGAGCGAGATGATCATCAAGACGATGATGCCCGTGGTTCCCTTGTCAGGCTGGACGAGGATGAGCGCGAGCGGCCCGCCAAGGGCGACTCCCGCGGTGATCGCGAACGAGCCAATCGACGTGGCACGGTCGCCAAAGAACTCCGAGGCAAGCGTGGCGGCTGCGTACAAGACCGTCACCTTGGCGAACTCCGAGGGCTGGATGCGGAGCGGTCCCACGCTAAGCCAGCGCGTCGCTCCGTTGGCGCCCGATCCGGCGACGAAGACGACGACCAGCATGCCCATCGTCACGACCCAGAGGAACAGCAGCACGGGCCTTGAACAGATGCTGTGATAGTCGAAGAATCCCGTGCAGAACGCGAGTATGAGGCCAAGGCCGATGCAAAGCAGCTGACGCTTCAGGTAATACGCGGCGTCACCCTGCTCGGACAGGGCCTCGATCGAGGAGGCCGAGAAGATCATGACGAGGCCGAAGCACGTCAGCGCGACGATGGCCGCGACGAACAAGAGCCTCGGCTTCATGATCGAAGCGGGCACGCCCATGATCTTGCGCTCTATGTTTGAGGCAGACGACTCCTCGCGGCCCACCCGGGAGCCGCGCGCAGAAGCCACGCTGGAGTTGGCGCGTGAAGACACTAGTTGCTCCCCTTGGCGATGTGATCGGCGACGAGGGACTTGAAGACGCGGCCACGCTCCTCGAAGCCCGAGAACTCATCGAAAGACGAGCACGCGGGCGAGAGAAGCACGGTATCGCCGGGACGCGCCGCCTCGATGCCGGCATCGAGCGCCTGCTCGAGGTGCTCGGCGCGAACCACCGCACCACCGGCGGCCTCGACCGCCTCGGCGATGCGCTCCCCCGCCTCGCCGAAGCACACGGTGACGTGGGCGTGGCGAGCGACGTCTGCGGCCATCTCGGAAAGGTCCGTGCCCTTGTCGTGTCCGCCGAGGAGAATGACGACGCGGCCGGGCTCGAAGGCGGTGAGCGCCTTGGAGACAGCATCGGTGTTCGTAGCCTTTGAGTCGTTCACGAAGCGCACGCCGGCAAGCTCGCCGCACGGCTCGATGCGGTGCTCGAGCGGGCTGAAGGCGAGAAGCCCGGCGCGGACGTCGACGGCGTCAACGCCGCACGCAAGCGCGAGCGCAGAGGCGGCGAGCGCGTTCTCGACGTTGTGCTCGCCGGCGATCGAGAGGTCGCCCTTGTTCACGAGCTCGACGTCGCGGCCGTCAAGGCGCACGACGAGCATGCCGTCGGTACGTTCCCACGCGGCGTTCGCGGTCGTGTCCTCGGGGGCCTCGCCCGCGGCAAGCAGATGGCAGACGCGCAGGCCACGTGCCTCGCAGCGCGCGGCAATGTCACGGCACCAGGAGTCTCCGTCAGAGATGACGGCGAGGTCGCTGGCGTCCATGTTCCGGAAGAGGCGCTCCTTGGCGGCCGCGTAGTTCTCCATCGTCTTATGCCAATAGAGGTGGTCAGGCGTGACGTTGAGCAGCACGCCCACATGGGGATGCAGCTCGACCGTTCCCGCAAGCTGGAAGCTCGAGAGCTCGGCCACGAGCCACTCGCCGGGAGCGCGCCTGGCAACCTCGCCAATGGCCATCGTTCCGATGTTGCCGACCGCCTCGGCGGCAAGGCCACCCGCGCGAAGGAGGTCGCGGGCGAGGGTGGTCGTCGTGGTCTTGCCGTTGGTACCGGTGATGCCAACCCAGCGCTCGGGGCTCTCGCGCCAGGCAAGCTCGGGCTCGCCGATGATCTCCCTGGAGGCGGCCTTGCCACTCGCATAGAAGTCGCTGAACTCGGAGATGCCCGGGGAGGCGATCGCGAGGTCGAAGTCGCCCTCGACGTCCTCGGTGCCGTAGACGACCTTCGCACCCTCATGCTCGAGAGCGAGCGACTCGTCAGACGGGGCGCTCTTGGCGCCGCCCACCACGGTCACGGAACTCACCCTGCCATCATCGCGCTGGGCGAGAAGGTACTCGGCAACGGCCTCTCCCGTCTTGCCAAGACCAAGGACGCAAACGTCCCCAAGTTTGCCGTCAGTCATGTGAAAGCCCCCTTTGGCTCGTCATTTCAGTGTGTGGCGCGTCCCTGCCCGCAGCCATGGCGCCCGTGCCTCGGCAGCCCGCAGGGCCGTGCCACTCGTGCGACCACACCGCACGCACGGATTGTTGTGCGTCGCGGGCACGAGCAGATGCGAGAAGGCCGCCCGAGGGCGGCCCGTCGTTAGCGAAGCTGGAAGTAGAGTGCGAAGCCCACCGCGGCGAACATGGCGCTCACGATCCAGAAGCGAATGACCACCTTTGTCTCGCTCCAGCCCTTCTTCTCGAAGTGGTGGTGCAGCGGCGCCATCAGGAAGATGCGCTTGCCGGTGGTCTTGAAGCTGATTACCTGAAGCATCACGGAGAGAGCCTCGCAAATGAAGAGGCCGCCCATGACAAGTGACGTCACCTCAGTCTTCGTGAGGACCGCAAGGGCCGCGAAGCCCGCGCCCAGCGCAAGCGAGCCCGTGTCGCCCATGAAGATGGCCGCGGGATAGCAGTTGTGCCAGAGAAATCCCACGCACGCGCCGGCACTCGCCGCGGCGAACACGGAGAGGTTGATCTCGTCGTAGGAGAAGGCGACCATCGACATGGCGAGCATGACCACCATGACGGTGCCGCCCGCAAGGCCATCGAGGCCATCGGTGAGGTTAACGGCGTTGGAGAGGCCCGCAAGCAGCAGGAACACGAAGATCAGATAGAGCCAGGGCACGCTGACGCCGCCGATGCTGAAGCCAAGCACGCCCAGGTCGAGCGTAAAGCCACCCGGGAAGGTGATCGTCGGGGGGACGCCCACCCAGTTGACGGCGAGCAGGCAGAAGGACACGGAGATGACGATGAGGCCGAGCATCTTCTGCGACGGAGTGAGGCCGAGCGAGCGCCCGTGACTCACGGACTCGACGTCGTCAAGCAGGCCGAGGAGGCCCGTCGCAATCGTAGCCGCGACGCAAAGGATGAGGTCGGGCGTCCAGCGCGCGAAGAGCACGGTCGTGAGGATCATGCCGGCGAGGATGATCACGCCGCCCATCGTGGGCGTGCCCTGCTTCACGAGGTGCGTCTGCGGGCCGTCCGCACGGACCTGCTGGCCGATGCCGTCCTTGCGCATGAGACGGATGAACGACGGCATGAGGAGCGCCGTGATGAGACACGAGACGAAGAAGGACACAAACACCTGGTAGGTCGGGTACTGGGACCCAACGAGAAGATTGGTCAGCACTTACGCCGTCACCGCCTTCACGAATACGTCGAGCATAGCCGCGCGAGACGCCTTGACGAGGACGAGATCTTCTGGCGCGAGCACGCCCGGCATGACGCTCGTGAGCGCATGAACGTCATCGACGCGAACGATCTTGTCCTCGGAGAAGCCCATGAGCCTCGCGGCGGACTCCATGTGGTCCGCGCGGTCCGTGCCGACGATGACGAGCATGTCGAGCGGCTTCGCGGCGGCATAGGCACCCACGAGCTCGTGGAGGCGCTCCTCCTCGTCACCGAGCTCGCCAATCTCGCCGAGCACGGCGATGCGGCGGCCACCCTCCTCCACCTTCATGCTGCAGAGGGCGTTCAGGGCCGCGGCGACGGAGTCGGGCGCGGCGTTATAGGAGTCATCGATGATGCGGCAGCCACATGCGGCACGGACGACCTCCTGGCGCATGTGGGTCGGGGCGAGCGACGAGAGCGCACAGACCGCGGCATTCGCGTCGACGCTCATGTGGCAGGCAACGGAGAGCGCGAGCAGGAAGTCAGGCACGACCTGCGAGCCCGTGAGGGAGAGCGTGACGCGACGAGCCCCATCCTCGCCAGCGATCGAGAGGTCGAAGCTCGGGTGCGCCTCGCCATCCAGCGTGACGTTGGCGGCGCCGGCGAAGCAGCCCTCCGCCGTGCCCACGAGCGTAACGGGGATACCTGCCGCATCGGCGAACTCGCGCGCGATGAAGGGCGTGTAGTCGCCGTCCGCACACATGAACAGGCGCGGCTCGGGAGCGGCGGTGCTTGCCGGGGCGGCAGCCAGGGGCGCCACGATCTCGCCCTTGGCGCGGGCGATGTTCTCGCGAGAGCCAAGCAGGCCGATGTGGCTGGTCCCGACGTTCGTGATCACGGCGACGCGAGGGCGCGCGCACCTTGCGAGGCGCTCGATCTCGCCAGGGTGGTTCATGCCCATCTCGACGACGAGGACCTGTGCCGAAGTGGGAGCCTCGAGCAGCGTGATGGGCACGCCAATCAGGTTGTTGAAGTTGCCGGCGGTGGCGTGGACCTCGTACTTGGCACCGAGGGCGGCCGCGAGCATCTCCTTGGTGGTGGTCTTGCCCACGGAACCCGTCACGCCAACGACGCACCAGTCCTGCCGCGCGCGCCACCACTCGGCAAGACGGAGCATGAACTCCGTACCGTCGTCATCGGCGGCGCGGACGATGGCGCAGCCGGCCTCGAGCGCGGCGTGCTCGATCTCGGGAGAGACCTCGCGCGTGACGGCGACGACGCCGGAACCGGCAGCGATGGCGTTGGCGACGTAGTCGTTTCCGTCAACGTTCTCGCCGGGGAACGCGACGAACAGCCCACGCTCGCCAACGCGTCGGGAGTCGATGGCGACGCCGACGAGGGTCTCCTCGCCTGTGCCGCAGACAAGCGTGGCCCCGGTGGCCGCGCAGACGTCATTCGCAGTGCATTCGATCATGCGATCTCTCCAGTCGGTGGTTACGTTATGCCTTGGGGACGTTCAGGTCGGTCAAGGCCTCATTCATGATAGCGACAAACGGCGGGACGGCCGCGGCGCTTCCGTGATACGCGGTGCCATTGATGCCCACGTAGCACAGGACCGCGGCGTCGTTACCATTGGCGAAGCCGATAAACGAGCTCATGAAGCGGTTCTCGACATAGCCGCCCTCGCTCGAGGCCTGCTCGCCCGTGCCGGTCTTGCCGACGACGTCGTAGCCCGCGATGTTGGCCTTCCTGCCAGTGCCGTCATCCTGCACGACGGCACGCATATCGCTCACGACGCACTCGGCGGCGTGCTCGGAGATGACCTGCTCGCCCTCTCCCCAGTCGACCGTCTCGGCGCCCTTCTGGACGAGGAAGTGCGGCGTCATCATCGTGCCGCCGTTGGCGACCGCACCGACCGCGCGCACGAGCTGCACGCTCGGGAAGGCGATACCCTGGCCGAACGCCGCCGCGCCCGTCGTGGCGCCGGTGTACTGGTCGCGCGAGGGCACGATGCCGTCCGCCTCGCCGGGGAAGTCGATTCCGGTCTTCTGGCCGATGCCAAACTTGGCGAGGCCCGCGCTGAAATTGTCCGCGCCGATGGTCATGCCCACGAGGGCCGCGCCCGTGTTGGAGGAGCGGCGCATGATCTCGGTGGGGGTCATGTCCATGGTGTAGTCACGATCGTCCGCATCGCTGACCTCGTCGTCGCCGACCTTGACCGTCGGCGGGACCGTGAAGTTCGTGTTCTGAGTGATGGTGCCGGTGTCATAGCCGATCGCCATCGTGAGAACCTTCATCGTCGAGCCGGGCTCATAGGAGTCCGAGACGCTCGAGAGCTTGAGACCCTCGTTGGTGATGCTCGAAGGGTCGGTGAGGTCCGCATACGGCGTGGAGCAGGCGGCGAGAATCTCGCCCGTCTTCGGATCCGTCACCATGACGTTGCCCGACTCGCCTTTCACGTCCTCGACCGCCTGAGCGAGCTGGGTCTCGGCGACCTGCTGGATGTTGATGTCGAGGGAGACGATGATGTCCTGGCCGTCCGTCGCCTCGTGGATCTGGGAGGCGCCGCCGGCGACCGGCTGGCCATCGCGACCGCGCTCCATGAGCATCTCGCCGTCGGCGCCCTTGAGGACGTCGTCATACTGGAGCTCGAGGCCCGTAATGCCGTTGCCGTCCGTGTCGACGAAGCCGAGCACCTGGCCGCCAACGGCACCATACGGATAGACGCGCTTCACGTCCGTGAGGGCGTAGACGCCGGTGATGCCGTCCTCGGAGAGCGTGGAGAGGAGGTCGTCGGCAACCTCGGTATCGATCTTGCGCCGCACATAGGCGAAGGTGGTGTCCTGGGAGAGCGTCGACAGGTAATCATCCGCCGTGCCGCCAAGGGCGTTCGCAAGCTCCTGGGCACACGTGGGCTTGTTCGTGACCTCTTTGGGATTGCAGTAGATGGTGCGGCATTCGACGCTCGTGGCGAGGACGTTGCCATTGCGGTCATAGATGGTGCCGCGCTTGGCCGTCAGCGTGACATTCGTCGTGTGCAGGCTCTGAGCCTTCGTCGAGAGGTTAGGGGCATCGATGACCTGCAGCCACAGAAGCCTCGCCACGACGAGGGCGAACAGCACCATGACGAGCCTCGGGAGGGGCGTGTTCGAATTCGAGCCCCTACCACCAGAGCGCGCGCGGCGCGCCTCTTCATAAGAAGACGCGGGACGCCCCCTTCGGGCACCCGCGCCTCGATCGTTTCTGTTACCTCTCGTTGCCATGGCTCACCAGTCTACGCGAAACAAACCCTGGCGGGCATGTTATGAGATGGAGTCCACATCGACTGCATTCGCGCCGGCCGTGGAACCGTCGCCCTGGGTGATGTTAGCCTGCCCGAGCTGGGAGGCGACCTCCTCCGGAGAGGCGGCGGTGCTGGCGCTGGTCTCCTGGGCATCCGCGCTGGCAGAATTCTCGGCCTCTGCCTCGGCAGCGGCAGCCGCCTCGGCATCGCCGACGGCGAGCTTGACGGAGTCGCCCGCGAGGACCATGCCGTAGCTCTGGCTAGCGATGCGGTCGATGCGCGAGGCGCTCGAGAGGACGGAGCGCTGGACTCTGAGGTCATCCTGGAGGGAGCGGGCCTCCTTGAGCTCGCTTCTCATCGTGGAGTTCTGGGAGAGGATGGTCGCAGCGTACGTGAAGACGCCGACGCGTGTGGCGGAGAGCACCATGAAGACCACCGCGACGACCGCGAGGATCTTGAGGGTGGAAAGAACCTGCCTTGAGACGCCAGCGCGCTCGCGGGCATCGAGACCAGCGCCTTCGATCGTCTCGAAAGAGCGAGCCCCCTGCGGAGCGAACGCCCCCCTCGAGGCGTCGAGGTCATATGCCTCGGTACCCATGTACGTCATTGCGAATCATCCTTGTGCTGTGAGAGTGGTGACAGGTGCGCCCGCCCCGCTTTCGCGGGGCGGCTTGGCACCCTATTCTTCGTTGGTGGTGCGATTAGGCTGCGTTTAAGTGCGTTGTAGCGTGTTCGTGCTTCGGTGGTGCGTCGTTTGTGCGTCGTACTATGCAAGACGACCTCGCGGCCGGCGTTGCCTTCTCGGCGCGTATCGGCAGAGCCCTAGAGCTTCACCGCGACGCGCGTCTTGGCGCTGCGGGCGCGGGGATTGCGCTCGAGCTCCTCCTCACTTGCCACGAGTGGCTTGCGAGTCTTGACGCGAATGATCGGCACGTGTCCGCACACGCACACCGGGAAATCCGGCGGGCAGGTGCAACCCTGGGAGTAGACGCCAAACAGGTGCTTGACGATGCGATCCTCCAGGGAGTGATAACTGATGACGCAGATGCGGCCACCGGGGTTTGCCCAGCGGATCGCCGCCTCAAGGCCTCGCTCGAGGACTTCAAGCTCGTGGTTCACCTCGAGCCTGAGAGCCTGGAAGGACTTGCGGGCGGGATGTCCGCCGTGGCGACGCGCGGCTGCCGGGATGGCGGCCTTGATGGCGTCGACCAGCTCGAAGGTGGTCTCGATGGGAGCCTTCTCCCTGCGACGACACACCTCGCGGGCGATACGGGAGGCGAAACGCTCGTCTCCGTAAACGGAAAGAATCCGGGCGAGGTCGGCTTCGGTGTAGGTGTTTATGACCTCAGCTGCGGTTTGGGTGTGTTTTCCCGGATCCATCCGCATATCGAGGGGCGCATCCTCGTTGTAGGAAAAGCCCCTCTCGGGTAAGTCGAGCTGTGGAGACGAAACGCCAAGATCGAACAGGAAGCAGTCGACTCCAGGGACTTGGGCCTTGACGAGAAGATCGTCGAGATCGCCGAAGTTGCCTTTGAGGAACTGGTGCTGGCCCTCCGGGACCTCGCGCTCGAAACGCGCGGAAGCGGCGGCAAGCGCCATGTCATCCTGGTCGATGCCTAGGGACAGGCCGTTGGGGGCGACACGACGAGCGAGCTCGACCGTGTGGCCGGCACCGCCAAGCGTACAGTCGCAGACGATGTCTCCCGGCTTGGGGTCCAGCTCTCGCAGGACCTCCTCCAGCATCACGGGTACATGCCGATATTCTGCTGTCAACTTCTCCACCTCGCTAGTCCTCGTCGAAGAACATGTCATCGTCATCCTCCATCAGAGCGGCGAGCTGCTCGGCCCACTTCTCCGTGTTGTACACGGCGAAGTGATCCGCGTCGCCGACGACGACAGCGTCCTTGCCAAGTCCAAGCTTCTCCTGCACGGCAGCGGGGACCTTGTTGAGCGGAAGACGCCCGCTCTTGTCGATCTCCACCGTGACGGTGCTGGAGTTGAGCCTCAGGCGACGGAGATTGTCCTTCTTGGAGTTGGCGTTGAAGCCCTCCTTGAAGTGACTCATCACCCATTCCCTGTGGCCCTCCGGGGTGAAGCCCCACAGCGCGTCCTTCACGAGGATGAGGCAGACCTTGTTGCCAGACTCTTCCTTGAACTCATCGCGATACTCGGCTGGAAGCGTAATGCGCCCCTGGGCGTCGACAGAAACGGTCTTCGACCCAGTCAGGTACATATTCAGCTCCCCTCCGGCTTCGCGACCGGCGTCCCGGTCTGAGTCATCCGCGTGCGTTTGCGCTAGCCAGAATATTACCGCCTGGGCACGCCTGGGCAAGCCTAAATCTGACTATTTCCCCCTAAACGGCACTACGAATGACTTATCGACATTCGTTCGAGGAACGCCATCACCACGGATAGTGGCGAACGTCCGTTTGCACACAGGAAGTTGGGGCGCGCGGATTTGCAATCGCTCGACGGACGCAGGCGCGGGCGGCGAACGTTTGACGAAGCTGTGAAGGTGCAGGTAAAAGAGGTGTCTTTCACAATGCTGGTCAAGTGGCGACCGGACGAGCGGCATCTACGCGCCGGCAGTAGGCATCGTATGGACATCAAGACGCGTACTTTTGGCTGGAACTCAAGTGCAGGGATGCAGCGATTTGGAGACCTCGAGGTCCGCGATGAAGAAGGTACGCTCTCGTGCTCGCAGGCGCCCCTTCGCGCCTCTCCAGCCCCCTTCCGCGCCCCTGGCAGCCCTTCCATACCCCCGGCCGTCAAAAGATGCGCCAAGTAGGGGGCTATTCCGGAACCAGGCGAGTAGACAAGCGAAACGTCTTCTTGCCAACTGTGGTTTTGTCACGAGAATAAGGCGTCTACTCGGCCATCCGAGGATTAGGCCCCTACTTAGCGATCTTTTTGCTCGTCACTAGGCCAACTCGGCCGAAAAGTATGGGCATGAATCTCGATTCGCCGAGTAGACATGCGGTCCCGCCGCCCAACGGTTACCGCCAGAAGGATGAAAACCGCTCCCCGCCCCCTACGCGTTGGCGCGGGGGTGAGCTCCCAGATAGACCTCACGGATGTGGCTGCGGTCAAGGTGCGTGTAAAGCTGAGTGGTCGAGATGTCGGCATGGCCGAGGAGTTCCTGGACGATGCGCAAATCCGCCCCTCCCTCGAGCATGTGGGTGGCAAAGCTGTGACGAAGCGTATGCGGATGCAGCCCCTCGATGCCCACGACGCCGCCGGCCCTCGCCACAAGCGAGTGCACGCTCTGGCGCGAGAGTCGACGACCTCGATTGTTGAGGAACACGGCAGGCGTCGACACGCGGGGGTTCACGAGCTGCGGGCGCCAATTCTCGAGATAGTCGCCAAGAACCTCCGCGGCCGTACCCACGATGGGCACGATACGCTCCTTGTCACCCTTGCCCACGACGCGCAGAACCTGCTCGTCGAGAAGGACACGGCGCAGGTCAAGGCCGCAAAGCTCAGAGACGCGCAAGCCGCAGCCGTAGAGGACCTCGACGATCGCATGGTCGCGCTGCCCCGCCGGGGTCTCCGGGAAGGGCTGGTCGAGAAGGGAAGCGGCCTGGTCACGGCTGATAACGTCAGGCAGGCGGTCAGGCTTCTTGGGAAGCGGCAGATCGGCAGCGGGGTGAGCCGCGGTTATACGCTCGGACACCATGAAACGGTGAAAGCCCTTGATGGCTGACACCGCGCGCTCGACGCTTGAGATGGCAAGGCCGCTCTCACGCAGGTGCTGAATGTGGGCCTCGATGCGTTCGCGGGTAATCTGGTCAGGCAGGGTAACGCCCGCGCGCTTGAGGCCTGCGATGTAGTTGCGCAGGTCTCTGCCATAGGCCAAGACGGTGTTGCGCGAGCAGCCGCGCTCGACCGAGACGTAGTTGAGGTACTCCCTGAGAGCTCGAGACAGATCCAACGTCGCTCATCCTTCAAACCAAATCGGACACGCCCGAAAAAACAACGGTCGCCCCACGCAAAAAACGCGAGGCGACCAAAATGGTAACAAGTTAACGAGGCGTTATGTCAGCTTACCAGCCCAGCGCGCCAAATCGCCAGACGACGGGCACATCGCGACGGTGTGGACGGAGGCCTGACGCCGTCAGACGGCAACCCGCCCTCCGCCGGCGCGCAGAGGTCACGGGACGTCAGGAAACCAGACACCACCAGGCGTTTCCCTACTCCCCCGCGTTGACCTCGTGACGGTCGACGCCCTCATGCTTGGCGATTGCCGCGCGAACGAACTCGCGGAACAGCGGCTGAGGACGAGTCGGACGGCTCTTGAACTCCGGGTGGAACTGAGCGGCCACGAACCACGGGTGCACGTCCTCGGGAAGCTCGACCATCTCGACGAGGCGGTCGTCCGGAGAGACGCCGGAGAAGGTGAGGCCGGCCTCGCGGAGCTTGTCGCGGTACGAGTTGTTGACCTCGAAGCGGTGGCGGTGACGCTCGTAGATGAGCTCCTCGCCATACGCCTCTCGGGCAAGCGAGCCCTCGGCAACCTTGCACGGATAGGCGCCCAGGCGCATGGTGCCGCCCTTGGACGTGACATCCTGCTGGTCAGGCATGATGTCAATCACAGGATACTCGCAGTCGGGGAGGAACTCGGTCGAGCTAGCGCCCGGCATACCGGCGACGTTGCGCGCGTACTCGCAGACAGCCACCTGCATACCCAGGCAAATGCCGAGGAACGGAACCTTCTTGGTGCGAGCGCGATGCGCCGCCAGGATCTTGCCCTCGAGGCCACGGATGCCAAAGCCACCCGGCACCAGGATGCCGTCGGCGTCACCGAGGACCTCCTCGACATCATCCTCGCCGAGGTTCTCGCCATCAATGAGGTCGATCTTGACGTGGCGACCATAGTAGACGCCGGAGTGGTGAAGCGCCTCGATGACGGAGAGGTAGGCATCGGGCAGCTGCGTGTACTTGCCCACCACGGCGATGCGCGTCGTGTCGGCCTTCGCGTTCGCCTCGTGCATGCGCGTCGTGAAGCCGTACCACTCGCTCATGTCGCACGTCCTGGGATCGAGGCCGAGCCTCTCGCAGACCTTCACGTCAAAGCCCTGGTCAGCGAGGTGCTTCGGCACGTCGTAGATGGAGGGGCAATCGGAGTTCTCGAAGACGCAATCCGCCTCGACGTCACAGAAGCTCGCAATCTTGGCACGGATGGACTCGTCGACCTCGTGGTCGGAACGGCACATGATGAAGTCAGGCTGGATGCCCATGGATCGAAGCTCGCGGACAGAGTGCTGAGTCGGCTTCGTCTTAACCTCGTGAGCGGCGGCGATGTAAGGCACGAGGCTCACATGGATGAGGCAGCAATCAGCAGCGCCCTTCTCCTTGCGGAACTGGCGGATGGCCTCGACGAACGCCTGGCCCTCAATGTCGCCGATGGTGCCACCGAGCTCGGTGATCACAACATCGGCGCCACTCTGCTCCTCGACACGACGGAAGCGCTCCTTGATGGCATTGGTCACGTGCGGGATGACCTGGACGGTGCCGCCGAGGAAGTCGCCGCGCCTCTCGCGAGCGATGAGGCTCTGGTAAATAGCACCAGTAGTGAAGTTGGAGTTGCGCGTTAGGTTCTCGTCAATGAAACGCTCATAGTGGCCGAGGTCGAGGTCAGACTCGTAACCGTCCTCGGTGACAAAGACCTCGCCGTGCTGGAAGGGGCTCATCGTGCCCGGATCGACGTTGAGGTAGGGATCTGCCTTCTGCATCATGACCTTGTAGCCACGAGCCTTAAGCAGGCGACCGAGCGAGGCAGCAGTGATGCCCTTGCCCAGCGAAGAGACAACGCCTCCGGTCACAAAGATGTGCTTTGTCATACGATGATCCTCCCGTAAAAAGTGCCGATAAACACGTATCTACGGGCTTTCATCCTAGCACCGGAAATATACCTAAATATCGACGAACTTCACGTTAATAGAGATGCAACATGTCGCCACAAATTACATGCGCACCTCCCCCATGCAACTATTGACACCTTTAAACGGGGATTGCATGCCATAGGGTCGCCAAGGATTCCGGGGCATCGACACTTACTGCGGACGAACACGCTTAAGCGTCCGATACATGCCAAGGCATCATCGCGGATCAGACGAAAAGGCGGCGCCGGCACGATAGCCGACGCCGCCCGAATCACGCAGCATTCAAAAAGCGAGGCAGTCGCCCGGCGAGACGCCGTCGACAACCTAACGCGCTACCAGCTCCCGCCGGCACCGCGATCGCCAGACGCCAGACGCCACGCCCGGCCCCGCTAGATGCCGGAGCGCTCGTACTTGGGCTCGCAGCAGACGTTGAGGCCCAGACGACGGAGGAACTGCTCGTCCTCCGTCGAGATGATGACGGAGAAGAAGACATCACAGCCGCGCAGCTCGTCGAGCGCGCCGAGGACCTTCTCGGCGACCTCGCTCGTCGCCGACGTGATGGAAAGAGCCATTAGCGTTTCGTCCGGGTGCAGGCGCGGGTTCTTCGAACCGAGGTAGTGCGTCTTGAGACGGCTGATGGGCTCGATCGCAGAATCGGAGATGACCTCGAGCTCGAGATCGACGCCGGCGATCGCCTTGAGGGCGTTCATAAGCAGAGAGCTCGCGCAACCCAGGCGCGTGGAAGTCTTGCCCGTGATGACCGAGGCGTCCGGCATGACCATCGCACCCGCGGGGCCGCCCGTGACACGCTCGCGCGTGAGGGCGGCAGAGCGCGCCGGCGAGTAGTTCTTGTCGACGCCCGCCTTCTTCATGATGCGCTCGAGTCGCTCGACCTGGTCAGCGCCGGCACCGGTGCGCTTGAGCTGAACGGTGGCCTGGAAATAGCGGCGCACGATCTCCATGCGGCTCGCGTCACGGCAAGCGTCGTCGTCAGTGATGGCAAAACCCACCATGTTGACACCCATGTCCGTCGGGCTCTGGTAGGGACTCTCACCCAGGATCCTCTCCATCAAGGCGCGCACCACGGGGAAGGCGTCGACGTCACGGTTGTAGTTGACCGTCATCTCGCCGTAGGCCTCGAGGTGGAAGGGATCGATGATGTTGGCGTCGTCGAGGTCAGCCGTGGCAGCCTCATAGGCGATGTTCACGGGGTGCGTGAGCGGCAGATTCCACACGGGGAATGTCTCGAACTTCGCATAGCCGGCTTCGATGCCGCGCTTGTGCTCGTGATAGATCTGCGAGAGGCAGGTCGCGAGCTTGCCGGAGCCCGGGCCGGGCGCCGTCACCACGACGAGCGGGCGCGAGGTCTCGACGAACTCGTTCCTGCCATAACCCTCGTCGGAGACGATGAGGTCGACGTTGTGGGGATAGCCGTCGATGGGATAGTGCAGCTTGCAGGTGATGCCGAGGGAATCGAGACGACGACGGAAGGCATCGGCGGCAGGCTGGCCGGCATACTGCGTGATGACCACGCCCGCGACGGAAAAGCCCTGGCCGCGGAACAGGTCAACAAGGCGCAGCGCGTCCTCGTCATACGTAATGCCGAGGTCTCCCCTCGCCTTGTTCTTCTCGATGTGATTGGCGTTGATCGCGATGATGACCTCGGCCTCGGACGAGAGGCTCTTGAGCATGCGGAACTTGGAATCGGGCTCGAAGCCGGGAAGCACGCGGCTCGCGTGGTAGTCGTCGAACAGCTTGCCGCCAAACTCGAGGTAGAGCTTGCCACCAAACTGGTTGATGCGCTCGCGGATACGCGAAGCCTGTAGTTCGATGTACTTGTCGTTATCAAAGCCCTGACGCATGCGCATCCCTTCTCGTAACCACCACCTGAGCGCGGGCGAGGCGGACGTCCCGCTCGTCCACATGCTACCGTGGCATCATGTCCCAGGAGTATGACTTTAACCGACTGGAGGCCCCACGTGAGCGAGACCCACAATGAGCAGATGACGGGACACGCCACCACCAAAAACAGCGCGGACGCCGACATCACGACGAGGCTTCGTCCCATCTACACCCAAACCGGGCTCGACGCCCTCGCCGGCTCGCGCGTGCTCGTATTCGGGCTCGGCGGAGTGGGCTCTAGCTGCGTAGAAGCGCTCGCGCGCTCAACCGTGGGCGAGCTTTACCTCGTGGACCGCGACACCGTCGACCGCAGCAACCTCAACCGACAGGCCCTCGCCTTCGAGGGCACGATCGGCCGGGACAAGACGACCGTCATGCGCGAGATGGTGGCCCAGATCAACTCCCAGTGCCACGTGGAGACGCTCAAGACCTTCATCGACAGGGACAACGTGTCGGAGGTGCTCGCCTGGGCAGGCGCCGAGGTGGACGAGGAAGGCCGCGTGGTTGGTCGCGGACACATCGATTATGTGGTTGACGCCATCGACACGATGACGCAAAAGCTCGTGCTCGCGAAGCTGTGCTGGGACGCCAACATTCCGCTGATCAGCAGCATGGGTGCTGCGAACAGGCTCAACCCCGAGTTGCTCGAAATCTGCGACATCAGGAAGACCCACGGCTGCCGCATGTCCCGCACGATTCGCAAGGAATGTGGCAGGCGAGGCATCCCCCACCTCGAGGTCCTCTACTCCTCCGAAGACCCGGTGCGTCCGAGCACCGTGGCCGGCTCCTCGCATGGCGGCCTCTCCAACCTGGGAACGGCAAGCTACATGCCCCCGATCATGGGGCAGATGGTGGCGGGTCGCGTCATACGGGCGCTCATCGGCTACGAGCCGTGGCGCTGGGACAAGGAGAGTGGCACCGGCGACATCGTCCACGAAACCAAGCTCGTGCCCGCGCCTGCCGCAGCCGCCACGATAGGCGGCGGCATCGCCTCTGAGGCGGAGTAGGCGCGATGGCGGCCGATATCTTCGACATGCACTGTCACCTCGGCTTTTATGAGAATCCTGGCGAAGCGGCCGCAGTGCTGTCACGCCTGGGCGTAAGCGGCGTTTGCGCCACCGTGACGCCCAATGAGTACGTCATGCTTTCGAATAAATACCAGGTAACAGACGCGTTCCGTCTAGGCGTGGGCCTCCATCCCTGGTGGCTCGCGGACGGCCGCTGCACCGAGGCGAACGTGCGGCAAGCCGCCGAAATCGCCGCCGAGTGCACCCACGTCGCCGAGATAGGCCTCGACTTCTCCCACGGAAGGGACGCCTGCGCGCGCACGCAGGTCGAAGCGCTCGACATCTTGCTCGATGCCTGCACCGTCTCCCACCACGTGCTCTCACTACACGCCGTCGCATCTGCGACCACCTTGCTCGACGCGCTCGAGCGGCACGCGACGCACGAGACGAGCACGCCGATTCTTCATTGGTTCTCGGGCTCTGGCGACGAGCTGGTCCGCGCGCGTCAGATGGGCTGCCTCTTCTCCGTCAACGAGTTCATGCTCGCAACGCGCCGTGGCCGCGCCTACGCGCGCCAGATCCCGACAGGCCAGCTACTCCTCGAGACCGACCTCCCCGCCGAGCCGGGACATCCCCTCGCCGTCTCGCCAGCCGAGCACGCACAGCGGCTGCGCGCCACACTCGACACCCTCTGCGAGCTGCGGGGCGAGGACGTCCGCGACGCCATCGCCCGCACCAGCCGCGAGCTGCTCGCGCCGTAGCCCGCACCGCCCGCTAAGTCCGCGTCGCCCGTCGCGCCGAGACGGGCCGCACGCGGCACGCACCGCGGGTACGCGCCGCAGCCTCGAGGGCGTGCCAGGAGGCCGCGTGGCACGCCGCATCCGCCGCGCCCGCCACACGCCAAACGCAAGCGCCCAAGATTGGGTAGCATCGAGCCAAGAACGAATAGGCGCCCGAGCGGCGCCGCACGCCAGAGAAGGGACCCGCCATGCAAGACTTCCTCGCACTCGCCCACGAGCGCTACTCCTGTCGCAAGCTCTCTGACAGCCCGGTCGAGGCCGAGAAGATCAACGCCCTGCTAGAGGCCGCCATCTGCGCTCCCACCGCATGCAACAAGCAGCCCTGGCATGCCTGGGTCATCGAGAGCCCGGAGGCCATCGAGCGCCTCGGCGGCTGCACGCGTTTCGTGTTCGGCGCGCGCACGGTCATCGCCATCGGTGCCAAGGCAGAGGACGGCTGGGTCCGCAAGTCTGACGGCCGCGCGTTCGCCGACGTCGACGCAGCCATCGTTGCCACGCACATCATGCTCGCGGCACAGGACCTGGGCCTCGGTACCACGTGGGTGGGCGCCTTCGACACGAACGCCTTCACCGAGGCCTTCCCGGAGACCGCCGGCTATGACATGGTCGCCCTCTTCCCCATCGGCTACCCCGCCGATGACGCAGAGCCCGGCCCGCTCCATCCCGCGCGCAAGGACACCTCCGAGCTCGTCAGTCGCATCTAGCCCGCTCGGCGGCGGTGCCCGCCCAGCCCGCCGGCACCTACCCAGCCCGTCGGCAGTACCCATTCCGCTCGACGACGGGGCCCACTCAGCCCGCCAGCACCCGCTCCGCTCGGTGGCGCCAAGCCCACGCCCGAAAACATCGTCCCTCTCCGACCACTCCGAGGTACGCATGAACATCCAGATATTCGGCACCAAGAAGAGCTTCGACACGAAGAAGGCCCAACGCTGGTTCAAGGAGCGCCGCATCAAGTTCCAGTTCATCGACCTCAAGGAGAAGGAGATGAGCAAAGGCGAGCTCAGAAGCGTCTGCCAGGCAACCGGCGGCATCGACGCCGTGCTCGACCCCAAGGCGAAGGACGAGGACACACTCGCCCTCGTCCAGAACCTCGCCGAGAGCCAGCGCTTCGACAAGCTCCTCGAAAACCAGCAGCTCCTCCGCGAGCCGATCGTCCGCAATGGCCGCGCCGCGACCGTGGGCTACGCTCCCGAGGTCTGGGGTACGTGGGAGTAGCACCCCCAGCAACCACACACGAGCCATCCCCTACCACCCGCGAGTCTGTTGCCAATGACGTCGCCTGCTTCCAATATGCTTTACACATTATTGGCAATCGCAGGTACGAACGGTAAGCAACCTCTTTAATAGACCTGCGCACATATTTAGGGGGTAATCATGAGCTTCAAGAAGGTTGTCGTCGCGGGCGGCGGCGTGCTCGGCAGTCAGATTGCGTTCCAGGCGGCTTATTGCGGGTTTGACGTCACCATCTGGCTTCGCAGCGAGGGCAGCATCGGCCGCACGCAGCCCAAGATCGACAAGCTGCTGGATACCTATCGCGAAGAGATCGAGGGCATGGCAGCCGGCACCGCCACCTGGTGCGCTGGCATCGCCGACTCCGACAAGCCCCTCGACAAGGAGGCCTGTCTCGAACGCGCCCAGGCGGCCCACGATGGCATCAAGCTCGAGCTTGACATGGCGACAGCCGTCGCCGACGCCGACCTTGTGATCGAGTCGATGGCGGAGGACGCCAAGGCGAAGGTCGAGTTCTACGAGAAGCTCGCCCCGCTCCTGCCCGCCAAGACCGTCATCGCCACGAACTCCTCCACCCTCCTGCCAAGCCAGTTCGCAAAGTACACCGGCAGGCCCGACAGGTACCTGGCGCTTCACTTCGCCAACTCCATCTGGAGGAACAACACCGCCGAGGTCATGGGGCAGGCGTCGACCGACCCGACCCGCTTTGACGAGATGCTCGAGTTCGCCAACCAGATCCGCATGATCGCGTTGCCGGTTCGCAAGGAGAAGAACGGCTACCTGCTGAACTCCATGCTCGTACCGTGGCTGCTTTCCGGCCTCGACCTGTGGGCGAGCGGCGTATCTGACCCGAAGAGCATCGACATCGCCTGGGAGCACGGCACCGGCGCCCCCAAGGGCCCCTTCCGCGTCATCGACACCGTGGGCCTCAACACCGCCTACAACATCGTGCTTCAGTTCCAGAGCGTCCCGGGCATGCTCAACCCGCTCTTCAAGAAGATGATGCTGCCGTACAACTACAAGGAGATGGCACGTCTCCTCAAGTCCATGATTGACGAGGGCAAGCTCGGCATGAGCTCGGGCGAGGGATTCTACAGCTACGAGTAGGTCACACCCGGGACCGAGGCGGCAGCGGCAACGGGTTCCACGGCACGCGACGCCGCAGCCAGGGCCCACCGCAGCCCTGGCTCTGCCGCAACGCACGGCGCACACAAACGATGGAGCCTCCTGGCGAGTTCGCCGGGAGGCTCCGCGCATTAAGTCCCGTCACTTTGACCCGAGCAGTACCTTCGTGCGCCCGACGAGCTTCGCGTAGACACGCTCACACATCCAAGGCTCGTTCGAGAGCTTGCAGACGTCATCAATCGAAACCCACCTGAGGCCGCTATTCTCGTCCGGCTTCTCGCGAAGCGGCTCGGACGGGTCGGCAACGAAAAGGTAGGTCGCGTTCAGGTGCACATGGGAGCTCACGTAGCTCCCGCGCTTGACGTGCCCCGCTACGGGCAGGGCCTCGACGGATAGGATCGCGCCCTCGCCCAAACCCTCGCTGACAAGGCGAGCGCCCGCGACCCCGGTCTCCTCCTCGAGCTCGCGCGCCGCGACCGCCGCAAGGTCAAAGTCACCATCCGCATGGCCGCCGACCCAGCTCCAGGAGTTATAGATGTTGTGATAGCACAGGAGCGTCCGCTCGCCGGTGGCGTCGACCGTCCAGGCAGACGCCGTGAGATGCGCGAGCGAGCCGCGGAGGGCGACCTCGGGGTCGCGCTCAAGGCGATCCAGCATGAGCGCCCTGTCCGCGACCTCCTGATCGCATTCCGGTACGAACGCGCGAACGTCATCAATGAGCGCCATGACAGCCTCCCCGTGGGCAAAGGATGAGTAGACACCAGGATATCGCAGCGACGCGGCTCCCTCGCGCCCGCATTCGCCAAGCGTGCGCGAAGTGGCATCTCGCCATTCCCGTGACACCTTCGCAAGCATCCGGCATCAGGATCCCACATGCCCCGCAAGCAGGACTTTATTCTGTATTTGTTGCGCAGCGCATAGCATATGCCATTGGCATGGCGACACTTTGGATACACTCGGAAGAGACAGCCTGTTTGGTAACGGAGTGTGTCACGATGACGATCGAAGAATCGAGCGCCAAAAGCAACCGCGTCTGTGCGGGCGAGGGCCACGATTGCGCCTTCAGCCGCGCGGGCAGCTCCTGCATGGACAACATCCGTCTTTTCGCAGACCTCCCCGCAGACGCCAAACGCGAGCTCCTCTCCTGCTCGCGCCATTCTGTCCACGAAGAGGGCTCCATCATCGTCCACGAAGGCGATCCCATCGAGAGCATCATCGTCGTGCGCTCCGGTCGCATCAAGACCTTCCGAACGGGCGCCGATGGCGAGGAGTACGTGCTCAGCGTCCTTCATGATGGCCAGGCCCTCTGGCACGGCATGTTCCTCGAAGACCACGTCTATCACTACTCGGTCGAGTGCCTCACGCCCGCCCGCCTCTGCCGCATCCATCGCGCGGATTTCGAGTCCCTCCTCGCCCGTCACCCTGATGTGGCGCTCGGCCTTATCCGCATGGTCTGCACGGAGCTCGATGACGCCGAGCAGCGCATCATGATGCTCTCCATCCGCGACCCGCGCCGCCGCCTCGCCCAATACCTGCTCGTCCGCGACCAGAGCTGCGTCGGGCCCGAGATTCACCTCAAGCTAGATGACATCGCAAGCTCCATCGGCCTGCGCCCGGAGACCGTCTCGCGCAACGTCGCCCGCTTCGTGCGCGAGGGTCTCGTCGAGCGCGTGGGCAGGGGCCGTCTGCTCGTCACGGATCACGACGGCCTCGAAGCGGTTGCCGGCGAAGAATAGCCTCCGGGAGCCGCGTCCGCACTCGGGCTCGCCCCTATCGTCCCGTATCTTCCTCCACAAGTTATCCATAAACCGGCACCCGTTCGCCGTTACACACGCTACGCTCGCGATTTGTCTCACGAACCGGTGCTGGAGTCGTGCCATTCGCCCGAAAAAATACGCCGTTCGCGGACATGCCGCTAATGTTGCCATTACATTTCTTCGCTCCTTGATTTCAGTCAAGGAACACCTCAATCCAGCGAATTACATTCTTCTCGTTGATTGGGTGATGGGCCAGATGCCCGTCCGTCCGCGCCATGGCAACTTGCCGCGGCAAGAATAACGAGGAGGCGTCATGCAAGGCAGGGTTCACTCGACGGAGTCTTTCGGCTCGGCTGACGGCCCCGGCGTTCGCTTTCTCATCTTCCTTCAGGGTTGCCCCATGCGCTGCCGCTTCTGCCACAACCCGGATACCTGGCGTACCGAGGGTGGCACCCTCATGGGCGTCGACGAGCTCCTTGACCGCGCCGAGCGCTACAGGAGCTACTGGGGCCCCGAGGGCGGCATCACCGTCTCCGGCGGCGAGGCTCTCGCCCAGGCCGAATTCGTGGCCGAGCTCTTCGAGGCCGCCCACGCCCGTGGCATCAACACCTGCCTCGACACCTCCCTCGCTCCGTTCACCCGCGAGGAGCCTGCCTTCTCGACGCTTCGTCGCGTCTTCGATTCCTGCGACCTCGTGATGGCAGACATCAAGCACATTAATCCCGAGCGTCACCGCTGGCTCACCGGCCGCGACAACGCCAACATCCTCGACTGCCTCACCTGGCTCTCCGAGCAGGGCAAGGCTATGTGGATTCGCCAGGTCCTCGTGCCGGGCATCACCGACGGCGAGTCCTCCCTGCACCAGACTCGCGACTTCATCGCCTCTCTCGGTGATGCCGTCAAGCGTGTCGAAGTGCTCCCGTATCACACGCTGGGCGTCTTCAAATGGGAAGAGCTCGGCATCCCCTACACCCTCTCCGACGTGGAGCCGCCCTCCCACGAGGACGTCGTCCACGCAGAGCAGATTCTCAGGGGCTCAACTAGGTAAACCTCTTCGGCGCGGGGGCGCGTCGGAGAACGTAACGAGCGTCGAGCCTGATGGGCGGCGGCGCAGAAGGAGGAAGCATGCAGCTTCGCGAAGAGTGGAAGGGCTTCAAGGGAGGCCACTGGGTCGACGACATCAACGTCCGCGACTTCATCCAGAACAACTACACCGTCTATGACGGCGACGAGTCGTTCCTCGCCGGTCCCACCGAGGCCACCGACGAGCTCTGGGGCAAGGTCCAGGAGCTCCAGGCCGCCGAGCGCGCCAACAACGGCGTCCTCGAGTGCGAGACCGAGATCGTCTCCGGCCTGACCGCCTACGGCCCCGGTTACATCGACGCCGACCACAAGGAGCTTGAGAAGATCGTCGGCCTCCAGACCGACAAGCCCCTCAAGCGCGCCTTCATGCCCTACGGCGGCATCAAGATGGCCCAGCAGGCTGCCGAGAACTACGGCTTCCACGTCAACGACAAGTACAACCAGATCTTCAACGAGTATCGCAAGACCCACAACCAGGGCGTCTTCGATGCGTACACCCCCGAGATGCGCGCCGCTCGTCACTCTCACGTCATCACCGGTCTCCCCGACACCTACGGCCGTGGCCGCATCGTCGGCGACTACCGTCGTGTCGCCCTCTACGGCATCGACCGCCTGATCGCCGGCAAGCAGTACGACCTCGCCAACTGCGGTGGCCGCACCATGACTGACGACGTCGTGCGCAACCGCGAGGAGATCGCCGAGCAGATCCGCGCCCTCAAGGGCCTCAAGGAGATGGCCGCCATCTACGGCTTCGACATCTCCAAGCCCGCCACCAACGCCCGCGAGGCCGTCCAGTGGCTCTACTTCGGCTACCTCGGTGCCATCAAGACCCAGAACGGCGCCGCCATGTCCGTGGGCCGCGTCTCCACGTTCCTCGACATCTTCATTCAGCGTGACCTCGAGGCCGGCACGATCACCGAGTCCGAGGCCCAGGAGCTCATCGACCACCTCGTCCTGAAGCTCCGCATCGTCAAGTTCGCCCGCATCCCGTCCTACCAGGCCCTCTTCTCCGGTGACCCGGTCTGGGCCACCCTCGAGGTCGCCGGCCTCGGCCAGGACGGCCGTAGCCTCGTCACCAAGACGGACTACCGCTTCCTCCACACCCTCGAGAACATGGGCCCGGCCCCCGAGCCGAACCTGACGGTTCTCTACAGCAAGCGCCTGCAGGAGAACTTCCGCAAGTACGCTGCCAAGATCTCCGTCACCACCTCCTCCATCCAGTACGAGAACGACGACGTCATGCGTCCGGTCTGGGGCGACGACTACAGCATCTGCTGCTGCGTTTCCGCCACTGAGACCGGCAAGGAGATGCAGTTCTTCGGCGCCCGCGCCAACCTCGCCAAGTGCCTCAACTACGCCATCAACGGCGGCAAGGACGAGAAGTTCCTGGACAAGCAGGGCAACCACATGCAGGTTGGCCCGGAGTACTCGCCCATCACGAGCGAGTACCTCGACTACGACGAGGTCATGCACAAGTTCGACCTCATGATGGACTGGCTGGCCGACCTCTACGTCAACATCCTCAACCTCATCCAGTACATGCACGACAAGTACTTCTATGAGGCCGAGGAGATGGCCCTCATCGACACCAACGTCCGCCGCACCTTCGCCACGGGCATCGCCGGCTTCTCCCACGTTGTCGATTCCCTCTGCGCCATTAAGTACGCCAAGGTCAAGACCATCCGTGACGAGCAGGGCATCGTTGTCGACTACGAGGTCGAGGGCGACTTCCCGAAGTACGGCAATGACGACGAGCGCGCCGACGACATCGCCGTCTGGC
>USBN01000020.1 GCA_900552935.1 uncultured Coriobacteriaceae bacterium | reverse complement strand
GCCGGACGAGGAATACCCATTTACCGTCTGCGGGCAGACCGTCCTGCTCTGTCGCCGCCCGGAGGGCAAGGCGCGCGCCCTGCAGTGGGAATTCCCCGGCGGCAAGCTCGAGCCCGGCGAGAGCGCCGAGGACGCCTGCCGCCGCGAGATCAGCGAGGAGCTCGGCCTCACCCTCGGCGTGCTCTGGCCATTCACCACGGTCACGCACGCATACCCCGAGTTCACGATGGAGATGGACGTCTTCTGCGCGCCCGTCGACCCATCCGCCGAGCCACAGCTCCTCGACCACGCGGAACTCGCCTGGCTCGGGCGCGACGAGCTCCTCTCCGTCGACTGGCTCCCGGCGGACCTCGACGTCGTGAGGTCGTTCGGCTTCGCGTGGGCAGACGTCTTCAACGACATGCACATGTAGGAAGCGGTCGCTTTCGGTCGGGGCCCTGCACGTGTCCTTTAAGGGGACTACAATAGCCAGGCGCCCACACGGGCGTAAGCGCAAATAAGGGAGAGAAAGCGCATGGCAAAGAACACGGTCCTCACCCTCGCCAAACAGGCGTCGGAGGGCAAGAAGGTGACCATGGTCACCAGTTACGACTACACCATGGCGTCGATCGTCGAGGCGGCGGGGATCAACATGATCCTCGTGGGCGACTCCCTCGGCATGACGATGCTCGGCTACGAGGACACCATCCCCGTCACGATGGACGACATGGTCCACCACACGCGGGCCGTCACGCGCGCGACGAGCGACACCTTCGTCGTTGGCGACATGCCGTTCATGTCCTACCAGGCCAGCGTCGAGGAGGCCCTGCACAACGCCGGCCGCCTCATGAAGGAGGGCCGCTGCAACGCCGTCAAGCTCGAGGGTGGCGTGCGCTGTGCCCCGCAGATCAAGGCGATCGTCGAGGCGGGCATCCCCGTCGTCGGCCACGTGGGCATGACCCCGCAGAGCGCCAACAGCTTCGGCGGCTTCAAGGTCCAGGGCAAGAGCGCGGAGAACGCGCAGCGCATCGTCGACGACGCGCTCGCCGTCGAGGCCGCGGGCGCTTTCGCCGTCGTGCTCGAGTGCGTCCCGAGCGACCTCGCGGAGTTCATCACGAGCAAGCTCACCCACTGCTTCACCATCGGCATCGGCGCCGGCTCCGCGTGCGACGGCCAGGTGCTCGTCGCGCAGGACCTCCTCGGCATGACGCCGGGTGGCTTCAAGCCCAAGTTTGTTCGCCAGTTCGCCCAGGTGGGCAACGCCATGCGCGATGCCTATCAGGCGTACGCCAATGCCGTGGAGACGGGCGAGTTCCCCGCCGCCGAGAACGGTTTCAAGATTGATGCTGAGGTCATGGACCAGATCAGGAGGAACAACTAATGAAGACCGCTGCTACCGTCGCCGAGGTTCGTGAGCAAGTTCGTGAGTGGAAGCGCGAGGGCCTGACCGTCGGCCTCGTCCCCACCATGGGCTACCTGCACGAGGGCCACAAGAGCCTGATCATGCGCGCCGCCGCCGAGAATGGCCGCGTCGTCGTGTCCGACTTCGTGAACCCCACGCAGTTCGGCCCGACTGAGGACCTCGAGAGCTACCCGCGCGACTTCGACCGCGACTGCAAGCTGTGCGAGGAGGCCGGCGCCGCCCTGGTCTTCCACCCCGAGCCCTCCGAGATGTACGCGCCCAACGCCTGCACCTACGTCAACATGGACGAGCTCACCCACGAGCTCTGCGGCCTCACGCGCCCGATCCACTTCCGTGGCGTGTGCACCGTCGTCTCCAAGCTCTTCAACATCGTCACGCCGGACCGCGCCTACTTTGGCCAGAAGGACGCCCAGCAGCTCGCCGTCATCCGTCGCATGGTGCGCGACCTGAACTTCGGCATCGAGATCGTTGGCTGCCCGATCATCCGCGAGGAGGACGGCCTGGCCAAGAGCTCGCGCAACACCTACCTCTCCGCCGAGGAGCGCGCCGCGGCGCTGTGCCTGTCGCGCGCCGTGTTCGCCGGCCAGAAGATGGTCGAGGACGGCGAGCGTGACGCCGCGACCGTGCTCGACGCCATGAGGGCCATCATCGAGGCCGAGCCCCTCGCGAAGATCGACTACGTGAAGATGGTCGACTTCGAGAACATCGTCCAGATTGAGAAGATCGCCGACGAGCCGATCCTGTGCGCCATGGCCGTCTACATCGGCAAGACGCGCCTGATCGACAACTTCATCTTTGACCCCAAGGCTGCCAAGTAGTGGCTGCTGGGTTCGAACAGAGGACGCGTCGTGGACACGTTGACGAGGGTGCTGGTGCTGGTGCGCCGGCACCTTCGCCTGCGGCGGCTGGCGCGACTGGTGCGGCGGCGCCTGCTGCTATCGCGCCGGCACCTCTCGTGCCCGCCGTAGATGCCTGGGGCGACGCCATCGCTGCAGCTCCCGAGCGCATCCCCGCGCCGAAGCACGCCGCGCGTGCCGCGGCAGAGGGCGCTCCGGTACCGCCGCGCGCGTGCGCCGGGCCGGGCCGGCTGCGCGTGGCCGTTGCGGGCGCTGGCAAGGTTGGCTGCTCGCTCGGGCGTTACCTCGGCGAGAGCGCCGCGGTAGACGTGGTTGGGTTCTGCTCGCGTGACGAGGCGCACGCGCGCGAGGCCGTCGAGTTTGCCGGGGGCAGCGTGTTTGCCTCCCCCATCGAGGCTGTGCGCGCCGCGAACCTGCTGCTCGTGACCACGCCGGACACCACGATCGCAGACGTATGGGACGAGCTCGCGCGGGCCGCCCACGCCGGCGAGGTCAGCCTTCGAGACAAGCTTGTCGTGCATTGCTCCGGCGCGCTCTCCTCCAGCGTCTTCGCAGGTGCCCGCAAGCTTGGCGCCCACGTTTGTTCCGCGCATCCGCTCTATGCCGTGAGCAGCAGGTTCGACTGCTGGCGCGAGCTTGGCCGCGCGAGCTTCACGCTCGAGGGGGACGACTGGGCCGTGGACCTCATGGCCGGCCTCCTCCGCGCGCGGGGCAACCAGGTGACGCGCGTCGGCGCGGGTGCGAAGACCCGCTACCACGCCGCCGCCGTCATGGCGTCGAACCTCGTGGTGGGGCTGTATGACATGGCCGCCGGCGAGCTCGTGCGCTGCGGGTTTGACCGCGCCGAGGCAGAGGTCGCGCTGGCTCCCCTGTTCCTCGGCAATGCCGAGCACATCGCGAAAGACGGCGTCGAGGCTTCGCTGACCGGGCCCGCCGTTCGCGGCGACCACGCCACGATCGATGCCCATCTCGCCTGCCTCGACGGACGCGACCGCCAGGCCTACCAGCTCCTGACCGAGCAGCTGGTCGACATCGTGCGTCGCCGCGCGGCCGAGGGCTAGCGCCCGTTCGCAGCCACGCGCCGCCGGGTGGCTGCGAACGGGCGGCGAGGGGCCTCCGTCCGCGTGACATAGCGAAACGAAGCGCGCGATGCGAGAACGACCCGCATAGCGCGCTTTTGATTCCGCGGGTCTATCCGACTTGTCCGCTTTCATCCGTCAGCTAATCCACGAGCGCATTCCAGTCGGCGAGCACGTTTCTCCGCAGGTCAAGCTCGCGTCGCAGAAGGCCCTCGCTCTTTGGCGCGACCTTGCGACCAGAGCGCTTTGCCACCAGCGATACCACCGCGTTCAAGCTGCGCGCCTCGCTGATCTGATCGAACGTGACCGGAACCACCTCGATGCCCATGCTCTGCAGCGCCGCGATTCTCCGAGAATCCGAAAGCGCCGACTCGTTCGAGTCGTGCACCACCGCGCCCTGGCATTCGATGTCGACCGGCCGATGCGCGCCTCGTGCCTCGAGATAGATGTCCGCGCGACATGTACTCTTGCCGCACAACGCCCGAGCGTCGCTTGAGAGGCGTATCACCTTGTTGTTCTCGATGTCCGTGAAGCCCATGCCACCCAGGCGCCTAGGAAGGCCCAAAAGCAGACTCGTCTGAACCTCGAACGGCGAGTCGCATGGGCCCGTCATGAGCTCGGCGGCCTCGGCGAGCGGGCGCGCTCCCCTGTGACCTGCCACCTCGGATGCGAAGCGCTTGAGCTCGTCAAGGTCGAGAAGCGGCGGGCGCATCCAGAGGCTCGTAGGGACTCCCTTCGTGGACATAACCCTCTTCCAAAACCCGAGCCTTTCGCTGCCACCGTGCCAGTATTTGCGCATCGCTTCCTCGATCGCCTCGCTTGGCCGAAAGACCGCAAAGCCGCCGCACATTTCATAGACAGCCATGATGAGCTGCGGAAATGTGATAGCGGAGGCAAGACCGAGCAGGGTCATCGCCGGGGAGGCGACGCTGGCCCCGAGCTCGTGCTCCCAGATTGAGCCGAAGGGACACTCGCCAGACCAGAAGTGGTCTCGGAACAGCTTTCCGTTCGACAGCTCGTTGCGAGAGAACACCAATCTGTGAAGAGGCGTGCCCAAGATCTCCCTCACGACGGGATGGGAGCGCAGCTCCGTTCGATTCTTGTCGCCTCGCGGCTGAGGCAATGGAGGACACAGGCCGATTACCTGCGGCGGGATTCTATGGAGCTTAAACGCGGTGGGACCGCAGAAGACCTCGGACATGCACCCTCCCCGATACGTGGTTTCAGAGAAGGTAGCCGTGCCGAGGAGGGGACGCGCACCATTCTGGCGACTCTTCGGCGAGCGGACATTTTTAGCGTATCGAATCGGTAAACGTTGGCGATAATGCGATATAGCCGCAGGTCAGACAATATCTAACAAGAATCTGACAAATAACATCTCGCATTTACTAAAATGGCCGGAACCGATGCGTGCGTGAAGCCGGAAGGAGAATCGAGGGCAAACCATGCCATCGAGGCCACAAAACAGGGCATGAAATAGAAAAAGTCGCTAAGTAGGGGGCTAATCCGGGTTTGCCCGAGTAGACCCAGCCGAAGCGCCGCAAAACCCCAGGTCGCCGAGAGCCGAAAAGCGGGTCTACTCGGCAGGTAGGCAAATAGCCCCCTACTTAACGTCTTTTTTTACAACGCACTCCCAACGAACGCCTAAAACGCGTTCGTACGGCAAAACGAACGCTTCGGAAGCGCCTGATAAGGCGGGTTCCCTAGTGCCCGGCGGCTAACAGTAGTTGACGAGAAGGCGGTCGGTGTCGCGAGGAACATTTTGGGGCAAAAAGGTGAAGTCCGCGATGGGTTGGGCGGAAAAGCCCTGCTCACGAAGGACGGCGAGCACGTGTTCTGAACATGTCGGGCGCGAGGCGTCGGTGGCGACCGAGGTTGCTGGGGTCGAGGTCATGCCGTCGGGCGGGATGGCCGTGCGCGGGGTGGCGTCGGGCGGGGTCGCCGGGGCGGCTGGCTGCGAATCCACGGGGACAGCGAGGACGCAGTGCAAGCCGGCATCGGCGTGCTCGAGGCGAACGCCAGGGCCAAAGGCGCCCGCGGCGACCAACTCGCGGAGACGATCGCGCTCGTCGCGGGCGCGCTTGCGCACGCGGGCGACATGCCGCTCGTAGCTGCCGTCTTCCAGGATTCGTGCCAGCGTCACCTGGTCGACCGTGCTCACCGTCGAGGAATAGAACCCCAGCTCAGAGCCATAGCGTTCCATAAGACGATCGGGAAGCACCATATAGGCGAGGCGCAGCGCCGAGCCCAGGCTCTTCGAGAACGTGTTCGTATAGATCACGCGCCCCATGGCGTCGACGCTCGCGAGCGCGGGAACGGGACGCCCCGCGAGCCTGAACTCGCAGTCATAGTCGTCCTCGATGATCCAACGCTCGCCCGCCGACGAATCCGCGGCCCATCCCAGCAGCTCATAGCGCCTGCCGATGCTTGTCACGCAACCCGTCGGGAACTGGTGCGAAGGCATGACGTGCATGACGCCAACATCGCTCGATGCCAGAGCGTCAACACGAACACCCGCCTCGTCAATGGGGACATGCCTCACCTCAACGCCATTCGCCGCATAAAGCCGCATCAGGCGAGGATAACCGGGGTCCTCGACACCATAGGCGCGCTCGCGGCCAAGAAGCTGCACGATGCACGAGTCGAGTATCTGCGCGCCCGCTCCAACCACGACGTTCTCCGGATCGACGACCATTCCCCTCGTGTGACGCAGGTGGGAGGCGATTGCCTCGCGCAGCCTGGACACCCCCTTCGCGGGAGCCGGGGCGAAGAGCTCGGCCTCGGACTCGGAGGCGAGCGCCTGGCGAAGCGCGCGGGTCCAGAGGCTCGCCGCGTCCTGCTCCGCGCCGCGCGCCCCAAGAGCGAAGTCAACCGAGCGCGTCTCCTCGTCGCGTCCTAGCATCCGTGGCAAGCCGCCAGTCGCTGCCGATCCCGCACGCACACCGAGCGCCGGCGCCACAGATCCCCGCAGGTCGCACACGAAGTTGCCGCTACGCGGCCGCGACTCGACGTACCCCTCGACGACCAGCTGGCGATACGCACCCTCCACGGTCACGACGCTCACGCCAAGGTGCTCCGCCAGCGCGCGCTTCGACGGCAGGCGCGCGCCCTCGCGCAGCTCGCCAGATGCGATGTCATCGCGAATCCGCTGGTAGAGATAGTCGTACAGGCTGTCGTCACCACGCAAGCCAAGATCGTAGTCAAGCATCTGGCCTTATTGCTCCCTCGCATCTGGCCTTATTCTGACCTTCTAAGTTTCTCTCAGTTTGGATATTTTGCCAAGGCCAGTTCCAGCGTAGCCTTTGTCCTCGAAAGTCATCGGTGGCTGCGCGCACGGGCTTAGCGCTGCAAGCCGGCTCCAACCGGGCGCAACCGGCGCGAGCAAGTCGCGCCATCCAAACGCGCCACCCGCCCATGTGCGAGCCACCGAGACCCCAACCAAACCACGAAGGAGACCAGCATGGAGAACGAGACCCAGGAACGCGCGGCCCTCAACCGTCAGCTCGCCCAGATGCTCAAGGGCGGCGTCATCATGGACGTCACCACGCCTGAGCAGGCGCGCATTGCCGAGGAGGCCGGCGCCTGCGCCGTCATGGCGCTCGAGCGCATCCCGGCCGACATCCGCGCCGCCGGTGGCGTCAGCCGCATGAGCGACCCGGCCATGATCCGTGGCATCCAGAAGGCCGTCTCCATCCCCGTCATGGCCAAGTGCCGCATCGGCCACATCGTCGAGGCCCAGATCCTCCAGGCCATCGAGATCGACTACATCGACGAGTCTGAGGTCCTCACCCCCGCCGACGACACCTACCACATCGACAAGACCGCCTTCGACGCGCCGTTCGTCTGCGGCGCCCGCGACCTCGGCGAGGCGCTCCGCCGCATCGCGGAGGGCGCGACGATGATCCGCACCAAGGGCGAGCCGGGCACCGGCGACGTCGTCCAGGCCGTGCGCCACATGCGCAAGATCCAGAAGCAGATCCGCGACACCGTCGCCCTGCGCGACGACGAGCTCTTCGAGGCCGCCAAGCAGCTCAGCGTTCCCGTTAGCCTTCTGCGCGAGGTACACGAGACCGGCAAGCTCCCCGTGGTGAACTTCGCCGCCGGCGGCGTGGCCACCCCCGCCGACGCCGCGCTCATGATGCAGCTCGGCGCCGAGGGCGTCTTCGTGGGCTCCGGCATCTTCAAGAGCGGCGACCCCGCCAAGCGCGCCAACGCCATCGTCAAGGCAGTCGCCAACTACCAAGACGCCAAGCTCATCGCCCAGCTCTCCGAGCACCTCGGCGAGGCCATGGTGGGCATCAACGCCGACGAGATCGACATCATCATGGAAGAGCGTGGCCGCTAATGGCGTGCACGACCGCAATCCTCGCAGTCCAAGGCGCCTTCGCCGAGCACGAGCAGATGCTCGAGCGCTTCGGCGCGAACTGGATCGAGCTCAGAAAGGCGTCTGACCTCGAGCGGCCCTTCGACCGCCTCATCCTCCCCGGCGGCGAGTCGACCACGCAGGGCAAGCTCCTGGACGAGCTCGGCATGCTCGAGCCGCTCCGCAGGCGCATCGAGGAAGGCATGCCAACGCTGGGCACCTGCGCGGGCATGATCCTTCTGGCCAAGACGCTCGCGGCGCACGACGACAAGGGCACGCCGCGCCTCGCCACGATGGACGTCGAGGTCGAGCGCAACGCCTACGGCAGGCAGCTCGGGAGCTTCCACGCAAGCGCGGAGCTCGGCGTCATCGGCGAGGTCCCGATGACGTTCATCCGCGCGCCGAGGATCGTCTCCGTGGGCTCGGGCGCAAAGGCGCTCGCGACCGTGGACGGCAGGATCGTCGCCGCGCGTCAGGGCAACCAGCTCGCCCTCGCCTTCCACCCCGAGCTGGACAAGGACACGCGCATCCACAAACTGTTCCTGTCGCTGTAGCAGGCCTTATCGCCCGCGCGCGGCAACACCGCGCAACCAAACAAACTCCGGTCGCCCGGTTGGATAGTCTTGCAGGGCTCATCTCCAATCGCTCGCGACCACAACCAAGGCCCAGCGGGGCCGTCGCCAAACCGGTTGGCGACGGCCCCGCTCTTAAGGCGACCCCGCCGGGGACGTCACCGACGTGGCTGCCCTGGCGGCTTAGCCAGATCCCCGCACCATCGGCCACGTGACGGCCAACCAGGAAGAGCCCCGTCGGTTCGCTCCGGCGGGGCTCTTTTTCGTCGCGGGCACCGTGCGCATCGCGCCCATCACGGATGCCACGGGTGTCGCGAGCGTCGCGGATGCCGCGGGCATCGCGCAATTACGATGGGCTTCGGGCGCAGCATCTCGCGTCTTCGCCCCTCGAGGTGTACCGTATATCCGTTAGACGCGCGACACCGCGCGCAAAGCGCTAAAGAGAGCGAGAACAATGCAGCTCAACATGCTCAAGGGCAAGATTCACCGCGCCACGGTCACCCAGGCCGAGCTCGACTACGTCGGTTCCATCACCATCGACCAGGACCTCCTGGACGCCTCCGGCATCCGCGAGTACGAGAAGGTCCAGGTCGCGGACGTCGACAACGGCAGCCGCCTCGAGACTTACGCCATCGCCGGCGAGGCCGGCAGCGGCGTCATCTGCCTAAACGGCGCCGCCGCCCACCTCGTGAACGTTGGCGACAAGGTCATCATCATGTGCTACTGCCAGATGACCCCGGAGGAGGCCTCCGAACACGCGCCGCGCGTCGTCTTCGTCGACGAGAACAACGCGCCCGCCCGCATCACCCGCTACGAGCGCCACGGCCGTCTCGAGGACATGGCCTAGGCAAGCACGCAACTGCCCGCAGGTGAGTGCCCGCACGGCAAGCGCGCCAGGCCTCGCACCGCGCGTAGAGCCACGCGCACGACGACAACCCAACAGCCGCGGAGAGGACCAGACATGAGCGAAGGCTACCAGCCCCAGACCCCGCAGGGTGGCAACGGCGCGTCCGGCCAGCCCACGCCGCAGCCCACGCCGCAGCCGGCTCAGCCCGCGCCCGGCCAGCCCATGCCCCAGCCGCAGCCGGCGTCCGCGCCGCAGGTCCCCGTCATCGAGAGCGCGAGTGCCACGACCTCCCCGGACAACCACTCCGGTCCCGGCGCCTACGTCATCCTCGCCATCGGGCTGGCGCTCATCATCGCCTCCTCCCTCGTCCTCGCGAACACGTTTGGCGAGGTCCTCTCCGAGGTAGCAGACATCGTCGCGGAGGAGTACCCGGACGAGGAGTGGGACTTCGACGAGCTCGACCACTACTTCGACGACGACACCCGCAGCACCGACGCCGACCTCACGGCCGACAACATCTTCGAGACCCGCATCCGCTGCGCGGACGAGTCCGTCAACTCCTACGTCTACGCGAGTGATTACGACGGCTCGCAGCAGGCCGTCAGTGAGTTCGTGTCCGCTCTCACCAAGGCGGACGAGGACAGCACTAACCTCTTCTCCATGCACCTCCGCGCCGCGATGGGCGCCACGGACGCCGCCACCCGCACCGAGGAGCTCGACGCCGCCGCACAGGTGGTCGCCGATGCCCAAACCTCGATTCAGGCGATCGAGCTGCCCGGCGCGGACCGCGTGAGCGGCGTCAAGGCCGACTCGATCATCGACACCCTCGGGGACGCCAAGGAGGACTGCGCCGAGCGCTGGAGCGCCATCGCCAAGCTGGTCGACATCCTCAGGTCACCCGACGGCCACACCACGGACGAGCTCGCCGAGCTGGATGAGGAAGCGTCCAACATCGTCGACATCGCCATTCGCCTCACGACGGCCCTCACCGATTCGGCCTCGTACAAGTAGCGGAGCACCCAGCCCACGCGCCGCACACGGAACACGTGGGGACGGCCACTCGCCATACCACGCCACGCACGGTACGCACGGGAACGCCCGCTCGCCATACCCCGCCACACGTCCCGCACTCAACCATCAGGAGAAACCATGAGCCAGGCAGACAAGCTCTTCTGCGCCATGTGCGAAGACATCATCGAGAACGGCACCACCACCGAGGGGCAGAAGGTCCGCCCGCGCTGGGAGGACGGCACCCCCGCCTACACCATCAAGCAGTTTGGCGTGGTAAACCGCTATGACCTGCGCCGCGAGTTCCCCGCCCTCACCCTCCGCCGCACCGCCCTCAAGAGCGCCATGGACGAGGTCCTCTGGATCTACCAGCGCAAATCCAACAACATCAACGACCTCAACTCCCACATCTGGGATGAGTGGGCAGACGAGACGGGCTCTATCGGCAAGGCATACGGCTACCAGATCGGCCAGAAGAGCCACTACCCTGAGGGCGACTTCGACCAGATGGACCGCGTACTCTATGACCTCGAGCACACGCCTTTCTCGCGCCGTATCATGACGAACACCTACGTCTTCGCGGACCTCTCCGAGATGCACCTCTATCCGTGCGCCTACAGCGTGACCTACAACGTCACCCAGACGCCCGGAGACGACCGCCTCACCCTCAACATGCTGCTCAACCAGCGCAGCCAGGACATCCTCGCCGCGAACAACTGGAACGTCTGCCAGTACGCGATCCTCCTCATGATGGTCGCGCAGTCCGTGGGCATGATTCCCGGCGAGCTCGTCCATGTCATCGCGGACGCCCACATCTACGACCGCCACGTCGACATCATCCGCGAGCTCATCTCGAGGCCGCAGTATCCCGCGCCGCGCGTCTCGCTCAACCCCGAGGTCACGAACTTCTATGACTTCACGACGGCGGACCTCATCGTCGAGGGATACGAGCACGGCCCGCAGGTCAAGAACATCCCCATCGCGGTGTAGCCCATGAGCGACGAGAAGAACATGCAGGTGGCGGAATCTGTCAGTGCTGGCGACGCCCGTCGCGCTCCCCTGCCCAGCGTCGGCGCCAATCTCCGCGCTCCCCTGCCCAACCTCAACGTGATCGTCGCCGTCTGCGACGACTGGGGTATCGGTATCGGCGGCGGCATGCTTGTGGACAACCGCGCTGACATGCGCCACTTCGTGCGCCACACGAAGGGCCACACCGTCCTCATGGGCCGCAAGACCCTCGAGAGCTTCCCGGGAGGCCAGCCGCTCAAGGGCCGCCGCAACGTCGTCATCACGCGCGACCCTGACTTTGCGCGCGAGGGCGTCGACGTCGCCCATAGCATCGACGAGGCCCTAGCCATGGTCGCGGACGACCCTGAGGTCTGGCTCATCGGCGGCGGAATGATTTACCGCGAGCTCCTCCCCCTCTGCACGCGCGCGGAGATCACGAAGAACCACTGCGCGCGTCCGGCGGACACGTTCTTCCCCAACTTGGACGAGGACCCCACCTGGCACGTCGCGTCTTCCACGACGCGAGACGACGAAGGGAACCCCCTCGTCACGCCAGAGGGGATTCCCTTCGAATTCGTTACCTATACGCGCGAGTAGCCGCCAGGCGCGTGCGGGCCTACTCCATGAGCGTCGAGGGATCGGCGCCAGCGAAGATCGCGCTGACCACCTGGTCCTCGTCCGCGAACTCCCAGGTCTTGCCGTTCTTCTCGAGGTCGAGCGTGACGCTGGCGGTCTTGGTGGGCGCGTCGTCAGCAGCGAGCCTCTCGACGAACTGGCCCATGACCTTGGCGAGCATACCGTCCTCGCCGAGGTTTGTGTAGTCGTTAACCGCCTCATCGGACGTAAGATAGGCGGTCATGTCATCCGTCCAGCTCGCTGCGACGGTCGCGAAGTCGAGGTTGGTGACGGAAAGCGACACCGTGGCGGTATCGTCGGAGACAGAGATGTCCTCGACCTCGTAGTCGAAGCGCTTGACGCAGGCGTTGTAGAGCTCGGTCGCGTCGATGCCGTACTTTTGGAGCTCGGCGATCTCATCGTCACCGAAGACCTCCTCGATATTGGCGTCAGTGACCTGCTCGAGCTGACCGAACTGCTCCTTGATCATGCTCTTGATGGCATCTTCCTGAGACTCTCCGCAGGCAGAAAGCCCTGCGACGGAGACGGTGGCGAGGGCCGCAGTGGCGAAGAGCGTTAGTGCCTTGCGGGCGAGCGGACGTAGCTTCATTGCGATTCTCCCATTCTTGTTGTGCGACCTCGGATGGCCGCCTGCTACCATCCTAACAGGTTGAAAGATAGCTGAAACGGGGGATATGCAATTTGCTGGCGACGAATCGGCGTGATGGTCGGTATGTGGCAACAAGCGGCGACGAGCGGTTGCCCGCGTGCGTCCGAAGCCGAATCCCTTCCTGACCCGGCGAGATGGCGTACAATGACGTACAAGTTAGCCATCTCGAACATTCAGGGCTCGACCGAGCCTGCTTTGGAGGAGTCATGGGCACAGGCATCATCAACGTCGTGATCGTCACCGTCGTTTTCGTAGCGGCGCTGCTCGTTATTCGCAATTACATCGCGCGAGGAGGTAAGGGGGACTGCTGCGGAGGCGCGGACGTCGTGCGCTCGCGTGGCCCCAGGGACAAGGACGCCTCCCACTACCCCTTCGCCTATGACGTCGTGGTCGAAGGCATGAGCTGCGAGAACTGCGCGAAGCGCATTGCGAACGCATTCAACTCTCGACCCGACACCATGGCCAAGGTCTCCCTCGCGGAGGGCGTTGCCCATGTGCGGACCAAGCAGGCGGCCAACCCGGATGACCTTCGCCGCTTGGTGCGCAGCGAGGGCTATGGCGTCGGTGCCGTAAGCGAGCAATAGGACGCCGGGACCGGCGTACGCCAACGCGGGCGACTCGGTACGGCGACGCGGCCGGCCCGGACGCGGACCGGCGTTAAGCATGACGGAAAGTAATCCACGGTCGGTCCGCTGAGCACATCTGACCGGCACATCCGAACACATGGCCTCCCCCACCACTTTTCCCGTTTTTCCTGCGCCTTTACAGCTCAAGCGCATTGCTGGTTATGTCAAGAATCGGTAAAGTAATGAGGTTATGACTGTACTTAGCCAGACGAATCACGGGGACGCATGAGCAACAACCTCCACCATCCCAAGAACGCCAACGAGAAGGCATCCGCCGCACGCGAGGTGGTCGCGGCAGTCCGCGAGAAGACGCCCGCCACACGCGGGGCAACCGACACTCGCGAGGCCCGCGACGTCCGCGAGGCCCCCGACGTCTGCAAGGCCACCACGCGCAAGGCCTCCGCCCGCAGCAAGGCCGCCGCCATCCGCGAAGCGGCCGCCGCCCGACTCACCCACTTCGACGACGCCCTCGCCCACCTGTTCAGGTTCGTCCCCACCCCCGTCACGCGCGCAACCGCCTGGCTCGCCGCGGCAATCTGTCACGTGAGCACTATCCTGTGGCTCGTCCCGTTCATCGCCCTTGCCGCCCTCTTCATCTTCCTCGCGCGTCAAAACCTGCTCATCTGTAGCACCGAAGCACTCAACCAGGTCGTAAAGGTCATCTGCGCCGGCGTCTTGATCGCGCTCTTTCGCGAGCCAATCCTCAACGCGCTCGACGGCCTCGGCCGCTCGAAGGATGCCCGCACGCACTTGGCTGGCCTCGTCATCGAGCTGCTTCGCGCCATCGTGGCCCTCGCCATCTGCACCATCTGCGCCGTCGTCGCCATCGAGACGCCCTGGAACGAGGGCGCCCTCAGCGTATCGGCCGAGCACATCCTCATTGACGTCGCCTTCATCGGCTCCGTCATGGTCATCGCCTACTTCCTTGGCCAGCGCCGCGGCGTGATGCCCGCGATATGGCTCGTCGCCCTCTTCGCCCTCGGCATCGGCCAGGCATTCGTCGCCGAGTTCAGGGGTGCCGCCCTCCTCCCGACGGACCTTCTCGCCCTGAGCACCGCCGCAGAAGTCTCCGCCGGATACACCTATACCGTGACGAACCCAATGCTCACCGCCGCGAGCGCCCTCGGCGTTGGCCTCATCGCCTGCTGTCTCATCCGCCCCGCGACGCCGGCGCCGAGCCGCGTGCGCATCATCCGCCCTATCGCAAACATCGCCCTCGGCATCCTGTGCCTGGCCACGCTCCAGAACGCGTTCTCGGACATCGACCTCACCAAGGACTACGGAATCAATACCGACGTATGGAACCCCATCTCGAGCTACCGCGCGGACGGCATGGTTCCCCACTTCCTCAGCATGGTGCAGCACATGGCGATCGACATGCCCGCAGGCTATTCTGACGATGTCGCCCTCGAGGACGAGCAGACCCTCGCCTCGCTGTACCAGAACGCCAAGAGCGACTCGTATCCCTATACCCAAGCGCAGTTCGCGGACACGAAGCCCAGCGTCGTCTGCGTCATGAACGAGACCTTCTCAGACCTCTCGATGCTCGACGGCCTCGGGATCGGCTATACGGGTCCCGCCTACTTCAACTCGATCGATGACGCGCTCGTGCGTGGCGAGCTCGAGGTTTCCGCCTACGGCGGAGGCACCTGCAACTCCGAGTTCGAGTTCATGACCGGAGCCACCATAGGCTACATCGGCAACGCCAAGTACCCTTACACGCTCTATGACCTCAGCGACGTCAACAACCTCGCCACCCAGTTCGCCGACATGGGATATGACACGACGGCAATCCACCCCTGCGCCCCCACGAACTGGAAGCGCAACATCGTCTACAGGGCCTTCGGGTTCGACCGTTTCCTCTCCGCGGAGGACTTCGCGGGCGCGCCCGGATTCCACTCCGGCGTCACTGACGCCGCGACCTACGAGAGCGTGCTTGACCGCCTCCGCAGCAACGAGGCCCCGCAGTTCATCCTCGACGTCACCATCCAGAACCACAGCGGTTACGACCAAAACAACATCGACGAGTCACTTCTTCCGGGCTACACCTTCCCGTTTGCAGAGGATGACGCCGCGCTCACGAGTCAGCTCAACGAGTACCTCGCCTGCATCAATGCCTCGGACCGCGACCTCCAGTGGTTCATGGAGGAGCTCCGCAACCTTGACCGCCCCGTCATGCTCGTGTTCTTTGGCGATCACCAGCCGGGCGTCTCCGGATACGCGAACGACGCGCTCTTCACCGAGGACGTTGGCACCGCCCATGGCGCTCGTGCCTATCGCACGAACTACTTCGTCTGGACGAACTACGAGGTCGCCGGCGCTGGCGATATGCGCTGGGAGGACGCCTCCTCGTCGACGCTGGGCGCCCTCGCGCTCGACGCCATCGGCGCTCCCCTCACGGACTTCCAGAAGGCGCAACTTGGCGCCCGCATGTACATGCCGATGATTAACATGTTTGCCTACAAAGACAACGAGGGCGGCTGGCACTCCGTCGCGGACGCCACGCCCAGCCAGAAGGCTTCCAGCGGTAACGGCGGGGACGGCGGCAACGGAGACGATGCGCCAACGCCGGATAACGAGTCCTGGGCCGCCGCCGCTGAGTCTTGCCGCCTCCTCCAGAACGTTCAGTACCTCGAGTTTGCGAAGCGGGTGTCTTAGACACGATGAGCAGCAGCGCGGACAAGGACCGTTCGATGCGCGAGCGTCCGTCTCGCGCCACCCTCGTCTGGACGCTGCCGTATCCCGTGCTGGTTGTCGCGCTCGTCATCTGGCTCGCGCTTGGCCTGGTCGGGGGAGACGTCGCGACGGTCGCCGGCTGCTCCGTTGCCGCCGCCGCAGTCGTTGGCGCGTGCGCGCTGGTCACGCTATCCCGCGATAGGGTTCGGGGGTCCTACCTTGCAGACGCCGGGCTACTCGTCGCCGCCAGCGTCGCCGCAGCGTTCGCGCTCGAGGTCAGCTGGTGCCGTGGCAACCTCGCCGTCGAGCCTAAGTTCCTCGCCCTCGAAGCCGGGTTTGCCTTGATCGCACTCCTCGCCCTTTACCTCGTCTTCCAACGCAGGGCATCGGTGCTGGCATCGGTGTCGGCGTCTTCTGCGCGATGGGCCTCGCCCAGTTCTTCGTGCGCGTCCATAAGGGCACCGCAATTCTGCCGTCGGACGTCCTCGGCATGGCCACGGCGATGTCCGTCGCGGGCGGCTACGTCTACAAGATCGACGGCACGGTTATCCTCGGCATCGCCATCGCCGCAGTTGGCTGGTGTCTCTGCTCGCTCATGCACGGACGCGAGGCGGGTTCCGAGAAGGGCCGTGCGCCTCGCCGGTGCAAGGAGGCGGCTTCCGAGAAGGGCCGTGCGCCTCGCCGACGCAAGCTCGCCGTCGCCGGCAACCTCGGCGTCGCGGCAGCATGCGTGGGCTCATTCGTAGCGGTGGTCGCGTTCGTGGACTTTGGCGTCGTGCTCGGCGTACACGTCGACGGATGGGACACCGCTCGCAGCTACGAGCGCTACGGAGCCATCACGAGCTTCGTCGCCGCGGCGCAGGACCTCGAGATTCCTCGCCCCGCCGGCTACTCCTCCGCGCAGGCCGTCGCAGACGAACAGGAGCTGGCAGACAACCACGCGTCGAGCGTCGACCCGGACGCTCGCGCCGCCGCGCAGACCCAGTTCGCAGAGACGCGCCCGAGCATCGTGTGCGTGATGAACGAGAGCTTCAGCGACATGTCGCTCTACGACGGGCTTGGCGTGGGCTACGAGGGTCCCGCGTACTTCAACTCGATCGACGACGCGCTCGTGCGCGGGCAGCTCGCCGTCTCCACCTACGCAGGCGGGACCTGCAACACGGAGTTCGAGTTCCTCACCGGCAACACCCTGGGATACCTCGGCAAAGGCGCGTATCCGTATACGCTCTACGACCTCTCGACGACGGACAACCTCGCCTCTCAGCTGTCGAGCCTGGGCTATGACACGTGCGCGATTCACCCCAACCTCGGCACGAACTGGAACCGCGAGGGCATCTACGCCGGCTTTGGGTTTGATGAGTTCCTCACCATCGACGAGTTCGAAAACGCGCCGCAGTTCCACAGCGGTGTCACCGACGCGGCCACGTACGAGGAGGTCCTCGGGCGTCTGCGCGGCTCGAGCAACCCGCAGTTTATCTTCGACGTGACGATGCAGAATCACAGCAGCTACGACCAGGACAACATCGATCCGAGTCTGCTGCGCGGCTACGAGCCTGACTACCTGGACAAGTCGCAGGCGGCGGAGCTCAACGAGTATCTCGCGTGCATTGATGCCTCGGATCGCGACCTCGAGTGGTTTATCGGCGAGTTGCGCAAGCTCGACCGACCGGTGCTCCTTGTCTTTTTCGGAGACCATCAGGCAAGCGTTTCCGCCGCCGTCAACGACGCCATGTTCCCGGACGAGGCCGACCAGACCCACGGAGCGCGCACGTACCTCACCAACTACCTCGTCTGGGCGAACTATGACGTGGCGGGCGCTGGAAGCATGCGCGTCGAGGAGGCCTCCTCGAGTACGCTGGGGGCGCTCGCTCTCGACGCCGTCGGAGCTCCCCTCTCGGGCTATCAGGAGGCGCAGCTGGGAGCACGCCTGTCGATGCCGACGATCAGCGCGCTCTCATACACGGATGTCGAGGACCGTCACCATGCAACGGGCGGCCTCAAGACGCTCGCCGGCGCCGACCCCAACGGTGATCCAGCCGCTCGTGCCCGCGACGCCTACCTCAAGCTCGCCTGCGTGCAGTACCACCGCTTCGCCGAGCACGTGCAATAGCGGGGCTACGTCCGCGCGCCTTTCGCCGTCAGCGGCCGGGACGCGCGAGCGGCCGAAGCCCGACGTGCCCCCCCCGCGGCCGGTGCCCACACGAGCGCGTACGGCAGCCGGCACGCATGACCGGCGCGCACAACGAGCAGATATGCACGATTTAGCGGCCGATACGCACTACCAGCCCGCACAAAAAAAGAGGGGGGTCCTTTCGGACGTCCCCTCACCCAAGCGTATGTAAGACGTTAATTAAGCGCTCTTACGGACGTTGGAGGCCTGGAGCTTGCCATTCTGACCAGTGGTGATGTCAAACTCGACAGCCTGGCCCTCGTCGAGGGTCTTGAAGCCGTCCATCTGAATCTCGGAGTAGTGGACGAACAGGTCGTCGCCGTCCTCGCGAGAGATGAAGCCGTAGCCCTTGTCCGGATTGAACCACTTAACAGTACCCTGAGCCATGACGTGCCTTTCTTTCATTTGCCCCTCCGAGGGCAACACTGCGCTTGCGCGCTGAACATAACTTGCGACCAGATGGTCAACAGGGAATAGTCTACCCCAGCAACCAGCCGCTACGGACGAGAAACCGAAAATGCGTAGAGCTCTCGCGAACGGTATAAAAGCACCCGTGGACGCAACGCGACGCCCGGCAGCTCCGACACGCCGCCGCCGAGACATGCGTTTCTTCGAGTTATGGAGCTTAATTCTCGTTCATAACTCTATATAACGCACGTCTCGATGAAACTTAACCGTACATCACCGTCGATCGTCACACTAAAACCTGAAAAAGGGACTGTCCCTTTTTCAGGTTATGAGGAGTAGCGGACACGAAAAACAAAAAGCCGGCGCTCGGAGGTGAATCCGAACGCCGGCTGAGTCTCATTGCAGACAAGAGACAACGCCACTAGAGGGCGGCGGCCCATTCAGTTGGGCAACAACACATTACAGGTAGGCGACAGCCTTGATCTCGACCTTGGCACCCTTGGGGAGGGCGGCAACCTCGAAGGCGGCACGGGCCGGATACGGAGCGGCGAAGAACTCGGCGTAGACCTCGTTCATGGCGCCAAAATCGGCAATGGAGTCGAGAAGAACGACGGTCTCGGCGACGTCGGCCATGGTGGCACCGGCAGCCTCGAGGACGTTCTTGACGTTGGTCAGGCTCTGACGGGTCTGAGCCTGGATGTCGTCGCCAGCGAACTCGCCGGTGGCGGGGTCAACGGGGAGCTGACCGGAAACGTGGATGCAGTTGCCGGACTTGGTGGCGGCGGAGTACGGACCCACAGCGGCGGGGGCCTTATCAGTGACGACGGCTTCGATGGACATGTTTTTCTCCTTTTGTTTGACGATATTGCCTATCGTTGTTTAGAAGCTTAACGATAAAGAAGGCCCCTTGTCAATGACTCGAACGGCGAAAGGACCAGCTTTTCGTACTCAAGTTGGCTCCGCGCCCGCCCATGGTTCATGACCAGCGCGGGACGTACGCGCCCGACACCGCGCCCGCAGTCGGCTCGCGGCTAGCGCGGGACGTATGCGCCCGCCGCCGGCTCGCGGCTAGCGCGGGACGTATGTGCCCGGCGTCGCCCCCGTCGGCTCGCCGTCACGAGCCGCGAGCACGCCGTTCACGTAGGTGAGACGCGCCCTGCCGTGGCAGATGAAGCCCTCGTACGGGGTGTGGTCGACGTTCTGGTGCTGAGTCTTCGCCGAGATGGTCCACTCGACGGACGGATCCCAGACGCAGACATCCGCGTCCGAGCCCTCCGCCAGACAACCCTTACGTGGCCACATGCCAAAGACGCGAGCGGGGCTCTCGCTCATGAGGCGACAGAGCTCCGTGGGGCCAAGCTGACCCTCAAACGTTGTCGCGATGAGTGCGGGCCTATGCTCGACGCCCGCGCCGCCGTTGGGGACGGCACGGAAGTCATCCACGCCGCGATTCTTCTGCCCATGGAGGTTGAAGCTGCAGTGATCCGTGGCGATGGTGTCGATCTCGCCGTCGAGCAGCGCCTGGCGAAGTGCCGCGCGGTCAGACGGCTTGCGCGGAGGCGGGCTCATGACGAACTCGAGGCCCTCGAGGCCGTCCTCTCCCCTACGCGTGAAGCACGTGTCATCAAGCAGCAGGTACTGAGGGCAGGTCTCGACGAAGATGTTCTTCTGGCCGCGCGCCTTGGCAGCGCGAATGGCCTCGAGGCCGAGCTTCGTTGAGAGGTGCACTACGTTCACGCGCGCGTCGCCGGCGAGATGGGCGAGGTAGAGCAGACGGCTCACCGCCTCGGCCTCGCACTCGGCAGGACGGCTCAGAGGATGGCCTTCCGGCCCGTGAATGCCAGCCTCGTACACGCGCTTCTGGAGGGCGTCAACGAGGGTGCCGTTCTCGCAGTGGACGCAGAGCGTGCCGCCAAACGGCTTCAGGGCCTCGAGCACCTCGAGGGTCTCCGCGTCATCAAGGCGCAGATGGTCATAGGCGAAGTAGGTCTTGAAGGAGCTGACGCCGCCAGCGCGCATCGCGGCAAGGTCCTCGCGATTGCGCTCGTTCCACTCCGCGATTGCCATATGGAAGGCATAGTTTGACGTGCAGGTGCCATCCGCGCGCTTATGCCACTCCGCCAGAGCGTCCGGCATGGTCACGCCGCGATCGGCCGTGGCGTAGTCGACGATGGTGGTGGTGCCACCGCAGGCAGCGGCGCGGGTGCCCGTCTCGAAGCTATCCGCCGTCCAGTCGATGCCCGTCCAGCACTGCATGTGCGTGTGGGCGTCAATGAAACCCGGGAAGACCCAGCAGCCCGCAGCGTCAGCAACCTCATCGCCATCACCGGCCTCGATCGAGGCCGCGATGCGGAGGATCTTGTCACCCTCCAGAGCCACATCACCCACGCGTAGCCCGTCGGGGCAAACTAGAGTTCCGCCCTTGATGATGATCATTGGCAACTCCCTCCACGTCCAAGTCCACTTTCCAGAATCTCACGGGCACGCCTGAGGTCATCGGGCGTGTCGATATCCCAAAGCTCCCACGGAAGCGACGCTTCGACACTCACGCAGACGTCGCCCTCCCCCACGACCGAGCTCCCGCCAGCATCACCCTCGACGCTCGAAAGTGCTTCATAGAAGTTGCTGGGGAACAACGCCGGGGAAGCGGGGCGGCCGCGCCAGGAAAGGCGCACGAGGACATCCGGCCGAAACGCGGAGACCCCAAGCATACGAGTGACGCTCCCGTGCTCGACGAGGGGCTGGTCTCCCGGTAGGAACAGGCATGCGTCCCACCCAGCGTCACGGGCAAAGGCGGCCGCAGCACGCACAGAAGCGGATTGCCCAAGCGTAGCGGCGACGTCCTCGTCAAAGCCATCCGGACGAACGCGCTCTATGCCGCGGGCGTCCGCGATAGCATCGACCTCAGGCGTGGCGGACACCACGACGATGGGCATGCCGGCGGGCACGCAATCGATGGCACGGGCAACCACGGGTTCGCCAAGAAGGGGCTCCACGAGTTTGTTCTTGCCATAGCGCACCGAGTGACCGGCGGCGAGCACGGCGGCGCCAACGACGCGACCATCGCCCGAAACCGAATCCGCGCCTACGGACGAAACGGCCACCGCCCCATGTGGGAACGCCGCGTCAAACTGCGCGCCGGCGGCGGAGTTCACCGAAGCAGTCCAGCGTTCGTACGCAGCGAGGAGGGCATCCGCCTCCGGCGTAGGCGTCGACCCGCCGCCACCGGCACCGCCCACGACGCGGGTGGTCAGCGGGGAGCCCAGACCCTTCTCCGCCGTACGGACGAGGGCCAGCGCCTTGGTGTAGGCCATGCCCATGGATATCGAGGCGGCGCGGAGGCTCCCGCACTCGCGGATGCGACGCAGCAGCTCCGCGGGACCGGGACCGAAGACGCGCTCGCCCTCGTCATTAACTAGGTATGTTCTTACGCTTGGTCTCATGCCACCCATTATCCCAAACGAAGCTGACAATTATTCAGCGTCCATGCGTTGTTTTCGCAAACGGACAACCACGGCCCGCAGGCGAGGGCACGCAAGCCTCCGCAAAAGCAAACGTGCGTGACCTCCCCCGAGGCCACGCACGCGGCATTCGCTCTTAGGCGCGGATGGTGGTTCCGGTGTTGCCGGCAAGACCTTCCTTGGCCTTCTCGAGCAGGGTAATGAGAGCGGAGCGACCAGGCTTGCTCTCGGCGAACTTCGCGCAGGCGAGGACCTTGGGCTCCATCGAGCCCTTGCCAAACTCGCCTGCCTCGGCAAGCTCGTGAGCCTCAGTTGGCGTGAGCTCGTCGAGCCAGCGCTCGTCGGGCTTGCCAAAGCGCACGGCCACCTTCTCGACGGCGGTGAGGATCACGAGGTAGTCCGCGTCGAGGGACTCGGCGAGGAGCTCGGCGGCGAAGTCCTTGTCGATAACGGCCGCGGCGCCCTTGAGGTGGTGGCCACCGGTGGGAAGCACCGGGATGCCGCCGCCACCGCAGGCGATGACGATATGGTTTGCCTGGACGAGCGAGGTGATCGTGTCGAGCTCGACGATGCGCTGGGGCTTCGGAGAAGCGACAACACGGCGGTAACCCCTGCCGGAGTCCTCCATAAAGTCATAGTCGCGGTCGCGGTGAAGGACCTCGGCCTCCTCCTTCGTCATGAAGGAGCCGATGGGCTTGGTCGGGTTGGAGAACGCGGGGTCCTCCGGGTCAACCTCGACCTGGGTGAGGACGGTGGTGACGCCCTTGGCGATGCCGCGGCGCTCCATCTCCTCGCGCAGGGCGTTCTGCAGGTCATAGCCGATGTAACCCTGGCTCATGGCACCGCAGACGGAAAGCGGGCACGGGATGTACTTCTCCGGATTAGAACGCGTGAGCTCGGTCATGGCGTTGGCGATCATACCGACCTGGGGGCCGTTGCCATGGACGACGACGACCTCGTTGCCCTGCTCGATGAGATCCACGATCGCCTGACTGGTCACACGGACGGCGACGGCCTGCTCAGGAAGGTTGTTGCCGAGGGCGTTGCCGCCAAGGGCGACGACGATTCGCTTGGACATATCGACTCCGATCCTTGAGGGCGCCTCGGCCCTGCAAGATATGGGCGCACGATTGCGCGGCCCTGAAAATTGATAAAGCTGTCCCTAGGGTCGCGCGTTCGCCCGAAACGAAACGCGCGACCCCAGACCTTCGCCTGCCAGGGGTATTGGCGGCGGGTGGGCCGGCCATGCCGGCTCTGTCTAGGTAGCAGGCCTCGGTCCTGCGTCCGCGCTCAGACCGCGGACGCAGGCGACGGGGGCATTAGGCCTGGTACCAGCGGGGAGTTGCGGCAGCCTCAAGAGCCTGAAGGGTCTCAATCGGGTTGGCGACCTTCTGCAGGAAGATCATCGCGGCGATGGCGTAGGGCTTGTAGGAGGCCTCCTTGTACATGCCAACGCGGTGCATGTCGAAGACGTCAGCCATGACCTCGCCGTGCTCGCAGGAGACGCCGGAGATGTCGGCGGGCAGCGGGTGCATGAAGATGGTGTCCTGGCCGTTGGCGGTCTTAGCCATGAGGTCGGTCGTGGAGCACCAATCCTTGTGCGTGGCGTTCTGGGCGAGGAGCTCCTTCTCGAGCGCAGCGATGCCGGCGTCGTCACCCTCGGCGTAGAGGTTGGTGCGGCGCTCCATGGCTGCGTAGGGAGCCCAGGACTTCGGGATCACGATGTCGGCACCCTCGAAGGCCTCCTCCATGGTGTTGACCTGGTTGAAGGTGCAGCCGTTCTCGGAGGCGTACTTCTTGGCGGCCTCGACGCGGTCGCCCATCAGGTCGTAGCCCTCGGGGTGAGCCAGGGTGACGTCCATGCCGAAGCGCGGGAGCAGGCTGATGAGGGACTGCGGGCAGGACAGCGGCTTGCCGTAGGAGGGCGAGTAGGCCCAGGTCACGGCAACCTTCTTGCCACGGAGGTTCTCAAGGCCGCCGAACTCCTCGATGAGGTAGAGCATGTCGGCGGAGGACTGCGTCGGGTGGTCGGAGTCGGACTGGAGGGAGATGAGCGTCGGACGGTGGTCGAGGACGCCATCCTCGTAGGCCTGCGCGACGGAGTCAGAGACCTCCTGCATGTAGGCGTCGCCCTTGCCGATGTACATGTCATCGCGAATGCCGATGACGTCAGCCATGAAGGAAATCATCGTGGCGGTCTCGCGGACGGTCTCGCCGTGGGCGATCTGGGACTTCTTCTCGTCGAGGTCCTGGAGCTCGAGGCCGAGGAGGTTCGTGGCCTTGGAGAAGGAGAAGCGGGTACGCGTGGAGTTGTCGCGGAAGAGGGAGACGGCGAGGCCGGAGTCGAAGATCTTGGACGAGATGTTGCGCTCGCGGAGGTTGCGGAGAGCGGCGGCAACCGCGTAGAGGGCGCGGAGCTCGTCGGTGGTCTTGTCCCAGGTGTGCAGGAAGTCGCTCTGATACATGCCCTTGAAGTCGAGGCCGGAAAGCATGTCGGTGTACTGGCTGATCTCGCTCATGTTATGTCCTCTCGGATCGAATTGCGTACGTGTAGCTAAGGCTGGTTGGTGCTGGCCTTGAAAGTGTGACGGGGGACCTGAAAAAGGGACTGTCCCTTTTTCAGGTTTCCGCCGGAGTCGAGCTACTTGATGTCGTTGTCGGTGAGCTCGGCGCGGTAGGTGGTGGCGTTGTCCATCTCGGCGCTGGGCTCGTAGAGGTTCAGAGCGGCGACGTAGAGGGCGGCGCAGGTCGGGAGGTCCTGCTTGTAGGTGACCTCGTTGGGAGCGTGGGCCTGGGACTCGGCGCCGGGGCCAAAGCCGACGCAGGGGATGCCGTAGCGGCCCTGGATGGAGACGCAGTTCGTGGAGAAGGTCCACTTGTCGCACAGCGGGCGGCCGGCGCGCTTGTCCATGGACTTCTCGCAGCCGATGCGCTCATCGCCGAAGAGGGCC
>USBN01000019.1 GCA_900552935.1 uncultured Coriobacteriaceae bacterium | reverse complement strand
CCTCCTGGATGTCGGACAGTCGCAGCAAGAGCTTCGTGAGCGTGGTCTTCCCCGCCGCGCCCTCGTTCCTGAAGCTTCTGGCGATCTACCCCATCAGCCTTGGCTCCACGACGCTGCTCGTCTTCATCGCCCTGATGATCATCCGCCCGAGCAAGATCTACGCCCCTCGCGAGAAGGCGGCCGCCTAGTACGCCTCGATCTCGCGAATCATGACCTCGCGCCCGTGCAAGAGGTGCGTGCGCTCGCTACCGCACTCGGGGCAGATACGTCCGTAGGCCACGGTTCCATACTCGGTCCCGCATGCCTCGCAGACGCTCGCCGCCTCCTTCTCGCAGACCTCGAGCTCACACCCCTCCATCATCGGCTCGCGCTTGCACGCCCACGTCCACGCGTCGTGGAGGAGGTCCGGCACCACGCCGGACACCTCGCCAAGGTCGAGCGTCACGCGCCGCACGGAGGTCAGCCCGTTGTCCGTCGCCGCCTTCTTGGCGTCGTCGATGATATAGAAGACGATTCCCAGCTCGTGCACGCGTCCCCCCCAAGCGATGGCGCGCCCGCCCGGCACGAGGCGACGGGCGGGCGCGTGGCAAAGCTTACTTGCCCTTGCCACCAAACATAATCTTTACCTGGCGCTTTGCCGCATACTTAAGCAGGCTCGGCACCTTCTTCTCGTATTTGACCATCGTGGAGCACTCGGGCCTCTCGCGGAACAGGTGGATGGCGTCGAAGTCGCACTTCGTGGTGCAGAGGCCGCAGCCAATGCACTTGTTGGGGTCGACCACCGACGCACCGCAGCCAAGGCAGCGCGCCGTCTCGGCCATGACCTGCTCTGCGGTAAAGGTGCGCACGTACTCGCCGAAGGGCTCGGCCTTCTCGCGGTCGTGGTCAATCGCGGGCTCCTGGCGAGCCGTCGTGTCATACGAGCCGAAGTCCACGTCGTCCCGGTCGAGCGCTACGTAGCTGCGCTGGTTGCGACCGATAGTGAGCGTACCGCCCTGGACGAAGCGATGGATGGAGACCGCCGCCTCATGACCTGCGGCGATGGCGTCAATCGCGAACTTGGGGCCAGTGTAGACGTCGCCGCCCACAAAGACGTCAGGCTCTGCGGTCTGATAGGTCTTCGGATCCGCCACGGCACCGGAGCCGCGGCCGAGCTCGACGGCGCTGCCCTCGAGCAGGTCTCCCCACACGACGGTCTGGCCGATGGACATGACCACCTGGTCGCAGGAAAGCTCGATGGTGTCGTCCTCGTCATACTCGGGAGCGAACCGGCCGTCCTCGTCGAAGACGCGCGTGCAGCGCTTGAAGACGATGCCCGTCACGTGACCGTCCCGCGCGAGGACCTCCTTCGGGCCCCATCCGCAGGAGAGGCGCACGCCGTCGGCCTCAGCCTCGGCAACCTCCTCATTCGAGGCGGGCATGACGTCTCGAGACTCGAGGCAGAGCATCTCGACGCTCTCCGCACCAAGGCGGGCGGCCGTCCGCGCGACGTCGATGGCGACGTTTCCGCCTCCCACAACGACAACCTTCCCGCTTACGGGTACTGCCTCGCCGCGGTCCAGCTGCTCCGTCGCAACTTCGCGAAGGAAGTCGACGGCAACCGTCACTCCCTCGGCATCCTCGCCAGGAACGCCCGCGAGTCGTCCGCCCTGGCAGCCGATGGCGACATAGAAGGCCTTAAAGCCCTGCTCGCGCAGCTCGGCAAGTGTAACGTCGCGACCTACCTCCACGCCATAGCGGAACTCCGCGCCCATGGCCTCGATGACGTCAACCTCGGCCTGGACCACGTCCTTGGGAAGCTTGTAGGCCGGAATGCCATAGGTGAGCATGCCGCCGGGGCGCTCGCTCTTCTCGAACACGACGGGTTTGTAGCCCTTCTCGGCGAGATAGAAGGCACAGGTGAGACCTGCGGGACCGGCACCGATGATCGCGATCTTCTCCTCGAAGTCACCCTCTACCTTCGGGCGGACCTGAGGTGGGATGTAGCGCGTCTCGGCGTCGAGGTCGAGTTGGGCGATGAACTTCTTGACCTCGTCGATGGCAATGGCCTCGTCCACGCGCCCGCGCGTGCAGGCGTCCTCGCAGCGGCGATTGCAGATGCGGCCGCAGACGGCGGGCAGCGGGTTCTCGCGCTTGATGAGGGCGAGCGCCTCGGTGAAGCGACCCTGGGCCGCGAGCTTGAGGTAGCCCTGGACGGCGACGTGCGCCGGACAGGCCGTCTTGCAGGGCGCGGTGCCCGTGTCGTAGGTCTCTATGCGATTCTTGTTGCGATAGTTGGGGCTCCACTTCTCCGGACCCCACTTGACGGCGTCAGGCAGCTCCTGGCGTGGATACTCGGGCACCTCGCTAGTCGACTTCTGGCACAGCTTCTGGCCGAGCTTCACGGCGCCGGCGGGACAGACCTCGACGCATCGACCGCAAGCCACACAGTTGGCGGGATCCGTATGGGCGACGTAAGCGGAGCGCGAGAGGTTGGGCGTGTTGAACAGCTGCGAGGTACGAAGCGCGTAGCAGACGTTCACGTTGCAGTTGCAGATGGCGAAGATCTTGTTCTCGCCGTCGATGTTGGTGATCTGGTGGACGAAGCCGTTGTCCTCCGCGCGCTGAAAGATGTCGAGGGCCTCCTCGCGCGTGATGTAGTGGCCGCGGTTCGTCTCGACGACGTAGTCCGCCATGTCGCCAACGGCGATGCACCAGTCGTTGAAGTCGTCACCGCAGCCCTCGCCCATGCGCTGACGACTCATGCGGCAGCTGCAGGCGCTGGCGGCGTATTTGCCGTCGTACTTGTCGAGCCAGTGCTCGATGTGCTCGATGGAGATGGACTGGTTCTCGTGCTCGATGGCGCGCTCGACAGGAATGACGTGCATGCCGATGCCCGCGCCTCCGGGCGGCACGAGTGGCGTCGCACGGGAGAGCGGGCCCTTCGAGGCCTGCTCGAAGAACTTGGCGAAGACCGGGTGATCCTCGAGCTGGCTCCAGCGCATGTTGAGGAACTCCGCCGACCCAGGAACGAGCATGGGGAGAACCCACTGCTTCTCATGCTGGGGATTCTCCCAGTTGTATTCGAGGAGGCCCACGTAGGAGACCTCGTCAAGCATGGGTTCGAGCTTCTCCGCCGGGATGCCCGTTGCCTTGACCGCGGCATCGAGCGTGTAGGGTTGGCGCATCTTGAGCTTGACGAGCATGTCAGCCTGCTCGTCAGTCGCAGCCTCGGCGAAGCTCCAGTACTCGTAGGGCAGGAGCTCGTCTTTTCCGAGGAGGCGGTTCGTGCAGTGCTTGCAGAGAGCCACGATGCTGGGGCGCGGGTTCTCCGGAAGCTCGGGGACGAACTCGGATCCGATGTCAGGCTCGGTGTAGGAAATGCCGGGGCCGTTAATGATCATGGTCACTCCTCTGGGTTGGGGCGTAAGGGGCGGATCTGGGAGACGGACGCGTGCGCGCGGGTGTGCGGGCGCGGGCGACGGGGAACAGGCAAGATGCGCGCTTCCCGCATGGCACACGGCCGCCGCAGCGGATGACGTAGCCCGCCGCTACTCGCCTGGATAGTGCGGGGCCTCGCTGTTGGCCGGCGTGGCCTTCTCGAACTTGCCGGTCTTCCACGCGACGACGGCGGCGCGCAGCCATGCCGCCCACGCGTCTGTGCCCTCCCCCGTCTTGGCGCTCATCGGGATGACCTTGGCGCCGGGGTTTCGCAGGCGGACGTTCTCCTCGCAGCGCGCGAGGTCAAAGTCGAAGTACGGCGCCACGTCCATCTTATTGACGAGGACGACGTCGCAGACCTCGAACATCAGCGGATACTTGAGGGGCTTATCGTCGCCCTCCGGCACGGAAAGGATCGCGACGTTCACGCTCGCGCCCGTATCGAACTCCGCCGGACACACGAGGTTGCCCACGTTCTCGAGAATCGCGAGGTCGAGGGGAGCCGTGCCCGCATCCTCGGCGGCGGCCTCGAGCTCCGCGAGGCCCTGGCGGCACATAGCGGCATCGAGGTGGCACATGCCGCCCGTGTGGAGCTGAATCGCCGTGACGCCCGTCGCGGCCATGGCGCGCGCGTCGACGTCTGAGTCGATGTCCGCTTCCATAACGCCGATAGAAAGCTCGCCGGCAAGAGCCTCGATGGTGCGCGCGAGCGTTGTGGTCTTGCCCGAGCCGGGGCTGCTCATCAAGTTGAGCAGGAAGGTCTTGCGAGCACGGAGCTCGTCGCGGAGAGTGTCCGCCGCGCGATCGTTGCTCGCGAACACGCTCTGCTTGACCTCGATAACGCGGACTTCACGCTCGCGCGCGTCCTTCTCGGTATCTTCCATGTCTCTCCCCTCGTAAGGCACGCTCATCCCCATGGGCACATGCGGGTGATTTACATAATCCAATTGAGTGTACAGGAGTAGGCGACTCACGCCCGCAGGCAATCGCCAGACGGCAGAGACATAAATTGCCCGCCCCGTGCGAGCGCCCGGCCGTCCGCACGCACCCGCACGCCCATCCACCTGCCCGCGCCCGGCAGCCCGCACGCGCCCGGCAGCCCGCGCCCGACCGCACGCCCACCCACCCGCCTGCCCGCGCACCGAGAATGGCGAGCTTGGGACACGTGACCCACCCACGGTCGCGTATCCTAGAAGTACCGAAGATGCATGAGTCTCGCCATGGGGAGGTGACGATGGCCAGCCCAATCAAGTCGGCAAGAAACCTGGCCCGCAAGCGTGGGGTCTTCGTCGTCTGCGGCGCGATCGCCGTCGTGTTCCTCGCCCTCGTCATCGCCGCCATGGCCTTTGCGGGGCCGCCCATTCCCCCGGTTCCGCAGGGCAACGTCCGGTTCAGGTGGATGGGAGACCGTGCGGTCCACATGCGCATCGCGAGTTCGGCCTTCTCGCTCTGGGGAGTCTCCGCCTATCTCCGTTGCCTCGACCGCAAGAACCGCATCTACCTCGCTGGCATCGCGATCTTCCTCGTATTATGGATGCTCGACGCCATCATCAAGTGGAAGACGCACAGCCTCTGGCTCGGCATTTTCTGCTGGTACTTCTACTACGTCCCCATGACGGTCATCCCGCTGCTCACCCTGCTGATTGGTGGGCGCGCCACGGGCCTCGACCGCTCCCCCGCCGCCCGCGACATCAAATGCGGCCTCATCGCCCTCGCCTGCGCCCTCATCCTGCTCGTCTTCTCCAACAACCTCCATCAGCTCGTCTTCTCGTTCGACTCGCCTAACCCGGGCGTAGTGGGTGAGTATGAGTACCGCGGCGGCTACTGGCTCTTCATGATCTGGAACGTCCTCTGCTACGCCGGCTTCTTCGTCTGCCTCGCCCGCGCGTCGCGAAAGCACCTCCGTACATTCATCGTCATCATTGTGGGCGTCTTTCTGGTTGGCGTTCTCTACATGCTCGGTTATGTGTTCCGCCTCCCCTTCGCAATGCGCCTCAACTTCTCGCTCGTCTATGCCTCGCTCGTAGTGACGGCCCTCGAACTCTCACTCGACCTCGGGCTCATTCCGTCCATGGTCAGGTTCGATAAATCCTTTTCGAAGATCCCCCTTGACCTGCGCATCGTCGACCTCGACGGCAAAACCTACCTCGCCACAACTAAGGCGGAGTCCGTCCGGCGCGACACCGTCCGCCACCTGCTCGAAGAGCTCGCCAAAAGCAAGGGCGACGGGGCCATCTCCATGCGAACGGGCGAGCACGAGGTCACAAGGGTCTGGCCTATTTCGGGCGGGGCCGCAATTCTCGCGCAGGACGTCAGCGGTCTTGACCATGTCCATGCCGAGCTCGAGCGGGTCCACGCGGAGCTCCTCCGCGACAGCGAGGTACTTAGCGCTCAAGTGCAGGTTGCCAAGGCCCTCGCCGGCGTAGAGGCAGAGCGCAAGCTCGTCGATGAGATCGAGGCGGCTCTCGCCACGTCCCTCTCGCGGGCGGCGAGAATCCTGGATACGCTTCCGGAGGGCCCCGGCCACGACGAGGAACGCCGGCGCGAGGTCGAACGGGCGCGCATGCTCGTCGCTTATAGCAAGCGCAAAGGCTCCCTTGTCCTTTCGACCAGCGAGGACCCCGAGCTCAACCGAGACCGCATCGTCCTCATCGCCAACGAGCTCGCGAGCGACCTTCGCGCGGTCGGCATCGACTGCGCTGCCGTCGTCGATCTTCCCCATGCCCTCGCCACGAGCGAGATGAGCACGCTCTATGACTGCATCTATGACTTCGCCTTCGTTGCGCTCGACACGAAGAAGCCCAGCCTGCTCTATCACCTTGGCACTCGCCCCGACGGAACAGCGGAGCTCCGCGCGGTGCTCGAGTCTGACGATGATGACAACCTCCTGGCTCGACCCCAGGCGGTCGAGCTCGAGCGCACCCTCGAGGCGCGCGACGTAATCTTCGTCCTTTCCGGTGACGCCGGCGAGCTCAGGCTCGTCGCGAGGGTCCGCTTGGGAGATGACGCATGATGCCCGGCGTCTTCAACGAGACATCCCTGCTCCTGCTCTTCGTAGGTAGCTTCATCAGCTGCTGCCTCCAGCTCGTTCACGTCCCCCTCACCGCAGCCGGACGCAACCGCCGCCTCGCCTTTATCGGCCTCTTCTACGAGATAGGCGTCGCGAACCACCTCTTCCTCGCAGCGGACTACATGATTGGCGTCCTCTCGAACACAGGCACCTTCGCGGCGGACACGATCCTCGCGTCCCAATGGGGTCACTTCCTCTGGGGCAATGTCATCACCGTGACATACGGCATCGCCTTTTGCATCTACCTAAAACATCCGGTGATGATTCCGGAGATAACGTTCATGGCGCTCTGCACGCCACCCGCGCTCAGGCTTCTCGGCCCAAGTTGGACCATCGTCGCGATTCTTGACGTGGCGTACTTCCTCTTCAGGACCACCGCGGCGATCTGCGTCGACGCCATCCGTCGCACGGAAAAGCTCTCGAAGCTCTCCGTCATCGAGACCGTCAACGTCATTCCGGTGGGCATCCTCGCCACAGAACACAGATCAGCTTTCGCGCTTATGAACAACACCATGCGAGACACGCTCGGCATTCTCGATCTCCCGACCGACCTTGGAGACCTTAGTAACATGTGGGAGCGCCTCGACCGCATTGCGGAGCCCCTTCGCACCATCGCGAATTTGCAGGGAGTCCCGCTGCTTTCAGGCGAGGGAAACGAGAAGCTCCTCATTCGCCTTCCCAACGATACGTACAAGCTCTTCACTAGGGAGATATTAGAGAACGACGAGAGGCAAATGACGCTCGCGCTCGACGTGACCGACCTCGCCCTTGCCAACCGCAATCTCTGGCGGGCAAACCTCGACCTCAAAGATGCAACCGAGGCCATTCGGGAGCAGATGTCGCTCGTCGGCCTCGTCGCCGAGGGAGAGGCGCACCTAAAGATGCGAGCCCGCGTCCATGACGTCGTTGGTCAACGTCTCTCCATCATCCACCGGTACCTCGAGGAACAGCGCATCGACGACGCCTCCGTCGCAGAGCTCAAGGAGCTCATCGCCACGGTCATGAATGACCTGCGCGGGGATGCCGGGGATGCCAGCGCCGCCCTCGCCGCCGTCGTCTCCGCGTTCGCCCTCGTGGGCGTAGAAATCGAGGTCACAGGCGAGCTGCCCACAAACCCTCGGGTGGCAGCGACGCTCGTCGACGTCATCCGCGAGACGGCAACCAACGCCTGCAAGCACGGCCATGCCCACACGGTCGAAATCCAGCTTGGGCGCAAAGAGGCCTCGCACGGCGCCCGCTACGTCACACTCGTCGCGTATGATGACGGCAACGGCATGGCAAAGAGCGCGGACATCACGAGTGGCACGGGCATCGCGGGCATGAGACGCGCCGTCGAGTCCCTCGGCGGTTTCCTCGAAATCGCGAGCAAATCCCCCTTCGTTATCAATGTCGGCATTCCCGAGAGGTGATCACATGGAAACCATTGGCGTGCTGATCGTCGAAGACCAAGCGATGCTCAGGGAAAGCCTCGTCTCCACCATCGATTCCCAGCCAGACATGCATGTCGTCGTCTCGCTCGCAGATGCCGCCGATGCACCTGGCTTCGTTGCCAGGGGCGGCGTCGACCTCGCCCTCATGGACGTCTGCACCGAGAATGACTCGAGCGGCATAGTGGCCGCCAAGCGCATCAAGCGAGACTCTCCCGGGACGCGCGTCGTCATCATGACGGGCATGCCGGACATCACCTTCGTCGAGCAGGCGCGTGACGCCGGGGTCGACAGCTTCGTGTACAAGAACGTCGGCATCTCGGAGCTACTCTCCGTGATGCGCTCCACGGACTCCGGCTATTCGACCTTCCCCAAGGCTCCGGATTCCGTCTTCTCCGGAAGCGCGGCCCTCACGGATGAGGAGATCCAGATTCTCCGCCTCGTCTGCGAGGCCAAGAGCCGCAAGGAGATCGCCAGTGAGCTCTTCATGAGCGAAGGCACGGTCAAGCGCCGCATCGGAGAGATCCTCGCCAAGACGGGCTATGACAACATCCTCCGCCTCGCCGTGCATGCCGTGGCGGAAGGCTCCATCGTCCCGCGCATCGGCGACAAGTAAACGCCAGCGCCGCGTGGCGGACGGCTGGGGGCGCAGCGGACACGGAACGTGATAGCGGCGCAGTCCCTCGCCCCAGCACGACCGCCGTTTCCCCACGCGTATGCTCGAGCACCACACCCCTCCGCATCGCCGCCTCGCCAGCGCACAGAAATGGGGCCGGGACACTCGAAGCGTCCCGGCCCCTCGTTCATGACTTAGCTCGCTAACGGACGGCTATCGCACGAAGAGCTACATGACGACAGTGCTGTAGCTGCAGATGTCGTCATAGGACTCGGTATAGTAAAGGCCGAGGTTGAGGGTGATATTGACGAGCTGATCCACAGAGGTGATGCCGTCGTAGTAGAGCTCGGTGGTCATGGTCTCTCCGGGCGTCAGGCTGCAGCTGAACCAGGCCTCGTGCTCGACGTTGTCGACGTAGTTCATGCCGGTGGGCGAATAGAGCGTGACGTTCTCGTTGGAGTTGTTCCTGACGGAAATGACAAGACCAACGTAGCCGTACTCGTCAGCGTACTTCGCGTCGACCGTGGCGGTGATCCACTCGTCATCAGCGATGGTCTGGACGGGATCAAGGGGAACCATGGCAGGCTCGACGTCAGGGTCCGTGGTGGAATCGGTGCCGCTGCGAGTCATGTTGGAGCGATCGGTCTCGATGAAGGAGGCAAGGTCGGTCGAGTTGCCCTTCTTGAACTCGATGTGATCCGATCCGTCAACGATGCTCAGGGTGTCACCGTCAAGCTTGAACTCGACGGTCTCTCCCTCCCATTCCATGGTCTTGGCCTTGGCATCCCATGCGGCGTCATAGACGTCACCGAACATGTCCACCTCGCACTTACCGTCCTCGGCGAAGTGGATGATCATGTGAGCATCCCAGTCCTTCATCATCTGGATAAACTCATCATCGAGCTCTTCGCCTTCGAGAGTGCCGCCGGAAAGCTCCCAGTAGCCGATAAGCTTTGACTCAGCCGAGCCACCACCGCCGCCGCAGCCCACAAGGGCGAGGCACATGGTGAGCATGAGCGCGATGCCAACGAGCATCCTCCGCCAGAGGTTCGCCGTCTTCTTCATGTCTTGTCCTTTCTCCCGCTTGCTTTGCTAGTCGTCTCTCGGCGCCTGCCCGGGCGCGGGTGCGGAAGGGAGGCTCGAACGTCCCGCGCCCAAAGCAGACGCTTATGCCACTACGGCTTCGGCGTGCCGCAGCTCATACAGAAGTTGCCGGAGTTCTTCGTGCCGCAGGACGGGCAGTACCACTCGGCGGGAGCCTGGGGGGCAGCCGGGGCGGGCTTGGGAGAACCGCACGTCGAGCAGAAGTTACCCGTGTTGACGGCACCGCACGAGCAAGTCCAGGAACCGGTAGGAGCACCACCGGCGGCGACAGCCGCGCCCGCCATGCCGGGAGCTGCCTGAGCGGGAGCCTGCTGCATCGGGGCCTGCTGAGCCGGCATCTGGGCGGCCTGCTGCTGGCCCTGGGCGAAGAGCTGCGCGGCGTTCATGCCGCCCATGCCACCTGCCATGCCCATGCCCATGAAGCCCATGGCGGCACCGGCAGGGTTCGCCGCAGCGGTGCGCATGGCATCGCTCTGGGCGGCCGCGATGTTTGCGGCGGCCATAGTCGGGTTGGCCATGACGGCAGCCCTCTGGAGGTCACGAATCATCTGCTCCTGGTCCTCAGGGGCGCTGATCGTGTTGACGCCAAAGGCAGCGACCTCGATACCGCGACGATCGCGCCACTCATAGCTGAGCTCCTCGTTGAGGGCGGCAGCGAGCTCCTTGGTGTGAGCCGGCACCGCGCTGTAGCGAATGCCCATCTCGGAGATACGCGCGAAGGCGGGCTGGAGCGCCGTCAGCAGCTCGCTCTTGAGCTGCGAGTCGATCAGGTCACGCGTGTAGACGGTGTCAACGTTGCCACAGACGTTCTTGTAGAACATCAGCGGGTCGACGATCTTGTAGGAGTACTCGCCGTTGCAGCGGACCGTGATGTCGACGTCGAGACCAATCTTGTTGTCAACGACGCGGAACGGCACGGGGCTCGCGGTACCGTACTTGTTGCCGATGATCTCCTTGGTGTTGAAGTAGTAGATGCGCTGGTCCTTGCCAGTGTCACCACCGAAGGAGAAGCGCTTGCCGACTTCCTGGAAGCTCCTCTTGATGTTCTCGCCGAGATTGCCCGTGAATACGGACGGCTCGGTACCGGTGTCATAGACGAACTTACCCGGCTCTGAGCAGACGTCGACGATGGCACCGTCCTCGACGATAATCATGCACTGGCCATCAGCCACGGCGACGATCGAGCCGTCAGAGATGATGTTCTCCTCACCATGCTTGTTACTGCTGCGGTTACCCGTGCGCTTCTGGCCCTTCGCGGCGAGCGTGTCGGCATCGAGGGCCTCACAGTAGAAGTACTCGCGCCACTGATCGGCAAGAACGCCAGATGCCGCACCGATACCAGCCTTAAGAAGTCCCATGGTGTTTCCTTTCTCGAAGTGGCGAACGTAGTGGAGCCGGTTGGCGCGCGCCCCGCGGGGCACGGCCGTTATGTACGTACTGGAGCCAATCGAATGCGCGTCGCAAAGACGCTGCTGTTACTTCTTCTTCTCGTGGTGGATGACCTGCGTGGTGGTGTGCGTGTAGGTATCGCTCTGGGAGGCAAGCTGGAAGGTGCTCCGGTCGAGGTAGTTATCCGCCTGACCAGCCTCAATCGCGCTCTTCATCTGCCCCACGAGGACAGCGCCGACGATGACGGTGATGATGACGGGAATGAGGACGATCATCGCAAGGCCCCAAAGCGGGTTATCGGACTCCATGACGGAGGCGCCGTCCATGCCGACCCACAACCCACCGAAGAGCACGGCGAAGACAACGGCGCAGATAGCGATGAGCTTGGGCTTGGAGATGGGAAGATCGCCCACGAGGCGCCCGGTCTGCCCATTCATTGCAAACAGGAAGTTCTGCCCCTCCCAGCTCGTGCTCAACATCCACACGGGAAACAGGGCGCACCTCTCGTCATGCCAGCCGCAGTCGACGTTTGAAGACGTGCAGTCGACCGTGGCATAGCCGGTCACGGTCTCACCGAGGGCGTTCTCGACGCTCTTGGTGACGCGATGCTCCGCGCGGCAGCGGCACGCATCAACGTCCTCATCCCAACGATTCGCCAGGAAGCCAGGAAGGTAGGCAGAAGAATAGGTAACAAGAGACTGGTAGTCATACGGCTCGATGGAATCCATGTGGCCGTCAGGCATGCGCGTGGAGCCATCGACGGGAATGAGCGTGAAGGCCATTGAGCCAGAACGCTCGCAGGTGTAGTGGTCAGTCTCGATGATCTCGTCGTCACCGCACATATAGCTGCGGGTATTGGTTGCCTCAAACGTAGCGCTGCCGTTGGCGCTGGAGTCGTAGAGCCAGAAGGGCACGTAGACGCCCTGGACCTCGTCGATATGGTTGCCCGTCTTGAACTCGCGCGGAAGGAGGATCTTGCCCTTGTAGTGTTCGTCAAGGGCGGCGACGGCGGCCTTGTGATCAAGCTTGAAGGGAATGACAAGGTCAGGCTTGAAGTCACCCGTAAAGGTGGCTGCCTGCATGGTCTGGTTGCCACAGTAGGGGCAACGAGAGACGGCAACGGTGCCGTCAGTCATGAGCTGGGCGCCACACGACGCGCAGACATAGCCGCCGTCAAGCGTCTGGGCGCTAGCACTCGCCGCCCGCTCCTCCGCCTTGGCCTCGGCGGTGGCGAACATGGCCTCGATCTGTGCAACCTCGAACTCGGAATCGCAATGGTCACAAATGAGCTTGCCCTTGCCGCCGTCATAGCGCAACGGACCCCCGCACGCTGGACACTGGTAGTTGACGCTCTCGAGTCCCATACTTGCCTCCCTGCCTACAAGTTTGACAGTTTGAAGCGATACCACGGGCACAACGCCCGATCCCTTTCACCTAGGATTCTGACTCCCCGAAAGACACAATCACATGCCCAAAAGGCCCCTTGCGAGCCACGGTTTGGGACAAATGGCCCAAACACATGGCCCAAATCGAAATCCGTCCGACAAAAAAGCCTGCCCCGCGCGAGAATCGCGAGGCAGGCTTGAAAAGTTGACAAAGGGACTGTCCCTTTGTCACCCGCCGGCAGCGAGTGCTACCGGCGGGCATAGTTGCGATAGAGCTAAAGCCTGAAAATCACCCGGTGTTCTGCAGGCCCGCGGAGACTCCGGCGACGGCGGAGAGGATGAGCTTGATGTAAGCTTCGCGCTCCTTAGCGGTGAGCTCTGCCTCGTGCTCGCGCAGGGCAGTGAGGGCACGCACCTGGGAGATGGACAGAGCGTCCACGTAGGGGTTGCGCACGCGGATGGCCTGACCAAGCACGCGGCGGTGCTGCAGCGGCCACTCGTCTCCCACGATGGCAAGCGTCCACTTGCGCGTGAGTGCCATTTCGTCCATAACCATCTCGGCGAGGTCGTCGCGGTCGCCCAGAGCCAGGTAGTGGCGGGCGATGCGTCCGTCGGTCTTGGCTATGGACATCTCGATGTTATCGATGAACGTCGTGAACAGCGGCCACTCCTTGTAGGCGGCACGCAGAAGGTCGAGGTTTCCGAGCTTCTCGCACGCCGTGCCCAAACCGTACCAGGCAGCGAGGTTGATGCGCGCCTGGCTCCAGCTGAAGACCCAGGGAATCGTGCGCAGGTCGTCGAGCGACTTGGCGCCCAGGCCACGCTTCGCGGGACGCGAGCCGATCGGCAAGAGGCCAATCTCGACGAGCGGCGTCACGGTGGAGAACCACGGCGTGAAGTCCGGCGTGTTCAGCAGCTCGACGAAGTGGTCATGGCTCGCGTCATAAAGCTTGGCGGCCATGTCCGCGTACTTCTTGGTCATCTCGGTGTTCGTCTTCTCGACGGACGGGGCGCTCTGAAGAAGCGTGGCGCCGGCAACGCTCTCGAGGTGGCGCTGGGCGAGCACGGGGTTGCCGTAGCGCGCGAAGATGACCTCGCCCTGCTCCGTGAGCTTGAAGAAGCAGTTGACCGAGCCCGCGGGCTGGGCGAGCACGGCACGGTTGGCCGGGCCGCCTCCACGACCCACGGCACCGCCGCGGCCGTGCATGAGCACGAGGTCGATATGGTTGCGACGAGCCCACTGGGCGATGCGCTCCTGGGCGGAGTGAAGCGCGAGCGTTGCGGTGGTGGGGCCGGCATCCTTCGAGGAGTCGGAGTAGCCGAGCATGACCTCCATGCGGCGGTTCGTTGCCGCGAGGCGCGTCTGGACGTCCGGAAGCTTGAGCATGCCGTCGAGCACGTCCACGCAGTTCTCGAGGTCCTCGAGCTGCTCGAACAGCGGGATCACGTCGATGGTGGGCACGTCCTCGACATGGGCGAAGGCGACGCGGTTGAGCTCGTAGACGTCGGCGACGTTCTGGGCGCTCTTCGTGAACGAGATGATGTAGCGACGGGCCATCTTGGCGCCGTAGCGCTTCTGAATGGAACCCAGCGCGCGGAACGTGTCGAGCACCTCGCGCGTCATGGGATCGAGCGGGCCATTCTCGCCGTTGCGGCCATGCTTCTTGATGTCCGCAAGCGCACGGCTGTGCACGAGCGAGTGCTGACGGAACTCCATCTCCACCATGTGGAAGCCGAACGTCTCCGTCTGCCAGATGAGCGTCTGAACCGGGCCGTAGGCGGCACGGGGGGCGCCGCCGACGACGAGCGAGCGCTGGACGATGCGCAGGTCCTCGAGGAGCTCGTCGCAGGAGTGGTACATCGTATCGGTGTTGCGCACGATCGTGGCCTTCAGGCGGTCAGCCATGACGAGCATGACGGCACGGTGCAGCTCGGACTCGCTGATGAGCTCGGCGCGGGCGGTGAGCTTCTCGCTCATCTCGACCTGGTGGTTCCACAGGTTCACGAGCTCGACGGAGGGCTTGGTGTGGTCGACGTCGAGCGTGAGGTTGCGACCCACACGACGGCACTTGTCCTCGAGCGTGGCGACCATGTGCGTGAAGAACTTCGCGGCGACCTGGCGGCTCACCTTGGCCGTGACGTTGGGGTTACCGTCGCGGTCGGAACCGATCCAGGAGCCGGGGTGGAAGAATGCCGGGCAGACGGGCTTCACCTTGCCGGCATTGTCGCCAAGCACCCAGTCGTCGAAGCGACGGTAGACCTGCGGCGCCATGTCAAACAGCGTGTTATCGAAGATGTCGATGATCGTGTCGGCCTCTTCGACGGGCGTGGGCTTCTTGAGCGCGATGGGGCTCGTGCGCAGCAGCGCGTCAATCTCCTGGAGCATGTGGCGCTCGTTCTCCGCGAGGTCCGAGCCACCCAGATGCGGGTGCTGCTCGAGCAGGCGGGAGAGGCGACGAATCTTGCCCTCGACGGCCTTGCGGCGAGCCTCGGTGGGATGCGCGGTGAACACGGGATGGAACTCGAGGCGCGAGAGCAGCTCGTTGGCATGCTGCTCGCCGGCCTCCTCCACAAGCTGGTGGTAAGCCACGGCGAGCGCGTTGGACTCGTCGGTCTCCGATTCGAGGGACACCACGCGCTCACGCTCGTGCAGCGTCTGGACGCGGAAGTTCTCCTCGGACAGGTTCGCGAGATGGAAGTAGGCGGTGAGGGCGCGCGTGAGCATGGTCTGCTGCTCAACGGTGAGGCCGCGCATGAGCTCGTAGGCGGCCTGGAAGTTCTCGTCCTCGGTGGACGCGCCGGTGGCGCTGACCATGCCGACCTCGTCTGCAGCGATGAGGTCTGCGAGGACTTCATCGAACGTGGAACGCAGCTCGGACGAGTACTCGCTCAGGACCTCGCGCAGAAGGCGCAGGAACAGCTCGAGGTTGTCGCGAAGGCTCTCGGGCAGGTCGATGCCGGCGAATGTCTTCGCCGCCTCCTCCTCTGCCGCGCGTAGGGCGTCTCGCCTGTTTGTGGTGTCTCTCTCCGTCAAGGTTGCCTCCTCGGCTCTCACCATGCAGGATGCGGTCTCACGCACGCGCCGCGACTGGCAACATGCGCATATGGCCATTGATTAATAATAGCAGCGTCGCATGAACGCTTCGTACTTGTTACGTTCCGGAAACTCGAAGAGAGTAGCGCGCTACGATAGGGCGAGACACGAAGAAAGGCAGCACATGACCGGTTACAGCACCGTCGTCTTCGACCTCGACGGCACCCTCCTCGACACGCTCGAGGACCTCCACCTCGCCATCAACCACACGCTCGCCTGGGCAGGCCTGCCCGAGCAGACCCTCGCCGAGACACGCGCATATGTCGGTAATGGCATCCGCCGTCTCATCGAGAACTCGGTGCCCGGAGGCACGTCAGCGGACGTGATCGACACGATGCAGGCGGAGTTCGACTCGTTCTACGCCGTCCACTGCGACGACCACACGCACCCCTACCCCGGCATTCCCGAGCTCCTCGAGAGCCTTCGCGCGGAGGGCAGGCGCATCTCCGTGGTCTCCAACAAGACGGACTACGCAGTGGCGAGCCTCGTGGCCAGGCACTTCCCGGATGCCTTCGACGTCGCCGTGGGCGTGCGTGAGGGCGTTGCCAAGAAGCCCGCGCGCGACATGGTCGACCTCGCGCTCTCCCTGATGGGCGAGGAGGCCGCATGCGACGCCGCCGAAGGTCGCGCTGCCTACGTAGGCGACTCCGAGGTGGACGTCGCCACGAGCGCCAACGCGGGCCTCCCCTGTCTCGCCGTCTGTTGGGGCTTCCGCAGCACAAAGCAGCTCGCAGACGCCGGCGCGACCGTGATCGCGCACGACGCCTGCGAGCTCATGTCCCTGATCTCTGGGGAGCAGGAGTAGTCACCCCTGGTGGTAGGCCCACCCGAAAGCGGGCCTACCCAGAAGCCGCTATCCAAAGAGTTAGCTCGTCCCGGGGCTATACCGGCACTAGGGCCGCGCGGCCCTAGGCGCGGTGGAGGAACGCCTTGTAGCCGCGATAGGCCTCGAAGACGTCAGCCTTGTTGACGACCTCCCACAGCGAGTGCATTGAGAGCACGGCGACGCCGGAGTCGATGACGTCCATACCGTAGCGAGCCATGATGTAGGCGATGGTGCCGCCGCCACCGGCGTTGACGCGACCGAGCTCGCAGGTCTGGAAGCTCACGCCCTCGCCGTCCATGATGTCGCGGATGAGGGCCACATACTCGGCATCAGCGTCATTCGATCCGCTCTTGCCGCGAGACCCCGTGTACTTGTTGAAGCACAGACCACGACCGAGGAAGGCACTGTTCTTCTCCTCGAACTGGCCGGCGTAGGCCGGGTCGAAGCCAGCGGAAACGTCGCTCGAGAGCATGCGGGAGGCGGCAAGCGCGCGACGCAGCGCGAGGTCACCGCTCTCACCGGCGAGATTCATGACCTCGGCAAGGGCGTTCTCGAAATAATGGGCCTGCATGCCCGTGGCGCCGACGGAGCCGATCTCCTCCTTGTCGACGAGCAGGCACACACTCGTGCGCTCGACGCTCTCGACTTCGAGCATGGCCTCGAGCGAGGTGTAGGCACACACGCGGTCATCGTGACCATAGCCGAGAATCATCGAGCGATCGAGGCCCATGTCGCGGGCGGGGCCTGCGGGGACAATCTCGAGCTCGGCGGAGAGGAGATCCTCCTCCTCGATGTCATAGCGCTCGGCGAGAAGATCGAGCAGAAGGCGCTTCACCGGCTCCTTGGGCTCGTCGGCGCCCTCCTCCTTGGCATCGCCGAGACGGACGGGCTTGCCGCCGACGATAACGTCGAGGGCCTCGGGGTCGACGGCCTCAGCATGCGTCTTCTTCATCTGCTCGCCGGCGAGGTGAATCAGGATATCGGAGATGCAGAAGACCGGATCAGCCGGGTCCTCGCCCACGACGACAGGCACGACGGTGCCGTCCTTCTTGGCGACGACGCCGTGGATGGCGAGCGGCGTGGCGACCCACAGCGAGCTCTTGAGGCCACCGTAGTAGTGCGTGTCGAGGAAGGCGAGGTCGGCCTTCTCGTATGCGGGGTTCTGCTTGACGTCAAGGCGCGGCGAGTCGACGTGGGCACCGAGGATGTTGAGGCCCTTCGACATCGGGACGGTGCCGATGTTGAAGAGGGTGAGGGCCTTGCCACGCGTGTTGACGAAGACCTTGTCGCCGGCCTCGAGCGCACGGCCCTTGGCGGCGAAGTCCTCGAGGCTCACGTATCCGGCGGCCTCGGCCTTGGCCTGAGCGGTGGCGACGCACTCGCGCTCGGTCTTGTTCTCGCTGATGAACGAGCGATAACGGCAGCTCAGGGCCTCGAGCTGCTCAAGCTGCTCGTCCGTGTACTTCTTCCAGGCGTTCTCGCGCTCCATACTTCCTCCTCGTAGAGACGAATCAACGACACGATTGTAGGCAACTGGCGACGCTCCATGCCACACTCACGAAAAATGGGGAGCCAGCCGCGCGCGCAGCGACGTCGCAGGACGCCCGGCGCCGCGTCGGCACACGCACGGTTGACGTCGCGGGACGCCCGGCGCCGCGTTGGCACGCGCAAACCTACCTCTTGTAAGGAATCGGGCCTGATTTCGGGCTCGAAACGTTACAAGAGGTAGGTTCTGGCGACGTAGGCCCACGCGCGAGGCCGCGCGCCCAAGGCCCACGCCCAAGGCCCACGCCCAAGGCCCACGCGCGAGGCCCACTCGCAAGGCCGCGCGTCCGAGGCCCCTCGCGAGGCCTGCGCGCCAGACGCCCAGCTGCGCGCCGAAACGTTACAGCGAGGCTCCGCCCTCGAGTTTGCGGAAGCCCTCGCCAAAGGCCTCGTGGGCCTCGGTAATGACGACAATGGCGTCCGGGTCGACCTCGGCGACGATATCCTTGAGCGGGGCGATATCTGATCTGCTCAGGATGCAGAAGAGCATCGGGCGCTCCTCGCCGGTGTACTTGCCCTTCGCCGTGACCTCGGTACAACCGCGATCGAGGTCCTCAAGAACTGCCTGGGCAATCGCCTCGTGCTCGGACGAGATGATCCACGCCACGCGCTCGCGGCTGGGGCCGTCGATCACCATGTCGCAGACCTTGCCCATAAAATAGGTGGCGATGCAGGCATAAAGCGCGTTCTCGACCGAGAAGACCGGGGCCGAAGCCGCGGCGATCATGAAATCCGTAATGATGACCCACGTGCCCACGGGAAACATCGAGTGGCGCGCGATAATCTGGCAGATGATGTCCGTGCCGCCGGTGTTGCTACCCGCACGAAACACGAGGCCAAGACCGGTTCCGGAGACAACGCCGCCCCACAACGCGCAAAGCAGCAGGTCGCCATTGCCGAGAACCGGCAGGAACGGTGCCGTGAGGTCGATGAAGACCGAACAGAACACGATGCCCGCGAGGGACTTGGCGACGTAACGCGGACCACCCGCGCGCCAGGCGAGCACCATGAGCAACGCGTTCATAACGAGGGTCTGGATGCCGACGGGAATATCCGGGCCACCCTGCGCGATGACCGCAGCCCTGATGATGATCGCGATGCCAGAGATTCCTCCGGGAGCGAGGCCGTTAGGCTCCATGAAGCAGTTGAGGCCGACAGCGAACAGCAGCGTTCCCACGATGACGAGCGCGCCATCGCGCGCCAAGTTGCGCTTGCTGATGGCCTCAAAATCGATAGCCATGGAACTCCCCTCCCGTAGTAACGACAGCCATCCATTGTCCTCGCCGCAGACGGCAAAGGCAATCCAGCGCGATGGAGTATAGGGGGCAAGAAGTGCGAGCGTGCGCTATCTGCAGGCGCCGCACGCGGCGCATCCGCCAAAGGCCTTCTCGGCGAGGGCGCGTCCCGCGGGCGTCGCGGCGAGGCCACCCTCCCCCGTCTCGCGCAGGGTCGACGGCATGAGCGCGCCCACGCGCCTCATCGCCGTGACCGCCTCGTCGAAGGGAATCGTGGCGGAGATACCGGCGAGGGCCATCTCCGCGCAGGTGAGGGCGACGCTCACACCCGTGGCGTTGCGCCTGACGCACGGCACCTCCACGAGACCGGCGACGGGGTCGCAGACCAGGCCGAGCAGGCTCTGAATCGCCATCGAGGCAGCGGAGGCACACTGGCGAGGCGTGCCACCGGCGAGCTCGGTCACGGCCGCGGCGGCCATCGCGGCCGCGGCGCCGGTCTCCGCCTGGCATCCTCCCTCGGCACCGGCAAGCGTCGCGGCGTGCTCGATCACGAGGCCGACGGCGGCGGCGGTGAACAGTGCCATGACGCAGGCGCCCTCCGAGCACCCACGCTCGTCTCGCATGGAGAGGACGGCAGCAGGTAGGATGCCGCACGAGCCGGCGGTGGGCGCGGCGACAACGCGGCCCATGGCGGCGTTGAGCTCGCTCACGGCGAGGGCTCGCCTCACGGCACCCGTAACGATGCCTCCGCAGAGCGGCTTGCCGGCGGCCTCGCGAGCGAGCATGCGGGCGGCGTCTCCTCCGGTGAGTCCGCTCATGGAGCGAAGAGAGGGGTCGCTTCCGGGAGCCACGCAGGAGTCCATGACAACGAGGCGGTCGCGCATGAGCGCATAAAGCTCGGCGGGAGCCATCTCCATGGCGCGCGCCTGCTGGGCGAGGATGACGTGGGAGATGGGCACTCCGGCATTCTCCGCCGCCTCGACAGCGGGCTCGAACGTACCGAGGAGGAAGTCTATCGCAAGGCCGTCCGTCGCGGGAACCTCCCCAGCCTTGGCGGGCTCGGTTGCATCCATGGCGCCAACAGGCTCGAGCACCGTGCAACGCTCGACGCCGTCAAGGCGCTCGATGCGCTCGGCGATGTCGTCATCAAGTTGGTTCTCGACCTCGATGCTCATGACCGCCACGCCGCCACGCTCCTGGCGAGCGAGCGCGAAGTCACAGATGTTCGCACCTCCGGCGGCAAGGACGTCCGTCACGCAGGCGATGAGGCCAGGTTTGTCAGTGTGACGCACGATGAGCGTGCGCTTGAGGCCGGTGATGCGCACGCGCATGCCATCGACGCGGGTGACCTCGACCTGACCGCCGCCGATGGAACTGCCGAGCACGGCCACGCGCTTGCCCTCCGCAGAGGCGAGCTCAATCAGGGCGGTGTTGGGATGGAGGCCCTCGTCCTCGTCATCGCAAACCACAAAGGAGACCTCGACCCCGCGCTCGCGCGCAAGGTCGAGGGAGTCACGCAGGCGCACGTCATCCGCATGGAGTCCGAGGGCGCCGGCGACGAGGGCGCGGTCCGTGCCGTGACCGCGGTAGGTCTTCGCGAATGACCCATAGAGCGTCACGCGGACGCTCTTCGGATCCGCCCCCAGCAGCATGCGGGACACAAGTCCCAGCCTCGCGGCTCCCGCGGTGTGAGAGCTCGACGGGCCGATCATGACAGGCCCGATGATGTCGAGGACGTTCGACACGGTCTCCCCCTAGTCTTCGCGCCCGTTCGGGAGCGCCTCTAAGCGGTCAGGTTGATGGGACGAGCTGCTGGCACCCTTCGCTGCAGCGACGACGCGAGGCGTCAGGTCGCAGTACTCGCGCGTCTTCCAGTCGAAGCGAATCGAGAGATAGCGCAAGGCGAGCACGGCGCCCACGCAGCCAAAGCCCGCTTCGACGAGCGGAAGCCCGAAGTACGCCATGGCGGCAAAGGTGACGGAACCGCCTAGACACGCCACGGCGTAGAAGTTCGACCCGCGGAAGATGGCCGGGGTCACGCCTGCCATCGCGTCGCGCAGGGCGCCGCCACCCACGGCCGTAATGGTGCCGAGGATGACGACGTAGACCGGGTCGAGCCCGTAGGCGAACGCCTTCGAAGAGCCCGCGAGCGCAAAGAGCGCGACGGAAAGCGTGTCCGCAACCAGAATGGAGCGATTGAGGTCGAGGAAGACCCCACGGAAGTAGAACGTCAGAAGGCAGATCGCGAGCGACACCAAGATGAGGTCCGGGTGCGACATGAAGTAGATGTTGGAGGCGCCCAGTAGCAGATCGCGCACGATGCCGCCGCCAAACCCCGTGAGAAAGCCCGCGACGGTGGTTCCGACGACATCGAGCTTGCTCCTGCAGCCGAACATCGCGCCCGTGAGCACGCCGACGACCACAGACGCATAATCGATACCCCAAGGAATCGCCAGAACGGCGCTAGCGTCAAGAACGGGCATGCGTTACTCCGAACGGTGCCCGGCCTTGTGCGTGTGCACGAGCTTAGGCTGCTCCTCACCGGCGACTGCCTCCTTGGTCACAATGACCTTGGAGACGGAGAGGTCGCTCGGGACATCAAACATCGTCTGCTGCAGAACCTTCTCCGCAATGGCGCGAAGGCCACGGGCGCCGGTCTTGCGGGCCAGCGCGAGGCGTGCCATCTCGCGAACGGCCTCGTCCTCGAACTCGAGCTTAACGCCCTCGATCTCGAACATGCGAACGTACTGCTTGATGATGGCGTTGCGCGGCTCGGTGAGGATGCGCACGAGGTCGTCCTCGGTCAGCTGCTTGGTGGAGCAGATGACGGGCAGGCGGCCCACGAACTCAGGAATCATGCCGAAGGTGTGCAGGTCCTGGGGCGTGACCTCGGCCATGAGGTCATCCTGGGACTCGGTGACCTTCTTGGCGAGCTCGGAGTTAAAGCCGATGCCCTTCTTGCCGATGCGGTCCGCAACAATCTTGTCGAGGCCCACGAAGGCGCCACCGCAGATGAACAGGATGTTCGTCGTGTCGATCTTGATGAGCTCCTGCTGCGGATGCTTGCGGCCACCCTGGGGCGGGACGCTCGCGATGGTGCCCTCGAGGATCTTGAGCAGCGACTGCTGCACGCCCTCGCCGGAGACGTCTCGCGTGATGGAGAGGTTCTCCGCCTTGCGCGCGATCTTGTCGACCTCGTCGATATAGACGATACCGACCTGGGCGCGCTCGACGTCACCGTCGGCCGCGGTAATGAGCTTGAGCAGGATGTTCTCGACATCCTCGCCCACATAGCCGCTCTCCGTGAGGGAGGTGGCGTCAGCGATGGCGAAGGGGACACGCAGGAAGCGCGCGAGTGTCTGGGCGAGCAGCGTCTTACCGGTGCCCGTGGGACCCAGGAGCAGGATGTTGCTCTTCGCAAGCTCAACGGGCTCGTTCGAACCAAGCACGTCCTCGGTGCCGGTGTCGTGGGCGACATGCTGGAGGTGCTCGTACTCCTCGGCATAGAGGTCGTTCTCCATGCCATAGAGCACGCGACGGTAGTGGTTGTAGACGGCCACGCTCATCGCGCGCTTGGCGTCCTCCTGACCCATGACGTACTGCGAGAGCTCGTCATAGATCTGGTGCGGCGTGGGAAGCTGCTCGAGCGGCAGGAGCTCCTCGAGCGCGCCCTCGTCATCCATGTCGACGTCATGGGCATAGCCAGGCGTGCCATGAATGATGTCAGAGCAGGCGGCGATGCACTCGTCGCAGATGTAGACGCCGTTGGCGCCTTGAACGAGCTTGCGCACCTGATCGCGGGACTTGCCACAGAACGAGCAGCACACGTCCTTGGGGCTCATGGGGTCATGGTACTGGGGCACTGGTTACTCCTCCTTGGCGGCGTCAGCGCGCGAGGTGATGACCTTGTCGACGAGACCGTACTCGCAGGCCTCGGCAGCGCGCAGGTAGCGATCGCGCTCGGTGTCCTCGTTGATGCGCTCGACCGGCTGGCCAGTGGCCTCGGTCTCGTGGGCTCGGAGATGTGTATAAGAGACAGGCCCTGGACGCCAGAGCTCGGCTGGTGGATGAGGACCATCGAGTTGGGAAGCGCCATGCGCTTGCCCTTTGCGCCGCAAGCGAGGATGGCGGCGCCCATGGAGGCGGCCATACCCACGCAGATGGTGCAGACGTCGGGCTTGATGTAGTTCATCGTGTCGATGATGCCGAGGCCCGCATAGACGTCGCCGCCGGGCGAGTCGATGTAGAGCATGATGTCCTTGTCCGGGTCCTGGCTCTCGAGGTGCAGGAGCTGCGCCACCACGAGGTTGGCGGAGTCGCGAGTGACCTCCTCGCCGAGGAAGACGATGCGATCGTTGAGCAGGCGGCTGTAGATGTCGTAGCTTCGCTCGCCGCGAGGGGTCTGCTCGACGACATACGGGATGTTGGGGATGTTGCGAACCGGGTTGACCATGTGGTCCTCCATTGTGATCAGGCGCGGATGAGCCGGCCACCTTGTCTAGCGGGAGCGTTCGCCTCCCAGCCTATGCTGGCGAGCTCGCTCGGGGAGAAAAAGCCGGGCGGGGGAATCACCCCGCCCGGCGCTTATACCCCTTTATGGGAGTGAGAGCCCGAACGGGCGGAAAATGCTACTCGGCGTCGCGAGCGGCACGACGCTCGGCAACCTCGTCAACGATGTTGACCTTGGCGTTCTCGACGAGCCAGTCGACGGCCTTGGTGCGCTTGATGCTCTCGCGGACGGCGGGCATGCGGCCGGCCTCCTTGAACTCCTTGAGGGAAGCGTCGACGTCGGCGACACCGGCGTCCTCGAACTCGGCGCGGATGTCCTCGTCAGAGGCCTCGAAGCCGAGCTTCTTGGCAAGGGCGTCGAGGGCGAGGGACTGACGAGCGCGCTCGAGGGCCTGCTCGTTCAGGTCGTTCAGGAACTCGTGGGCCTGGATGCCGCGGGCGTTGAGCCAGGCGTCGAGGGTGAGGCCCTGACGCTGGAGCTGGGCGAGGATGTCCTGGGCGATCTCATCGTGGACCTGCTTGACGTAGTCCTCGGGGACTTCGTCGAGCTTGAGGGCCTCGGCGAGCTTCTCGATGACGCGGCTCTCCTTGAGGTTGGGAAGGCTGGTCTCCTTGTCCTTGGCGATCTCGTCCTTGACGGCGTCCTTGAAAGCGTCGACGGTGTCGAAGCCAGCGGACTTGGCGAACTCGTCATTGAGCTCGGGGAGGACGCGCTTCTTGGCGGACTTGAGGGTGACCTTGACCTTGATGGTCTTGGCCTCGGCCTCATCGGTGCCGTTGACGTGGATCTCGACGTCCTTGGTCTCGCCGACCTTCATGCCCTTGATGGCATCGTTGAACTCAGCGGGAACCTGGGTGGAGCCAAGCATGAACGGACGGTCCTCGCCAGCGAGGGACTCGCCGTTCTCGACGTTCTCGACGTCGATGGTGAGCAGGTCGTTCTCGGCGGCGACGTAATCGTCAGCAGCATCCTCGAAGGAGGCACGGTAGCTCAGGAGGGCGTCGAGCTGCTCGGCGAGTTCGGCCTCGGTGACCTCCGCGGGAGGCATGTTGATCTCGGGGGCGTCATAGCTCTCGAGCTCGCAGTCCGGGCGAACGTCGATCACGAGGGTAGCCTCGAAGTCAGCGCCCTCGGTGACGAGCTTGGCCTCGCCGTCGAAGTGGGGCTCGCCGACGGGCACGATGTCGAGCTCGTCGAGCATGAGCGGCTGGGCCTGCTGGAGGACATCCTCGGAAGCCTGGGCGAGCACGTAGTTCTTGCCGACGAGGCCGTCGATGACCGGACGCGGGGCCTTGCCCTTGCGGAAGCCCTGGAAGCGATACTGGTTGGCGATGTCCTTGTAAGCCTTCTTGATGGCGGCGTCGACATCAGCGGCGGCGACGGTAATGTTGGCCTCGAGCTTGTTGTCCTTGGGCTCGGTGGCGGTGACGGTGATCTTCAACGTTCCTCCTGGATGGTCATTCCGTGGGCGGGAGTGACCCACCCGTGCACAAACATAACGATTCTAGCAAATGAGAACAGCATCTGCTGAGACGCAAAAGGAGGTCGCCGCAATCACGACGACCTCCTCAAACAGTCAATGGTGCGGGCGACAGGAATCGAACCTGCACGAAGTCTCCCCCACTGGAACCTAAATCCAGCGCGTCTACCAGTTCCGCCACGCCCGCATGGCAACCGCTCAATAGTAACCTAAGTGAGCGCTTGTCAACGATGGAGAATCTGCGACGTCGCGCCCAACTGAGGAAGGGCCGAAGCCCGCCTGGGCGCGACGCCGTTGGTGCGCGCTAGATTCGCGAGAGCGCAATCGACTCGCGAGCCACTCCTGGCAAGCCGGCGACCCGTTGGTGGGCACCCGAATACGGGAGACCCCCTAGCAGACGCCCTGAGCCATCATGGCGTCGGCGACCTTCTCGAAGCCGGCGATGTTGGCGCCCATGACGAAGTTGCCCTCGTGGCCATACTTCTTGGCGGTGTCGTCGACGTTGTGG
>USBN01000018.1 GCA_900552935.1 uncultured Coriobacteriaceae bacterium | reverse complement strand
GAGTCAATCTGCGCGAGGTCGGAGACCAGGCGGAACGACGCGGACACGAAGCGCAGGTCGCCGCCGACGAGTGGCTGCTGCATGAGCATGATGTCGAGGCAGAGGCTCTCGATCTCCTGGCGGAGGCGATCGGCGGGCTTCCTCCCCTCGAGGACGCCCGTCTCGGCGCCACGGTCGCCGGAGGCGGCGAGGCCCGCAGCGCGGACGTCCGTCGCAGACTTCTCGGCGAAACGCGCGAGCAGACCCTCCATGTCGCTCAACTGCCTTGTGAACTCGACTCGGGTAGCCATATCAGCTGAACCTCCCTGAGAGATATTCCTGGGTGCGCTGCTCGCGCGGGTTGGCGAACAGCTCCTTGGTGGGACCGGCCTCGATGAGCTCACCGAGGTAGAAGAACGCGGTCTTGTCGGCGACGCGGGTCGCCTGCTGCATGTTGTGGGTGACGACCACGACGGTGTGCTCGCGCGAGAGCTGCTGCATGAGCTCCTCGACCACGAGGGTCGAGATGGGGTCGAGGGCGCTCGTCGGCTCGTCCATGAGCAGGACGTCCGGGCTCGTCGCCAGGGCGCGCGCGATGCAGAGACGCTGCTGCTGGCCGCCGGAGAGGCCCAGACCGCTCTGGTCGAGCTTGTCTCTGACCTCGTCCCAGAGGGCAGCCTCGGTGAGCGTGCGCTCGAGGACCTCGTCCGCCTGGGCGCGGGTGAGGCGCGTCATACGGTTGAGGCCATAGAGGACGTTGTCGCGGATGCTCATCGGGAACGGGTTGGGGTGCTGGAAAACCATGCCCACGTGGACGCGCAGCGCGTTAGCGTCCATCGCGAAGACGTCCTCGCCGGCGAACTCGATCGCGCCCTCGTGGCGCACGGTCTCGACGAAGTCGCACATGCGATTGAACGTGCGGAGCAGCGTCGACTTTCCGCAGCCAGAGGGGCCGATGAAGGCGGTGCAGCGGCGCTCGGGGATGTCGAGCGTGATGTGCTTCAAGGCCTGGAAGTCCCCATACCAGAGATTGAAGTCGCGCACGTCGATGGCGGACGGGGTGTCCGTGATCGAACGGTGGTACGACTGGGTGAACTCCTTCTCCATCAGATCATCCAAACCTTCCGCTGAGGTAGTCTGCGAGGCGTTCGTCGTGCGGATCCATGAAGATGCGCTTCGTGGGACCCTCCTCGACCATGTCGCCCATGTAGAAGAAGGCCGTGCGGTCGCTCACGCGCGCGGCCTGCTCCATGTTGTGCGTTACGATGGCGACGCAGATGCCCGAGTCAGCGATCGAGCGAATCGTCTCCTCCACCGTGAAGGTGGAGATAGGGTCGAGCGCCGAGCAGGGCTCGTCGAACAGCACGACGTCCGGGTTCATCGCGAGGGTGCGCGCGATGCAGAGGCGCTGCTGCTGGCCGCCGGAGAGGCTCAGGCCGCTCTGGTCGAGCTTGTCTCTGACCTCGTCCCAGAGGGCCGCCTGGCGAAGCGAATGCTCGACGAGCTCGTCGCCCTCCTCGCGGCTGGCGACGCGGCCGTAGCGGCGCGGCGCGAACAGGATGTTCTCGCGGATGGACTTGCGGAACGGCGTCGGCTGCTGGAACACCATGCCGATGCTCGTGCGCAGCTCGAAGAGGTTCTCCTCGCGCGTGTTGATGTTGCGGCCGTGGTAGAGGACCTCTCCGCCCACGTCGCACTTGGGAATCTCGCGGTTCATGAGGTTGAGGCAGCGCAGGAAGGTCGACTTGCCGCATCCGGAGGGGCCGATGAGCGCCGTCACCTGGCCGGCGTCAAAGCTGAGCGTGGTGGGGTGCAGGGCCTCCTTGACGTGGTCATAGCGCACGGTGACGCCACGAGCGCGGAGGAGCGCGGCGGGGGCGGCAGTGGAGGCTGCGGACGCGGGCGTGGCGGGGACCGCGGAAGCGCGGCCCTCGGCAACGTCGGGCGCGACGGGCACGACGACTTCCTCGCGCTGGGCCTCGTCGAGGCCCTCGGTCATGGTCTGGCTCATTCGCTCGTCAGCCTCCTCGCAAGGGCCTTGCCCGCGAGACGCGCAAGGACGTTGAACAGCAGCACGCAGATGATCAGCACCGCGGCCGTGCCCCAGACGATCTCGTCATTGCCGGGCGTGGGCTCCATCTTGAGCTTCCAGATGTGGACGGCCAGCGTCTCTGCCGGGCGGAAGATGTTCCAGGGGCTACGCGGACTCGTGATGGCGGCGCCGAAGTTGATGCGCGCGGCGGCGGAGCCGGAGGTGAAGATCAGCGCCGCGGCCTCGCCGAACACGCGACCGGCGGAGATGACGATGCCGGTGACGATGGCGGGCATGGCGGCGGGGAGCAGCACGTTGAGCGTGGTCTCCCAGCGCGTGAGGCCCATGGCGAGCGCGGCGTCGCGCTGCGAGCGGGGGACGTCGGCGAGCGCCTGCTGGATGACGCGCACGAGGATGGGGATGTTGAACATCGTGAGCGCGAGCGCGCCGGCGATGATCGAGATGCCCCAGTGGAGCACCACGACGAAGAACAGGCTGCCGAACATGCCCACGACGATGGAGGGCAGGCTCGAGAGGGTCTCGATTGCGGTGGAAGCGGCGCTCGTGATCCAGTTGTCGGGCGCGTACTCCACGAGGAAGATGGCCGCGCCCAGGCTGATGGGCACGCTGATGAGCAGCGTGATGACCAGCATGTAGAACGAGTCAAACAGCTGGAAGGCGATGCCGGGCAGTTCCTTGTCAGACGAGGGGTTCGTGAGGAAGCCCGGCTGGACGACCTTCCACAGGCCGCGGGCAAGGATGTAGATGACGATGGCGGCAAGCAACGCCAGCACGAGGCCGACGATGGCAGTGAGCACGCCGGTCGCGATCTTGTCCTGGCGGCCGATCTTCGCTGCGTGGGCGTCAAGGTCGATGCCGGACATGACGTCGGGGCCGCTCGGGGTGCCGGAAGCCCCGGAAGCGGCGGCGCCGGAGGGCATGGTGCCGGCGGCACATACCGAGTTTGCGTTAGCCATTCGCCTTCGCTCCCCTCTTGCCAATAACGTGGATGACCATGATGAACACGAGCGACATGCCCATGAGCAGAAGTCCCAGGCTCCAGAGTGCGTGGTACTCGACCGAGCCCGTCGTCGCGTTGGAAAGGCCGCTCGTCAGGGCCGTCGTGAGCGTGGCCGCAGGGTCAAGCAGGCCACGGGGCATGGCCTTCTCGACGCCGCCGATGACCATCTGCACGGCGAGCGTCTCGCCGAAGGCGCGCGTCATGCCGAGAATGACCGCGGTAAGCAGGCTCGGAAGCGCGCTCTTGAGGACGACGTGCGTGACGGTCTGCCAGCGCGTGCACCCGAGGGCGTAGGAACCCTCGCGATACTGGTTGGGCACGGCGGCAAGGGCGTCGATGGAGAGCGTCGTCACCGTGGGCAGGATCATGACCGCGAGGACGATGGCACCCGAGAGGATGCCGGCGCCGGTGCCCGCCGCGTCGCCGAAGATCGAGCGCATTGCGGCGTTGACCACCGTGAGGCCGATAAGTCCATAGACGACGCTGGGGATGCCCACGAGGAGCTCGACCAGCGGCTGGAAGACCTTGCGGCCGAAGACCGGCCTGACCTCGACCACGAAGATCGCCGAGCCCAGGGCAACGGGAAGCGCGAAGACCGTCGAGAGGATCGTGACGGAGAACGATCCCACGATGAGGGGCAGCGCGCCGTAGCGGCCGTCAGTCGGAATCCAGTTCTGCCCCGAGATGAAGCTACCGAAGTCAACGCCGTCTACGAAGAACGTGGTGAGACCCTGCTCGGCGACCATGACGATGAGGGTCAAGACGACAAGGGCCACGAGGGCGACGCACGCCCCCGTGAGCCCCAGTCCAACGTTCTCCAGGCTTCGCTTCGGCATGAGCTGCTTTGCCATGTGCGAGTCCTTTGGATGGAGTGTCTAGGCTAGGCGGCGGAGATGGTGCCGGCGGCGTCCTTCTTGACCTTCATGCCGGTCAGAGGGATGAAGCCCTTCTCCTCAACGAGGGAGCCCTGGACGTCATCGGAGAGCATGTACTTGATGAAGGCCTTCGTGACCTCGTCGGCGTCCTGGGTGGTGTACATGTGCTCGTAGGACCAGATCTTGAAGTCGCCGGACTCGACGTTCTCGGCCTTGGGCTCGACGCCGTCGACCTTGAGGGCCTTGAACTTAGAGTCGTCATAGTAGGAGAAGGCGAGGTAGGAGATGGCGCCAGCGGTCTGCTGGAGCTTCTCGACAACAGTGCCGGAGGAGTCCTCCTCGGCGACCGGCTTGAAGGAGTCGGGCACGGTGGCGCCGGCGAGGACGGCGCTCTCGAAGGTGGCACGGGTGCCGGAGCCAGCCTTGCGGTTGATGACCTGGATCGGCCCGGCGGTGCCGCCAACCTGGCTCCAGTCGGTGATCTCGCCGGTGAAGATGCCGCGGAGCTGCTCGGTGGTGAGGTCGTCGACGTCGACGTCGCTGTTCACGACCGGACCCATGCCCACGACGGCGACCTGGTTGTCGACGAGCTTGGCGGCGTCGGCGGCGTCAAGCTTCTCCTCGGCGAAGATGTCGGAACGGCCAATCTGGGCCTTGCCGTCCTTGACGTCGGAGAGACCCTGGCCGGAGCCGCCACCGGAAATGGTGATATTAACGTTGGCGTTGGCATCCATGAAGGCATTGGCGGCGTCCTCGACGAGCGGCTGGAAGCTCGTGGCGCCCGAGCAGGTAATGGAGCCGGAGAGGTCGGCGGCAGCCTCGGAGGAAGCGGCGGCCGTGTTGGCAGCACCGGAGCCACCGCAGCCGACGAGGCCGAGACCGGCAACGGTGGTGAGGCTGCCGGCAAGACCGAGGAACTGACGACGAGACATGTCCATGCTCATGGTTCTCCTTTGTGTGTGAGCGTTGCGGCTTGGCCTCTGGGCACCGAGTCTTGTGGCCCGTGGAGGCGTTTCCGCTTTCCAAGGCGAGACTCTACGGGCCAGCCGGCGCGCGATCGGCGAAATCCGTCAGGCCTTACGAACGGGTGACGCGTCCTTACGTACGGATGACCCGGACTTACGTTGCGCTTACAATCGCGCGGCCAAGACGCGGCTCATCGCGCGCGGCCAACTCATCGCGCGCGGCCGACCTAAGCGCGCTGAAACTAGGCACGCAAAGTGAATGTAAAATAATTAGGTTCCAAATCATTAGGTACCTTGACTATTTCTCAGCAGACTCCTAGACTTCTCCCGTCACATTCGAAGAACCGTTGAAAGGAGGCCCATGGAACAGCAAGAAGCGGGGGGTTTCACCCCATGCGGAAGAGTCGAATCCAGACCCCTCCCCACCACGGACGACCCGTTCCGCCCACGTTGGATGGATATCGCAGACCCCTGCGAGCGCCAGTGCGCGCACATCGTGGACATGCTTGGTTTCTGCGGCCACTACATCCACATCCACGGTGGCGGCCGCTCGGGTCGCGCGCCCATCATCTGCGCCCTGCTCAAGCACGGCGACGCCATGCCCCAACGCGAGCTCATGAACATGTTCGACCTCAAGGCTGGCTCGCTTTCGGAGGTCCTCGCAAAAATCGAGCGCGACGGCCTCATCGAACGCACGCGCGACCCGCAAGACCGTCGCCAGCTCATCGTTCAGCTCACGCCCGAGGGCCACGCACAGGCGCTTGAGGAGCAGACGCGCCGCGAGGGCTTCCGCGCGGGCGCCCTCACCTGCCTCACCCGCGAGCAGCGCAACGAACTAGAGAACATGCTTGACCTCGTCAAAGAACACTGGAAGTCGATCGACCCGTATGAGAAGGGGGACTGCCCATGCAGCAAGAACTAGACGCGAATCAGCAGGCACCCGAGACCGGTGCGAGCGCCGCCGGCAGCAAGCCTGGCACCGGCGCAAACGCCGTGGTCAGCAAGCCCGCCGCCAAAACGAAGGTGGACTACGGTGCCATCATGCGCAACCTCATGAGCAGCATCCGCGAGTACAAGCGCTACTCCGTCGCCACGCCCCTGCTCGTGCTCGGCGAAGTCATCTGCGAGATGGCAATCCCATTCCTCACTGCATCGCTCATCGACCAGATCAAGGTCGAGGCCACGGTGCCAGAGCTCATGCAACCCGCCGCGATCCTCGTGGCACTCGCCTTGCTCTCCCTCGCGTTCGGCACGGCCGCCGGCATCACCTGTAGCCACGCTAGCTGCGGCTTCGCCAAGAACCTGCGCCACGACATGTTCTATAACATCCAGCGCTTCAGTTTCGCCAACATCGACGAGTTCTCCTCGAGCTCGCTCGTGACGCGCCTCACCACCGATATCAACAACGTCCAGCAGGCGTTCATGATGATCATCCGCATCGCCGTCCGTTCGCCGCTGTGCCTCGTCTTCGCCTTCGCGATGGCAACGGCCATGGGCGGCCCGCTCGCGCTCATCTACGTGGTGCTCATCCCGTTCCTGGCGTTCGGCCTGTTCTACATCATCCACCTCGTCCGCCCCATCTTCTCGCGCGTCTTCCACAAGTACGACGCCCTCAACGAGTCCGTCGAGGAGAACGTCACCGGCATGCGCGTCGTGAAGAGCTACGTGCGCGAGGACTACGAGAAGGCCAAGTTCGCCCACGCCGCGCGCGATGTCCGCGATGACTTCACGCGCGCCGAGAAGCTGCTCGCCTTCAACAACCCGATGATGATGATCACCGTCAACATCACGTGGGTCGTGCTTATCTACCTGGGCTCCAAGGTCATCATCACCAGCAATGCCACCCTCTTCGACGTGGGCCAGCTCTCCGCGATCTTCACCTATGGCTTCCAGATCCTCATGAGCCTCATGCAGCTCTCAATGATCTTCGTCATGGTCACGATGGCGAACGAGTCCGCGCGACGCATCAACGAGGTGCTCGAGGCCGAGCCCACCATCGCGGCTCCCGCCTCCCCCGTCACCGAGGTCGCGGACGGTTCGATCGACTTCAGTCACGTGAGCTTCAAGTACTCCGCCCGTGCCGAGCGCCGTGCCCTCTCCGACATCGACCTCCACATCAAGAGCGGCGAGACCATCGGCATCATCGGCGGTACGGGCTCCTCCAAGTCCACGCTCGTGAACCTCATCGCGCGTCTCTATGACGCGACCGAGGGCACCGTGCGCGTCGGCGGCGTCGATGTCCGCGACTATGACCTCGAGACGCTCCGCACGAACGTCGCCATGGTGCTCCAGAAGAACGTGCTGTTCAGCGGAACCATCGCCGAGAACCTGCGCTGGGGCGATGAGAACGCGACGGACGAGGAGGTCGCCGCGGCCGCCCACCTCGCCTGTGCGGACGAGTTCGTCGACGGCTTCCCCGAGGGCTACAACACCTGGATCGAGCAGGGAGGCTCCAACGTCTCCGGTGGCCAGAAGCAGCGCCTCTGCATCGCGCGAGCCCTTCTCCGCCGCCCGAAGGTCCTGATTCTCGACGACTCCACGAGCGCCGTCGACACCAAGACCGACGCCAAGATTCGCGAGGGTCTCGCCACCTACCTGCCCGAGACCACAAAGCTCATCATCGCCCAGCGTATCTCAAGCGTCGAAGACGCAGACCGCATCGTGGTGATGGAGGGCGGCCGCATCTCCGACATTGGCACGCACGACGAACTCATGAGCCGCTGCGCCATCTATCGCGAGACGTACACCTCGCAGAACAAGATGGGCACGGACGAGGCGGACATCGAGGCAGCCGAGGGCTCGTGCGCCGAGGCGCGCGCCACCGCGCCCGCCGCCACCGCCGCAACCGCCGCGCCCGCCGCAACCGCAACCCCTGCCAACGCCGAGAAGGGAGGCGAGGCCAATGAGTAAGCAGCAGCCCAAGCGCCCGCAGGCCAAGGCCGGCACCGCCCTGCGCCTCATCAAGACGATCTTCTCGTTCTACCCGCGCCGACTCTCCCTCGTCGTCGTGTGTCTCGCCATCGCCGCCATCACCAACTCGTTTGGCGCCGTGTTCCTCCAGGGTGCCCTCGAGATCATCTCCACCTACGGGGCGTCGGGCGACTGGGCTTCGGCGCAGCCCGAGATCTTCCGCCTCGTCTCTACGCTCGCCCTGGTCTACCTTATGGGCGTCATTGCCTCGCTCATCTGGAACCGCTCGATGGCGACCATCACGCAGGGCACGCTCGAGCAGCTTCGCGAGAAGATGTTCAATCGCATGCAGGACCTGCCGATCAGCTACTTCGACACCAACCAGCGTGGCGACATCATGAGCCACTACACCAACGACATCGATGCCACCCGCCAGATGATCTCGCAGTCGCTGCCGAACCTCTTCCAGACCAGCATTGTCATCACCACGGTGTTCATCATCATGCTCTACTACTCCGTGTGGATGTGCATTGTCATCGTCGCCGGCGTCGCGTTCATGGTTGCCATGACGCGCCTGCTTGGCTCCAAGTCTGCCCGCTTCTTCGTGGCGCAGCAGAAGGAGCTCGGCGTGGTCGAAGGCCAGGTCGAGGAGATCATGAACGGCCAGAAGGTCGTCAAGGCGTTCTGCCACGAAGCCGCCGCCGAGAAGGACTTCGACCGCTTCAACCAGCACCTGTTCGAGGTCTCCCAGCAGGCCAACATGTATGGCAACATCCTCATGCCCGTGCTTATGAACATCGGCAACCTGCTCTACGTCATCGTCGCGCTCGCCGGCGGCCTGTTCCTCGCCCTCGACGTGCCCAACCTGTCGCTCTCCGGCATGGCGCTCTCCATCGCCGTGGTTGTCCCGTTCCTCAACATGACCAAGCAGTTCTGCGGCCAGATCGGCCAGATCTCCCAGCAGATCAACTTCGTCGTCATGGGCCTCGCCGGCGCCAATCGCATTTTCGACCTCATCGACGAGAAGCCCGAGGAGGACCAGGGCTACGTCACGCTCGTCAACCTGGGCGTCGAGAAGGGCGAGCTCGTCGAGAGCGAGAAGCGCACGGGCCTCTGGGGCTGGAAGCACCCGCACCACGACGGCACCACCACCTACACGCCCCTTCGCGGAGACGTGCGCATGGAGGACGTCGACTTTGGCTACACGCCCGACCACCAGGTGCTCTACGGGGTCTCCGTCTATGCCAAGCCGGGCCAGAAGGTCGCGTTTGTCGGTGCCACCGGCGCGGGCAAGACCACGATCACCAACCTCATCAACCGCTTCTACGACATCGCCGACGGCAGGATCCGCTACGACGGCATCAACGTGAACAAGATCCGCAAGGCAGACCTGCGCCGTTCGCTCGGCGTGGTGCTCCAGGACGTGAACCTGTTCACCGGCACCGTGATGGACAACATCCGCTACGGCAAGCTCGATGCGACCGATGCCGAGTGCATCTCCGCCGCCAAGCTCGCTGGCGCCGATGACTTCATCACCCGCCTGCCCGAAGGCTACAACACGATGCTCACCGGCAATGGCAGCCAGCTCTCGCAGGGCCAGCGCCAGCTCATCTCCATCGCCCGCGCCGCCGTGGCGGACCCGCCCGCGATGATCCTGGACGAGGCCACGAGCTCGATCGACACGCGCACCGAGGCCATCGTGCAGAAGGGCATGGACGCACTCATGCAGGGCCGCACTACCTTCGTCATTGCGCACCGACTCTCCACCGTGCGCAACTCCGACGTGATCATCTGCCTCGACCACGGCCATGTGATCGAGCGCGGCAACCACGACGAGCTCATCGCCAAGAAGGGCTATTACTACCAGCTCTACACCGGCGCCTTCGAGCTGGAGTAGTGGCGACGGGGCGCGTTCCGGCCACCGCCCACGCCGGCGTGGGCGGGTACGTCCCAGGCTCCGAGCACGCCCCAGCGAGGCAGCCTCTTCACTGGCAAGTAACGCCCTGCGGCGCAGTTCACCATGGCGTCGCGGGGCGTTTTTGTTCGACCGGGGCGCGGCAGGCCGAGCGGCTGACTCAGGGCGCGCCACCGGCTTTCCAGCGCGTTAACAAAATCAGAGGACAACCCCTGACGGATAAAATACCGGGGAGGATTGGAGTCACATGTATTCGTTCACCAGTCGTGTGAGGTACAGCGAGATAGACGAGACGGGTAAGCTATCCATCCCCTCTCTCGTCAACTACCTGCAGGATTGCACCACGTTTGGAAGCGAGGAGCTCGGACTGGGACCGGCGCACACCGCCGAGACGGGGCTCGCCTGGCTACTCAGCGCCTGGAAGATCGACATTGCCGAGCTTCCAAGCTTCGGCGACGAGATTCGCGTGAGCACCTGGGCGACGGGCTTCAAGGGCCTGCGCGCCAGTCGCAACTTCACCGTCTGCCGCGCAAGCGATGATGCGGCCGTCCATCCCCTTGTACGCGCCGATTCGAGCTGGTTCATGTTCGACGCCAACAAGGGCCGCCCCATCCGCATTCCGGCGAGCGAGTCCGCCCCCTACGTCGAGGACGCTCGCAACGACTCGCCGCTCGATCTGCCACCCATCCAGCGCGTGGTTCGCATTGAAGGCGAAGGCCAAGCTTGCGTCCCCATCACGGTGACCGGCGCGCACATCGACACGAATCATCACGTCAATAACGCGCAGTACGTGAGCCTTGCGCTTGGCGTGCTTGAAGAGGGCGAGGCCTCAACGCCATGCGCGCTCGATGTCCACTACAGCCGCGCCGCCAAGCTCGGCGACACTATCTACCCGCACGTTCATCGCGAATCCCCCGCCGACTGCAGCCCGTCCACCATCGTCACCCTCGACGACGAAGCCGGATCGCCCTATGCCATCGTTCGCCTAAGCTAAAACAGTCGACGTTCGCGGCACAACGTTCGCGGCTCACGCGCTCACCGGCGTGGCACACAGACGTACCACGCGCACAAGCGCATACGCGCTCGCCGGTGTGCCACACAGACGCGTCGCCGCTCGGCACACAAGCGCATGCCAACACACAAAGGCGGGGCCTCGCACACGCGAGACCCCGCCGTTTTCATGGCTATTGCGTCCGCAGCACGCATAGCGGGCGCGTCGACACAGTCCAACCGCATCCGCAATCCGCGCGCCAGGCCGACGCCAGCCGCACCAGCTCGCCGTACCAGCGGCCCCGGGCAGGCCCGACGCCAGCCGCACCAGCTCGCCGTACCAGCGGCCCCGGGCAGGCCGACGCCAGCCGCACCACCTCGCCGCACTACCTTGCCGCGCCCACGGCCGCAGACGAGCCCAAGCCGAAACTACATCAGCTCGCAGACCCTCTGGGCAAACTCCACCGGATCATCGGGCAGAATGCCCTCGACAAGCAGCGCCTGGTCATACAGCAGGCCCGCGTACTTAGTGAGCTTGTCGGTATCACCAGCCTCCTGGGCGGCCTTGAGCTTGTTGAAGACCGGGTGCTTGGCGTTGAGCTCGAGCACGCGCTGGGCCTTCGGAGCGTCCGCTGCGTCCGGGCCAGCCGCAAGGACCTTCTCCATCTCGAGCGTGAGCGGGCCCTCCGAGGTAATCGCCGCGGGGGCATCAGTCAGACGCGCGGACACCGTGACCTTCGTGACCTTCTCGCCCAGAGCATCCTTCATCGCCTTGAAGAGGTCCTCGTTATCCTTCGTGGCCTCCTCGGCCGCCTTCTTCTCGTCCTCCGTGGCAAAGTCGACGTCACCAGCGGCAACGTTCTTGAGCTCGAGCGAACGATCCTCGACCTCGGGCTCCGCGCCATCGGCGACGGCCTTCTCTGCAGCCTCGCGCGCGGCGTCATCCTCGTACGTCTTGGGCAGGCCCTTGGCCTCATAGGCACGCATGGACTGGAAGGTAAACTCGTCCACATCAGCGGTGCAAAGCAGGACGTCAAAGCCGTGATCGAGAGCAGCCTTCACGACGGGCATCTTCTCCAGGCGATCGCGAGAGTCGCCGGCAGCATAGTAGGCGGCCTTCTGACCGGCAGGCATGGCCTTCGCGTACTCGGCAAGCGTGACCATCTTCTGCTCGCGAGCGCTCCAGAAGAGCAGGAGGTCTGCGAGCTCAGAGGCCTTCATGCCATAACTCGAATAGATGCCGTACTTGAGGCCGCGGCCGAAGTTCTCGAAGAACTTCTCGTAGGCCTCGCGATCCTGGTCGCGCATGGTCTCGAGCTCACTCGTGACCTTCTTCTCGATGCGCTTGGCGATAGCCTTGAGCTGGCGATTCTGCTGCAGCGTCTCACGCGAAATGTTCAGCGTGACATCCGGCGAATCCACGATGCCGCGCACGAAGTTGTAATAGTCAGGCAGGAGGTCGGCGCACTTCTCCATGATCAGGACGTTGGAGCTATAGAGCGCGAGGCCCTTCTCGTAATCCTTGCTGTAGAGGTCGAACGGAGCCTTGCCCGGCACGAACAGCAGTGCATCATACTCAAGCGCGCCCTCGGCGTGGAAGGTGATGGTGCGCGCCGGATCCTCCCAATCATGGAAGGTGGACTTATAGAACTCGTCGTAGTCCTTCTGCTCGACGTCACGCTTCTTCCAGATCGGCGTCATGGAGTTGATGGTCTCGAGCTCTGTGTAGTCCTCGTACTCAGGGGTGTAGTCCTCCGGAGCGTCCTCGGGCTTGGGCTTCTGACGGCTCTTGGTGACCATCATCTGGATGGGATGGCGCACGTAGTTGCTGTACTGGCGGATAAGCTCCTTGAGGGTCCACTCTTCGAGGAAGCGACTGTAACGCTCGCCTTCCGCGCCATCCGTGCCTTCGACATCATCCTTTAGGATAAGGATGACGTCAGTACCACAGTGATCACGCTCGGCATCTGAAATGGTGTAGCCCTCGAGGCCGTCGCTCACCCACTCATGCGCGACATCCTCGCCAGCAGCGCGGGTCACCACGCGAACCTCCTTGGCGACCATGAAGGCAGAATAGAAACCAACACCAAACTGGCCGATGATATCGACGTCGTCGCCCTGGTGGTCGGCATTCTCCGCCTTGAACTCCTCAGAACCCGAGTGTGCAATCGTGCCGAGGTTCTTCTCGAGCTCCTCCTCCGTCATGCCAAGGCCGTTGTCCGAGATGGTGAGGGTATGCGCCTCCTTGTCGGGCGTCACTCGAATGGCGAGGCTGTCCTCGTCAAGATTAATCGCGGAATCCGTGAGGCTGCGAAGATAGAGCTTGTCCTCGGCATCAGACGCATTGGAAATGAGCTCTCGGAGGAAGATCTCCTTATTGGTGTAGATCGAGTTGATCATAAGGTCGAGGAGCTTCTTGCTCTCTGTCTTGAACTTGCGCATGTGCAGGCCTCCCGAGACGAGCGACGCGGTGAGTTGCGACCACACGGGCCGTGGCTCGCAAATCTACTAATGGTTGACTTAGGTTTTATATCCCAAATATGCACAAGTAATCAGTGAAAGCGTGATTCAGTCGCTATTAGCGCTCTGACGGCCCGCCGAATCGCACTTCTCAAACCTCCGTGGCAGTCAAATAACGCGATTCGTCCGCCATTTCATACGGAATGGTATTTAGCGGAGCCGAAATGACGTGGCAAAAACGTGTCGCACCAAGTAGCCGCCATCAAGCGAAAAGTAAAGGTGCAGGTAAACGACTTGCAGTATTTCGGTCTACTCAGGAGGTCGCGTTTTAGCCACGTCATTTCGTCTTATTTAGTTTCATGGCGGACAAAGCCGGCTCCAGAAGACTCACCATATTGGCAAGTAGCCACCACCCGGGCCCGCAAACGCCCTATAATCACTCGGCAAGCCAAAGACCCCATCGAAAACAAGCGACCTTCGCGCGGCATTGCCACATGCAGATCGCCAGATTGATTGGGGTTAACGTGGACAGGATTCTTTGCTCGATCACAGCGTTTCGATACCATCAGGTTCCGCCACAGGTTCTCGCCTTATATCCGCCGATGCCAGACACGTTTCGCGACCCAGCCCATCGCAACATATCCCGTAGTCCCATCGTCACGGATTTGCTCAAAGCGCCAATCCACAAGCTTTCTAGCACGCGAAAACCCAACAGGACCTCGAAGCTCTATCGCACGCACTCGTTGAGCCGAGAGCTACCGTTCGGCGGCGTTCTTGACACAAACCACAATTTCCAGGTGACATCGCCAGCGCTCACGCTGCTCGGACTTGCGACGCAGCTCGCTCCCGCGCAGCTGCTCATGGCAACCTACGAGCTTTGCGGAACCTACTCAACTTTCATGCCTTGCGAACGCGCGGAGAGCTTGCTTTCCGAGGCGCTCGCACAACGATTCCTCTCCCCCTTCGATGGCTGGCGGCGTGTCATTGGATCTAGCGAAAAGCCGCTTGACCTTTGGGAGCGAAGCCCGCTCTTGAACGTTGAAGAGCTCAAGAAAACCAATCTCCAACTCGAGGGATTCCACGGCGTGAAGCGCCTTCGCTGGGCCGCTTCTCACATGACCGGGGTTTGTGCGTCGCCATTCGAGGCGCAGGTATCCATTCTTCTCGGCCTTCCCAAAGCGAGCGGGGGCCTCGGCCTTGCGTTCACCAACAACCGGCGCATCGAATTGTCCGGACGAGCACAGGCTCTCTATCAGAAAACCTGCTGCTACGCGGATCTATTCTTCGAGGGTACAGAGACTCGTCGACCCATCGCGCTCGAATGTCAGGGAGCGTCGGTTCACGGCGGAGAGGCCGCATCCCTGAATGACGCGGCGCGGACGGCGGCGCTCCAGCTCATGGGAGTGGAGGTCATCCCCATTACGCACGAACAGATTAGGCAGCCGGATGGTTGGAGTGCCATCAAGCGGCTTCTCGAACTCAAGCTCGAAGTCGATACCGGAAAAGCGGCGAGACAGAAGCGCGCCGAGACCAACCTGCGCTACGACCTGTTTGAGAGGTCCATAGCCTAGGTGCGGCTGCGGGACGCAGGTGGCCAGGGTACGCGGCATCCAGGGTGCAGGGGCCGGGCCAGGGCATCGGGGCGCAGGTGGCCAAGGTGTGTGGCATCCGGGCCGCAGGTGGCCAAGGCGCGCGGCTTCGGCGCCAAGACGGCACCAGTCCGATGCCCTACTTCTTCCTCGGTTGGTAGCGTCTGCGAGTAGCGTGAACGCTCCCCTTGCGAGCACCGGCCTTAAGGCGAGCCATGACCTCGTCCTCCGTAGTTCCCTCTACCTTGCTCCTAAGCTCGACGAGTTGATCGCGCAGGTCAGCGGCACGTTCGAAGTCCATGGCTTCGCTCGCCGCTGCCATGTCGCTCTCGAGCGCCTCCATAATGCGAGTCAGCTCTTCGCGAGGGAGCTTCTTCGCGAGCTCGGCAGCAACAGACTTTGCCGTAGCCTCACTCTTTGCACGCGCATCGGCATCAATCCCGGCAAGGCTTTCGAAGGCGCCATGGCTTCCCGTTCCATGGCGGTCGCGCGTCTTATCGCCGACCGTCTCTTCTGCCTCGGAAATAAAGCTCGAAATGTCCGCAATAGACTTCTTGACGGTCTTGGGCACGATGCCGTGCTCCTCGTTGAATGCCTCCTGAGCGGCACGGCGCCGGCGCGTCTCATCGATGGCGATGCGCATCGAATCCGTGATGCGATCCGCATACATAATGACTTCGCCGTGAGCGTTACGCGCAGCACGGCCCATCGTCTGAATGAGCGAACGACGGTTACGGAGGAATCCCTCTTTATCTGCATCGAGAATCGCCACAAGCGAGACCTCCGGAATATCGAGGCCCTCGCGAAGGAGGTTGATGCCCACGAGCACGTCAATCTTGCCCATGCGCAGGTCACGAATGATGTCCACGCGATCGAGTGTCGCAGTATCCGAGTGCATGTAGTTAACCTTAAGTCCCTCGTCGAGGAGATGGTCCGTGAGGTCCTCCGCCATGCGCTTGGTGAGCGTCGTCACCAGGACACGCTCCTTCGCAGCAACTCGCGTGCGAATTTCCTCCGTCAGGTCATCGATCTGGCCACGGATGGGGCGCACATCAATCAGCGGATCAAGCAGGCCAGTCGGGCGGATGATCTGCTCGACCGTCTGCTGGCTAACCTGCTCCTCGTAGTCTCCGGGCGTGGCCGAGACATAGACGAACTGCGGCACTCGACTCTCGAACTCATCGAAGCGCAAGGGACGGTTGTCGAGTGCGCTGGGCAGGCGGAAACCGTGTTCTACCAGCGTAATCTTGCGCGCGCGGTCTCCTTCGTGCATGCCGCGAATTTGGGGCACCGTCACGTGGCTCTCGTCGATGATGCAAAGCATGTCCTTGGGGAAATAGTCGATGAGCGTGAAGGGCGGCTCGCCAGGAGCACGGCCGTCGAGGTGGCGCGAGTAGTTCTCGATGCCGTTGCAATACCCCATATTCTCAAGCATCTCGAGGTCATACCCCGTACGTTCGCGCAAACGCTGGGCCTCGAGGAGCTTGTCGGCTTCCTTGAGCTGGGCCAGGCGCTCCGTGAGCTCTTGGTTGATGGTGTCGAGTGCGCGGTTGATCTTGGGGCGCTCCGTGACATAGTGACTTGCCGGCCAGATGGGCACCGCGTCAAACTCGCGCAGAATCTCGCCCGTGACTTCATCGATCTCAGCGATAACCTCGACCTCATCGCCAAAGAACTCAATGCGGAGAGGATGCTCCGCATACGGCGGAAACACGTCCACGCGCTCCCCGCGCACGCGGAAGCAGCCGCGAGCAAGATCGATATCGTTGCGGTCATACTGAATGTCTATTAGCGAATGGATGAAATCGTCGCGTTCGAGCGGCTCGTCCTTTGAGACGTTGGGGGCAAGGCCCGCATAGTCCTCCGGACTACCGATACCGTATATGCAGCTCACCGACGCAACGCAGATGACATCGCGACGCGAGAGTAAGCTCGCCGTGGCCTGATGGCGGAGCTTCTCGACTTCCTCATTGATCGAGGCGTCCTTCTCGATGTAAGTATCACTCTGCGGAACGTAAGCCTCCGGCTGGTAGTAGTCATAGTAGGAGACGAAATAGACTACGGCGTTATTGGGGAATAGTTCACGCATCTCGCTTGCAACCTGAGCCGCGAGCGTCTTATTGGGCTCCATGATGAGCGTAGGCTTGTTTACGGCCTCAATCGTCTTGGCCATGGTGTAGGTCTTGCCGGAACCCGTAACACCGAGGAGAGTCTGGTAACGAAGACCATCCTCGATGCCCTTCGCGAGCTTGGCTATGGCCTGGGGCTGGTCGCCCGCCGGCTCAAACGGAGAGACAACCTCAAGGGGCGCGCCGGCGCCCTCGACGCCAAAACGACGGAGCTCAGCGCCAACATGGCCTGTGACCTGCGACTGATTTGAAGTTGCCTCCTGCGCTCCCATGCTTCCTACGCTACGTACAGCTGTTCGATACCGCCATTATACACATACGAACTAAGCCGACACGGGTCGAAGCTCTAGATCCGAAGGGGCCATCCCGACGCCGTCGAACAACGCCATGGGTGCGAGGGGGGGATCCAGGTGTTATCGAGCAACGCCACTGGCGCGAGGGGTCGTCCGAATGCCCTCGAGCGGTGCCGCCGGCGCGAAAGGCATGCCACCAGCACAACAGCCGCGCCAGGGCAGCATCATGCCCGGGAGCCAATACGGGCTTCGCTACTCCCCCATAACCTCGTGCCACCACGCGTCCACGGCAGCCTCTAACGCCGCAGGGTCCCCGTCATTTTCGATCACATGCGTGGCATGGGCGCGAAGATACTCGTCACTTGGCTGATGCGCCGCGCGAGCGTCGAAATCCTCCCCCGTCATACCGCGACCAATGGCCCGCTTGCGACGAAGCACTAGTGGTGCCGTCACAACAAGGACATCATCCGCAAGAGGAAGCAAGTCCTCCACGCGATCGAGCAGAGGCACCTCGACAATCGTCAGCTTTGGCTCAGCTCCAGAACAGCTCGAGCTCGTAAGGATGGCGGCGAGGCGCTCGCGAATGGCAGGCATCTCGATCGCCTCGAGGCGAGCCGTATCCTCCGACGTGGCAAACGCGCGGGAAGCCAGCTCGCCTCGATTCAGCTCACCCGTATCCCTATCAACCAGATCATCACCGAACGCTGCCGCAATAGACTCCAGAACGGGACTACCCGCCTCGAGTACCTCGCGGGAGACTTGATCGAGATCGCACAGCCAGGCGCCGCGATCATGCAGCAGACGGGCAACGGTCGACTTTCCCGACGCGATACCGCCGGCTAGAAACGTCGTATGAGCCATAATCGACTACGCCTTGCCATCAAAACGCGCGTGGCACTTGGGGCAGGTAATACGAACCTTGCCTTTGCCGCGAGGAATGCGCACGCGCTGGCCACAGCTAGGACAGGCGAGGTGAACGTAGTTCTTGGTCTCGCGAAGCTCAGCCGCAGGATTCGCGAGGAACGAAATCACGGGACCGGCCGCTTTAAGAACACGCGCGTTCTCACGGCTGCGAGCAGAGACGTCCTTCGACGTGATGCGGAACCATGAGTAGCCGAGAAGAACCAGTGCCACGACCGAAACCCACGTTGTGCGCGCAAACAAATCGATGACGACAAGAATCACGGCAAGCGTCGTGCAGGCACCAGAAAGCTCGTCCGCGCCATTGCGCCCACGAGCCCACTCAAGAACCTTACGCTGCGCCTCTTCCATCTTGTTGCCGTTCGTACCGTTTGCCATGAAAACCTGCCTTCCTTTTCTTCGAGAAACAATTCTACCCGGCATTGCGGACACTAACCGCACGAGCGGGAATCGCAACGCCACCGCAACATCAAGCCAACGCATACGGGTCTGAAGACGTATGAGAATCGCAAAACCATCGCAGCGGGCCCGGTAGCACATAAGAACCGCAACGCCATCGTGGGCAGGTCCGGCTGCGCACGGGAACCGAAACGCCGGCGCAGCATCGATCCCCTCCGCAACGAACTGGCGGCAAGCGAGACCCCTATCGCACGCAAAAAGAGCCGCCCACTTTCGTGAGCGGCCCCGCAATCGAGCTAGTTACCTAAGCGCGAGATTTACTCGGCGTCGGTGGCCTCGACGGTCTCAGCAGCCTCGGTAGCCTCAGCGGCCTCCTCGGGCTTGTCCATCGGCTCAACCTCAACCTCGAAACCGAGGGTCTCAGCGGCAGCCTTCATGGACAGGGAGATACGACGACGGTCGAGGTCGATCTCCATAACCTTGACCTGGACCTTGTCGCCGACCTTGCAAACCTGGGCAGGGGCGTCGACGTGCTGCTTGGCCATCTCGGAGATGTGGACCAGGCCCTCGATGCCGTCGCCGAGGTCGACGAAGGCGCCGAACGGGACGAGCTTGGTGACAACGCCCTCAACGATGGCGTCAACCGGGTACTTCTTGACGAGCGTGCGCCAAGGATCCTCGGTGGTCTGCTTGAGACCGAGGGAGATGCGCTCGCGGTTGAGATCGACGTCGAGAACCTGAACCTCGACCTCCTGGCCGACCTTGACGACCTCGGAGGGGTGGTTGACGTGGTTCCAGGAGAGCTCGGAGATGTGGATCAGGCCGTCGATGCCGCCGAGGTCGACGAAGGCGCCGAAGTCGACGATCGAGGAGACCGTGCCCTTGAGGCGCATGCCCGGCTGGAGCTTCGAGAGGATCTCAGAGCGCTCGGCCTTGCGAGCCTCCTCGAGGACAACGCGACGGGAGAGGACGACGTTGTTGCGGTTGCGGTCCATCTCGATGACGCGGGCCTCGATGCGGGTGCCCATGTAAGCGTTGAGATCCTTGACGCGACGGAGGTCGACGAGGGAGGCGGGCAGGAAGCCGCGCAGGCCGATGTCGAGGATAAGGCCGCCCTTGACGACCTCGATGACCTCGCCCTCGACGTTCTCGCCGGCGTTGAACTTCTCCTCGATGCGGTTCCAAGCACGCTCGTACTCGGCACGCTTCTTGGAGAGGACCAGACGGCCGTCCTTGTCCTCCTTCTGGAGAACGAGGGCCTCAATGGTGTCGCCCAGGTTCACGATGTCAGCGGGGTTGGCGTCCTTGCGGATGGACAGCTCGCGGACGGGAATAACGCCCTCAGACTTGAAGCCGATGTCAAGCAGGACCTCATCGCGCTCAATCTTGACAACGGTACCCGTGACAAGATCGCCCTCGTCGAAATCGGTAATGGTACCGTCGATGAGGTTGTTCATCTCCTCGTTGGACACGTCATCCAGCGAGAAAACGGACGAGTTCTGAATCTCACTCAAAGGTGGACCCCTTTCGAAAACGGGGCCCCGATGCTCATGCGCATCGCCTGCAGCAGCTCCGGGCCAGATGCTCGCCCACAGCCACCGGCTTGGATTTACATCGCTCGGGGGCCGACAGATATGGTGTGCGAGCGTCCGACTCACACGTCTTGATAGGATACCTTGCACGCCTAGCACATTTCAAGCGTAAGTGGCAAGTCTGCTCGTAAATTTACGAAAAGTTGGTCTTCTCCGCACGCGTCGGCCCGGTGCAGGCACGGACAGCCGCCCGCATTGAAAGCAGTAGTCCGCGGCACTCGCGAGCCGCCGCCCGACGTATGCCAAGCAAGACGCGCGTAGCGGGCAATAGCAGACATACTGCGTCAACTCGATGTCCAGCAAACCATGGCGACAATTAACGCATTTAAAAGGCTCAGGAACCTGAATCTATGCCAAATAGTCGTCACGGTTCCGGCAGCCACGGTTGCTCGTTAGGTTTCAACGTGCTTAAGCCGCCCATGTGCGACATAACGAAACGCGCACCGCAAGCGGACTACATGCATCCGGGTCTCGGAGGGTAGGCAGCCCGACGCTTTTAAACCGGTTACAGGCAACAAAAAACGGTAGCGGGCATCCGCCTTGCACACGCTACGTCCGCCCCAGTCGCGCCTGCCACGCACGTCGTCCGCCTCAACCGCACACGCGCCCGCCGCACCCGCCTCGCACACGTTACGTCCGCCCCAGTCGCGCCTGCCGCACCAGCCGCACGCACACCCGCCGCAAGCACACGCCGCGCCCGCTGCTCGAGCCACGCACGCGCTCTCACGGGCCACGACGAGCGCCGTGTCAGCAGCCATCTCCGCACGACATCGGAGCTCGTCTGCGCGTTTGGCGGAAAGTCGAAATAATTCTTGACTTTCTCTTCGGTTTTACTTTTCCCAGCAAATGACTAGGGTTAACTGTTTAACCGTTTCCGAGCGTTTCCCAAGGTAGAACACGCTTACCGACAAATTCTTGTCGCGAATTCACCCACGGGATACCTTCTTTAGCGACCGATTCCCCAATCGGCCGCACCATCCGTGGCACCAAGTCCGGCACCCAATCCGGACGCCACGCCCCTTTCCAGAGGACCAGTGCAAACCGGTATATGAAGGAGGAGAACGTGAAGATCGTAGGAGTTAGCGCCTGCACCGTCGGCATTGCGCACACCTACATGGCTAAGTCCGCCATGGAGGAGGAGTGCAAGAAGCGCGGTTTCGAGTGCAAGATCGAAGCGCAGGGAGGCATGGGCATCGAGGACGAGCTCTCCCAGGAGGACGTCGACTCGGCTGACCTCGTCATCCTCACGACCGACGTGGGCATCGAGGGCGAGGACCGCTTCGAGGCCAAGAAGGCCGAGGGCCGCTTCCACAAGGCCGGCACCGCCGACGCCATCTCTGATGCCGCCGCCGTGATCGATGCTGCCATCGCCGCCGCCGGCATCGACGCCTCCGCGCCCGCCGTCGCCGAGAAGGCCTCCGCGCCCGCCGAGGCCGCCAAGGCCAGCGCCGCCCCCGGTGGTCCCAAGGCTGCTTCCAAGGAGTCCATCTTCGCCGAGCCTGGCAAGACCCTGCTCAACGCCTTCAACACCGGCGTTAGCTACTTCATCCCCATCGTCGTCATCGGCGGCGTGTTCCTGGCCTTCTCCCTCGCCTCCGGCACCGCCGGCGCCAACGGCATGGAGGTCACGAACCCGATCATGGTGAGCCTCAACACCATCGGCATGGCTGGTATCTCCACCATGATCCCGGTGCTGGCCGCCTACATCGCCTACTCGATGGCCGGCAAGCCCGCCCTCGCGCCTGGCTTCGTTCTTGGTTATCTGGTTAACAACGCCGTCACCACGCCGAGCGGCGCCGCCGTCTCCACCGGCTTCCTCGGCGCGATGATCATGGCCGTTCTCTGCGGCTACTTCGTCCGCTGGATGAAGACCTGGAAGGTCAACGACACGATCAACACGATCATGCCGATCCTGATCATCCCGATCCTGACCTCGCTCGTTCTCGGCATGGCCTACATCTACATCCTGGCCACCCCGCTCGGCTTCGTCATGGACTGGCTCACCAGCGCGCTCGGTAGCCTCCAGGGTGGCTCCGCCGTCATCCTCGGCCTCGTCATCGGCGTCATGACCGCGTTCGACATGGGCGGCCCCATCAACAAGACCGCTTCCACGTTCACCATGGCCCTCATGGCCTCCAGCGTCTACGGCCCCAATGGCATGTTCCGCGTCGCCGTCGCCGTCCCGCCGCTGGCCTGCGGCATCGCCTCCCTCGTCGCCAAGAACAAGTTTGACGACGCCGACCGTCAGATGGGCATCTCCGCCATCTTCATGGGCTGCATCGGCATCACCGAGGGCGCCATCCCGTTCGCGGTCAAGGACCTCGGCCACACCCTCCCGGGCATCTGCATCGGCTCCGCCGTGGGCGCCGCACTGGCCGCCTTCCAGGGCATCGACTGCTACGTCCCGCACGGTGGCTTCATCGTGGCCCTCGCCACGAACAACGTGGCTCTCTTCTGCTTCGACATCGTGATTGGTGCCCTCGTGGGCGCCGCGATCCTCGTCGCCATGAAGCCGAAGCTCGAGCAGAAGTAAGTTAACTCTCTGCACCTTTTGGACCCTGTCGGCTCACCGGCAGGGTCCTTCTTTGGTTAAATATCCTGTGTTATACTGCCCCGCCGGTCGGGCGCGCGAGGCACCGCAGCCGCTCGCGCGAAGCAGCAACCCAGCAAACCAGGCAGCAGACCCGCCAGCCAGGCAGCAGCAGCCCACCGGCAAGACACGTGAAGAAAGGTATGCACCAATGGCTTTCGTCAACGAGAAGAACGTCCTGCTCCACCAGAATGCCGCCAACAAGGACGAGGCACTCCGCACCATCGCGGACTATGCCGCCACGCTCGGCCTCACCGATGACGCCGATGCCGTCTACGACGCCTTCCAGGCTCGCGAGGACATCGACAAGACCGGTATGGTCGATGGCTTCGCCGTGCCGCACTGCAAGAGCGACGCGGTCAAGGACGCCGCCGTCATCATCTTCAAGAACGAGCAGCCCGTCGAGTGGCCGAGCCTCGATGACAAGCCCGTTGACATCGCCATGGCGCTTCTCATCCCCGAGGGCGAGGCCGGCACCACTCACCTGCGCCTTCTCTCCAAGTCCGCCGTCCTTCTTATGAACGCGGACTTCAAGGCCACCCTGCGCGGCTCCGATGACGCCGCCCAGATCGCCCAGGCGCTGAACGAGGGCCTCGGCCTGTAAGGTTTTGGGCAAATGCCCATAACACGCGTTAACAGCAGCGGGCCCGGAGGAATTCCCCCTCCGGACCCGCTTTTTCATATGTATCGCGCGAGCTTCGCCGGCGACTCGCTCCGGGCGCCTCGCGCGACGGCCGGCCCGGGCATCTCGCGCATGCAATCGCTCCCGGCATTTCGCGCGCGCCGGTCGCTTCACGCACCTCGCGCGACGATCGGCCCAACGGCCCGCTCGAACAAGCTCCTAGAGCATGGCCCCGAAGTCGCTCACGAGAATCTGGCCGGTGAGGGCGCGTGATTCGTCGCTTGCCAGGAACAGCGCGATGTTGGCGACATCCTCCGGCATGCAGGGCTGCGTGCGGAGGTTGGAGTGCGTGGCCATGGCGCCCATCATGTCGGCGTCCATGTCGGCGGCGGTGGTGCCGGCGACCATCGGGGTCACGATGGTGCCCGGGCAGATGGCGTTGCAGCGGATACCCTCAACCTGGAAGCGCAGGGCAGTGTGCTTGGTCACGCCAATGACGGCTGCCTTGGTGGAGACGTAGACGGCGCCACCGCAACCCTTCTCGCCCGCGACCGAGGCGATGTTCACGATGGACGCGCCGGCGGACATACGCTTGGAAGCAGCGCGCATGCAGCGCATGGTGCCCTTCTGGTTGGTCTCGATGATACGGTCGAGATCCTCGTCGGTGAAGCGGTCAACGGGCTTGAGACCGGACTCGAGAATGCCGGCGTTGTTCACGAGGACGTCAATCCTGCCGTACTTCTCCTCCACGGCGGCCATGAGACGCTCGGGGTCCTCTGCCTTGGAGATGTCGGTGGCCATGACGAAGGTCTTGCCGCCGGCAGCCTCGATCTCGCCCGCGACCTCCTCGAGCGCGGCCTCACGACGGGCGGTCATGACGACGGTGGCGCCCTCGGCGGCGAAGAGCTTGGCGATGGCGGCGCCCACGCCGGAGTTAGCGCCCGTAACGACGGCGACCTTGTTCTCGAGCCTGTTCATAGTGATTCCCCTTTCGTTTCCGCGAATGACGGAGGGCACGTTAGCGCATGGGGCGCGCCGAGCACGCGACGCTTCGGCATGCGGCGCACCGGTCGTCGGCAGACGTTGACGCAAACGATGCCCCGGCCCGCGGCTGACGCACGCATTTTCACGCTGAGAGCCACGTTCCGCGCGACGACCACGCGAGACGCTAGCTCGAGAAAAGGCCATCGCGACAGGTCGCCATCCCCCCCTGGCATGCCAACCAAACGAAAAGCCCAATTATGCGAACGGAGTTCATTTAGCGGTTTTATGCCGTTAGCTGCATTATCCCTTCTTTCTCCCACACCACAGCGTTGGCAACTGTTATGCTCTCCCTAAAATAGCCTTAATATTTGCAAGGAGGCGCAGTCATGAGCCAGTCGTTCACTTGGATCAACTTCTCGAAGAGGGAGTACCTGAATCCCGTCCCCTTCAAGAACGACGTCAAGTGGCCCTGTTTCCACCACGTGGGAGCCGAAAGCACGAACGCGGTACTCACCCTCATGGCTGACGAATGGCGTGGCGACGTTATCGCTTTGGTTGGCGACGCCACCTGCCTCGAGTTCTATGAGCACAAGAACTGTCCCGCAAGCATGCACCGCTTGCTCGAGCTCACTGAGGGCGAAGGTCCCTGGCGTTATGCCGCGCTCTGGTTCTCGGATGTCTCCGGAAGGTTCAAGTGCGCTAAAGGCAAAGTTGGCCGTCAACGCGTAGGCGAGGGCGAGGGCGCCTATCTGGAGAAGCTGCCGTTCGACGGCACCTTCGATAAGGACATCGTGATCTACCCCTACATCGTGAACGAAACGACCAACGAGTACTACAAGCGCAAGCCTAACAACGCAGACGTTGATCCATTCAGCGACCTAATGATGGTTCATAGCCCTTCATTTATGGGCGAGGACGTAGGCATTTGGATTGGTGACGACGTCCATCCGGCCAAGGAACCGCCTGTTGGCGACTACCGGGATATTACTGACGTCTATACGGTGGAGTAGCCCAGCGAGATCACGTACCGCGCGCCACGCAACGCACCACGTGCGCCACGCACCTCGCGTCGAACGCCACGCAACGCGCCACGCGCGTCGGATTCATTGCAACGCACATCACACGGCAAGGATAAGCCGCGACAACCCGAACATGGGTTGCCGCGGCTCCGTTTTTGAATAGTGCCGCCAGTTTGCACTAAACAGCGCCGTCGTGGCTCTACTCTCTCACGCAACGGCGGACAAAGTCCTCATAAACGTCAATCGCCTCAGGAACGTAAAACTCGGAGCCACCGTGATCTCCACCCTTGATGAGCACGAGCTCGGCCTTGTGCCCCTGAGCTCGGAGCAGGTTGTAAAAATCTGTCGACACCTCGCAGTTGACCATGCGGTCCTTCGTACCGTGAACGATAAGCACGGGAGGCATCGGCATCTCTGGCGAAAGGTAGGTGTCGGCAGAGATGCGATAGCGGAGCTCGGGATTTTCGCGCAGGCTGCCACCAGCAAGCGCACCCTCCGGGCTTGTCAGCGAGCCCGCATCGAGCGTTGTGGGATACCCGTCCTCGCGGAGGAAGCTCACCGCCCCGTAGAAATCGAGAACGCCTCGAACGGGAAGATCGGCAGCGGGCAATCCGTTCTCGTCAGGAAGAAGGGTCGCGAGAACGGCCGTGTGTCCACCCGAAGAAGAGCCACCGATGACGATTTTGTCCGAATCAACCGAGAGCTCGTCCGCGTGCTCGGCAACGAACCGAACGGCCGCCTGTGCGTCGTGAACCTGCGCCGGAAAACACGCCATCGAGGAGTCACGATACTCGACCACGGCAACCACGATGCCTCGCTCGGCAATCCTCGCCAGTTGGGGCAGGTTCTTGTAACAGTCCTGCTTTCTCCAGGCAGAACCCTGAACGTAAACGAGGCACGGATAAGTTGGACGCTCCCC
>USBN01000017.1 GCA_900552935.1 uncultured Coriobacteriaceae bacterium | reverse complement strand
CGAGTGCAAGCCGAAGCGTGTCGGCGGTGCCACCTATCAGGTGCCGATGGAGGTCAACTCCCGTCGTGCCACCACGCTTGCCATTCGCTGGATCGTTACCTTCTCCCGCGCCCGCAAGGAGAAGACCATGGCCGAGCGTCTCGCCAACGAGATCATCGACGCCTCCAACGGCATCGGTGCCTCCGTCAAGAAGCGCGAGGATATGTACAAGATGGCCGAGGCCAACCGCGCCTTCTCGCACTATCGCTGGTAATCGCGTAGGTTAGGGAGAACACTCATGGCAAAGAGCAAGTACACGCTCAAGGACATGCGTAACATCGGCATCATGGCCCACATCGATGCCGGTAAGACCACGACCACCGAGCGAATCCTTTACTACACCGGCAAGACCCACAAGATCGGTGAGGTCCACGATGGCGCCGCCACCATGGACTGGATGGTTCAGGAGCAGGAGCGCGGCGTTACCATTCAGTCCGCTGCTACCACGTGCTTCTGGGGCGACAACGTCATTCAGATCATCGACACCCCGGGCCACGTTGACTTCACGGCCGAGGTCGAGCGCTCCCTCCGCGTCCTCGACGGTGCCGTCGCCGTCTTCGATGCCGTTGCCGGCGTTCAGCCGCAGTCTGAGACCGTTTGGCGTCAGGCTCACAACTACAACGTCCCGCGCATCGCCTTCATCAACAAGTATGACCGCATTGGCGCTGACTTCTTCCACGCCATCGACACCATGAAGGAGCGCCTGCACGCCAACGCCGTCGCCGCTCAGATCCCGATGGGCGCCGAGGACCAGTTCTGGGGCCTCGTCGACCTGGTCACCATGACCGCTTGGGACTTCAAGGAAGACGACAAGGGCATGATCTACCCTGAGGCCATGGATGCCATCCCGGCTGAGTACGCCGAGGTCGCCCAGGCCAAGCGCGATGAGCTTCTCGACGCCGCCGCCAACTTTGACGACGACCTCATGGAGAAGATCCTCATGGAGGAGGAGATTGAGGTCTCCGAGCTCAAGGCCGCGCTCCGCAAGGGCGTCATCTCTAACGAGCTGAACCTCGTCTTCGTCGGCTCCGCCTACAAGAACAAGGGCATCCAGGAGCTCCTCGACGCCGTCGTCGATTACCTCCCGAGCCCGCTCGACGTTCCCGCCGTCGAGGGCACCAACCCGAAGTCCAAGGAGACCGAGTCCCGCGAGGCCGACAACAAGGCTCCGTTCAGCGCCCTGGCCTTCAAGATCCAGACCGACCCGTTCGTCGGTAAGCTGACCTACTTCCGCGTTTACTCCGGTACCGCCGAGGCTGGCTCCTACGTCTACAACGCCACCAAGGGCAACCGCGAGCGTCTGGGCCGCATCCTCGAGATGAACGCCCACGATCGTACGGACCGCGAGTCCTGCGCCACCGGCGACATCGTCGCTGCCGTGGGCCTCAAGTCCACCACCACCGGTGACACCCTGTGCGACGAGGCTCACCCCATCATCCTCGAGTCCATCGAGTTCGCCGACCCGGTCATCGACGTCGCCGTCGAGCCCAAGACCAAGGCCGAGCAGGACAAGATGAGCGTTGGTCTCGCCAAGCTCGCCGAGGAGGACCCGACCTTCCAGGTTCACACGGACCAGGAGACCGGTCAGACCATCATCGCCGGCATGGGCGAGCTGCACCTCGAGATCATCGTCGACCGCCTGAAGCGCGAGTTCAACGTTGACTGCAACGTGGGCAAGCCGCAGGTCGCCTACCGTGAGACCGCTGGCAAGGCCGTCCAGCACGTCGACGGCAAGTTCGTTCGCCAGTCCGGTGGTCGTGGTCAGTACGGTCACGCCGTCATCGACCTCGAGCCGCAGGAGTCCGGCAAGGGCTACGAGTTCGTCAACGCCATCGTCGGCGGTGTCGTCCCGAAGGAGTACATCCCCTCGATCGACAAGGGCATCCAGGAAGCTCTCGAGAGCGGCGTCATCGCCGGCTACCCGGTTGTCGACATCAAGGTCACCCTTGTTGACGGTTCTTACCACGAGGTCGACTCCTCCGAGGCCGCCTTCAAGATCGCTGGCTCCATGGCCATCAAGGAGGCCCTGAAGAGGTCCAACCCGGTTCTCCTCGAGCCCATCGAGGACGTCGAGGTCGAGACCCCGCAGCAGTACCTCGGTGACGTCATGGGCAACCTCAACTCCCGCCGTGGCCAGATCCAGGGCATGGAGGAGCGCAACGGCACCACGTCCATCAAGGCCAAGGTGCCCCTGGGCGAGATGTTCGGCTACGCTACCGACCTTCGTTCCCAGACCCAGGGCCGCGCGAGCTACACCATGCAGTTCAGCGACTACGAGCCCGTCCCGAAGAACGTTGCCGACGAGATCGTCAGCAAGGTCGGCGGCAACGCCTAAGTTCTAGCCCAAGGAGAAACGACCGGGCGCATGCAGGCACGCGCGCGCCCGCCGATGGAGGTACCAAGTGTCTAACCAGAAGATCAGGATTCGTCTCAAGGGCTTTGATCACGAGGTCATCGATCAGTCCGCGAAGCTCATCGTCGACACCGCCCAGAAGACTGGCGCCAAGGTGTCTGGCCCCATCCCCCTGCCGACCGAGCGCAACCTTTACACGGTCATCCGCTCGCCGCACAAGGACAAGGACTCCCGCGAGCAGTTCGAGATGCGCACCCACAAGCGTCTCATCGACATCCTCGAGCCCACGAGCTCGACCGTCGACTCGCTCATGCGCCTCGACCTTCCGGCCGGCGTTGACATCGAGATCAAGCTCTAAGTTCTCGAACGAATAGCTCTTCCTAGGAGGCCCCGGATATCGGGGCCTCCTTCTTTGTAAAACCTGAAAAAGGGACAGTCCCTTTTTCAGGTTTTTGCCGTATCGCCGACGCGTGGGAGGGTGGGGAAGCGGTCGCCGAAATGCCATTCCTAACCAGCAAATATAGAGATTGTGAAGGGCATCAGACGCGTGTATACTAGTCAGGCTGCGCTTTTAGGGGCATGCTGTGTCGGCACCTAACCCCGGTGCCGGGCGTATCCTTCGAACGGGCACGAGAATCACGTAGGTGTTTCCGCCGGCAACGCGAAGGAAGCCGCAGGTCACAGCCAACGCCCTCACCCGCGCAGCGCACAGTAGGATGTGGTCCGCTGGGAACTGGCGCAAGGGGCGCCAGACACACCCAAGACCACCGAAGGTAAGGAACGTGTATGGTCAGCACCATCCTCGGCCGCAAGATCGGGATGACCCAGGTGTTTGACGAGGACGATAACGTCGTCCCCGTTACGGTCATTCAGGCCGGCCCCTGCGTCGTTTCGCAGGTCAAGACCGTTGCTACCGACGGCTACGACGCCGTCCAGATTGGCTTCGGTGAGATCAAGAAGTCTCGCGTCAACAAGCCCATGGCGGGTCACTTCGCCAAGGCCGGCGTCGAGCCCATGCGCTATCTCCGCGAGGTCCGCGTTGCCTCCGGCGAGGAGCACAAGGTTGGCGATGTCGTCTCCGTGGCTGACTTCGCTGAGGTCAAGAACGTCGACGTCACCGGCACCTCCAAGGGCAAGGGCTTCCAGGGCACCATCAAGCGCTGGAACTTCGCCTGCGGTCCCATGACCCACGGTTCGCGTAACCAGCGTAAGCCGGGTTCCATCGGCCAGTGCGCCTATCCGTCTCGTGTCCGCAAGGGCCTCCACATGGCTGGTCACATGGGCGACGAGCGCGTCACCGTCAAGAACCTCAAGCTCGTCCGCGTTGACGCCGAGCAGAACCTCATGCTCGTCAAGGGCGCCGTCCCCGGCGGCAAGAACGCCCTGGTCTCGATCCGCATGGCCTAAGGGCCTAGAGATACACACCTTTAGGCTATCAAGGAGAACATGATGTCCAACATCGAAATCAAGAACGCGGAGGGCAAGGCGGCCGGTACCGTCGAGCTCAGCTCCAGCGTGTTCGGCATCGAGCCGAACATCCCCGTTATCCACCAGGTCGTGACCGTTCAGCTCGGTAACCTCCGTCAGGGCACCCACGACACCAAGGGTCGCTCCGAGGTCTCCGGCGGCGGCGCCAAGCCTTGGCGTCAGAAGGGCACCGGTCGTGCCCGCCAGGGCTCCATCCGTGCCACCCAGTGGGTTGGCGGCGGCGTGCCCTTCGGCCCGACCCCTCGTTCCCACGCTCGTCGTCTGAACAACAAGGAGGTCAAGCTCGCCATGCGCGGCGTGCTCTCCGGTAAGCTTCGCGACAACGAGCTCGTGGTCGTCGACAACTATGGCTTCGACAAGCCCTGCACCAAGCAGGCCGTTGCCATGCTCAAGGCTCTTGGCCTCGAGGGCAAGCGCCTCACCGCCATCGTCCCCGACGACGACGTCTACACCTACCTGTCCTTCCGTAACGTCGAGACCGTTCGCATCATCGGCGTTGGCGAGGTCACCACGCACGCCCTCATCGACAACAACGCTCTCGTTATGTCGACCGAGGTCGCTAAGAAGCTCGAGGAGGTGCTCGCTTAAATGAACTCCGTCTACAACGTCATCATTCGCCCGGTCGTCTCCGAGCGTTCCTTCGACCTCATGAACCAGAACAAGTACACGTTCGAGGTCGCCAAGCAGGCTCCCAAGGAGGAGATTGCTGACGCCGTCGAGAAGCTCTTTGGCGTGCGCGTCGTCAAGGTCAACACCATCTCGGTGAAGCCCAAGACCAAGCGCGTTCGCTACCAGGCTGGCAAGACCCGTTCCTGGAAGAAGGCCATCGTGACCGTCGCCGAGGGCGATTCGATCGAGCTCTTCGGCCAGCAGGCTGCCTCCGAGGAGTAGGGTACTCCCGCCCTCGCAAAAGCGAGGGCGTGTTCGCGCCGCGCTGAAGAATACGCGCGGCACCGTGGTAATCCGGCGTCATCTCGCCGAGGCCACTGCCGATAACGGCTGCAAGGCCTCATCCCTTGAGCGGGATGGCCAACGGACCTAAGAAAGGGAAAGTAACATGGGAGTTAAGCACCTCAAGCCGACCAGCGCAGGCAGGCGCTTCCAGACGGTCTCGGACTTCGCCGAGATCACGACGGACAAGCCCGAGAAGTCGCTTCTCGAGCCGCTGCCGAAGAAGGCCGGTCGCAACAACAACGGTCGCGTGACCACCCGTCACCAGGGCGGCGGCCACAAGCGTCGTTACCGCGTTATCGACTTCAAGCGTCGTAAGGATGGCGTGCCCGCTAAGGTTGCCACCATCGAGTACGACCCGAACCGTTCCGCTCGCATCGCGCTGCTTCACTACGCCGACGGCGCCAAGGCGTACATCCTCTGCCCGAAGGGCCTCAACGTCGGCGACACCGTCGTTTCTGGCGAGGGCGCCGACATCAAGCCCGGCAACGCCATGCCGCTGTCCGAGATTCCCGTCGGTACGCTCATCCACGCCGTCGAGTTCCAGCCCGGCCGTGGCGCTGCTATCGCCCGTTCCGCTGGTAACTCCTGCCAGCTGATGGGCAAGGAGGGCGGCTACGCCATCCTTCGTATGCCGTCTTCCGAGATGCGCCGCGTCCTCATCACCTGCCGCGCCACCATCGGCGAGGTTGGCAACGCTGAGCACGCCAACATCAAGATCGGCAAGGCTGGTCGTAACCGTTGGGCCGGCGTCCGTCCGACCGTCCGTGGTACGGTCATGAACCCGGTCGACCACCCGCACGGCGGCGGCGAGGGCAAGAACCACACCTCTGGTCGTCCGTCTGTGTCCCCGTGGGGCAAGCCGGCTAAGGGCAAGAAGACCCGCGACCCGAAGAAGGTCACCAACCGCCTCATCATCCGTCGTCGCAAGACGAAGTAACGCGAGAAGTAGGAGAAAGCACCTATGAGCAGAAGTCTCAAGAAGGGCCCGTTCGTGGAGACTCGCCTCCTTTCGCGTGTCGCTGCGATGAACGAGGCTGGCAAGAAGGAGGTCATCAAGACCTGGTCGCGTTCCTCCACCATCTTCCCGGAGATGGTCGGTCACACGATCGCCGTCCACGATGGCCGCAAGCACGTCCCTGTGTACGTCACCGAGTCCATGGTTGGTCACAAGCTGGGCGAGTTCGCCCCGACCCGCACCTTCCGTGGTCACAAGCAGGCTTAAGGGGGTACTGACAAATGGCTAAGAACACCAACCCGAACTGGGTCTCTGCGACCGCCAAGTACGTCCGTGTCGCCCCGCGCAAGGCCCGTCTTGTCGTTGATCTCATCCGCAACAAGTCCGTTGCTCGTGCCAACGAGATCCTCCAGTTCTCCGAGCGCGCTGTCGCCGTCGACGTGGAGAAGGTTCTCCGCTCCGCCGTGGCCAACGCCTATCAGAACAAGGGCTTCCGTCCCGACGACCTCGTGATCGTGGCCGCCTACGTTGACGAGGGCCCGACGCTCCGCCGCATCCGTCCGCGCGCTAAGGGCTCCGCGAGCCGCATCAATAAGCGCACGAGCCACATCACCATCACCGTCGCTCCCCGAAAGGAGGCGTAAAGCCACATGGGTCAGAAGGTTTCCCCCACTGGTTTCCGCCTCGGAGTCACCGAGAACTGGCGCTCCCGTTGGTACGCCGACAAGGACTACGCCACCACCCTCGGCAATGACCTCGAGATTCGCAAGTACCTGGAGAAGCGCCTCAAGAACGCCGGTCTCTCTCGTGTTGAGATCGAGCGCGCTGGCGATAAGGTGAAGGTCACCATCTACACCTCCCGTCCGGGCATCGTCATCGGCAAGAAGGGCTCCGAGATCGACGGTCTCCGCTCTGAGCTCGAGAAGATCGCCAAGGTCTCCAAGGGCCAGGTCAACGTTGACGTCATCGAGGTCAAGCGCCCCGAGCTCGACGCCTCCCTCGTTGCCCAGTCCATCGCCGATCAGCTCGAGCAGCGTATTGCCTTCCGTCGCGCTATGCGCAAGGCCGTGCAGTCCGCTCGCAAGGCCGGCGCCAAGGGCATCCGTATTCAGTGCTCCGGTCGTCTCGGCGGTGCCGAGCTTGGCCGTCGCGAGTGGTACCGCGAGGGCCGCGTGCCCCTGCACACCCTCCGCGCCTGCATCGACTACGGTGAGGCCACCGCTCGCACCACCATGGGCGCCTGTGGCGTCAAGGTGTGGATCTACGTGGGCGAGAAGCTCCCCGGCCAGCCCAAGCCGCAGCCGGCTCTCGAGGGCTCCTCTCGTCCCCGTCGTCGCAATGAGAGGAGGGGCAACTAATGCTCGCACCTAAGCGAATCAATCACCGTAAGGTTCAGCGTGGCTCCATGAAGGGCCAGGCTAAGGGCAACACCCAGCTCTACTTCGGCGAGTATGGCATCCAGGCCCTCGAGGCTCACTGGATCACCAACCGTCAGATCGAGGCCGCTCGTATCGCCATGACCCGTTACATGAAGCGTGGCGGTAAGGTCTGGATTACGATCTTCCCGGACAAGCCCATCTCCAAGAAGCCTGCCGAGACCCGCATGGGCAAGGGTAAGGGTAACCCCGAGGAGTGGGTGGCCGTTGTCAAGCCCGGCCGCATCATGTTCGAGATCGGTGGCGTGACGGAGGAGGTTGCTCGCGAGGCCCTGCGTCTTGCCCAGCACAAGCTCCCCATTAAGACCAAGATCGTCATCGCCAAGGACGCCGAGGAGCGCGCTGAGGCCGAGATGAAGGCCGAGGCCGAGCTCGAGGCCAAGTGGGCCGCCGAGGACGCTGCTAATGGTGTTGCCACCGCGGAGGAGGATAACTAATGAAGCCCGCAGAGATTCGCGAGCTCTCCGACGAGCAGCTCGCCAAGAAGCTTGAGGACGGCCGCGCCGAGCTCTTCAACCTGCGTTTCCAGATGGCCACCAGCCAGCTGGACAACACGGCTCGCGTGACCAACGTCAAGCGTGACATTGCCCGCATTCTCACCGAGATGCGCGCCCGCCAGATCGCCGCTGAGGCGAAGTAGAAGAGTCTAGGGAGAAGAACATGAGCGATACCGAGGCTCGCAATCAGCGCAAGGTGCGCACGGGCGTCGTCACCTCTATCTCCGGTGCCAAGAGCATCGTTGTGACGATCAGCAACCGTAAGCGTCACCCCAAGTACGGCAAGATGATCACCATGTCCAAGAAGCTTCACGCTCACGACGAGGAGCAGGTCGCCAAGGTCGGCGACACCGTTAAGGTCATGGAGACTCGCCCCCTGTCCAAGACGAAGCGTTGGCGCCTCGTCGAGGTCGTTGAGGAAGCCAAGTAACAGCCAAGGCCCTCTTCTGGTACATGTGCGTCGCTCGTGTGGGCGCACCTCTGTACCGGACGAGCTCTTGAAAGGGATTTAGCAATGATTCAGATGCAGACCATGCTCACCGTCGCCGACAACTCCGGCGCCAAGCGTGTGAGGTGCATTAAGGTCCTGGGCGGCTCTAAGCGTCGTTACGCCGGCCTCGCCGACGTCATCATCGCTGCCGTGCAGGAGGCCACTCCGGGTGGTTCCGTGAAGAAGGGTGACGTTGTTCGTTGCGTCGTCGTCCGCACCGCCAAGGAGAACCGTCGCAAGGACGGCAGCTACATCAAGTTCGATCAGAACGCTTGCGTCCTGATCGACAAGGACGGCGGCCCCGTGGGCACCCGTATCTTCGGGCCTGTCGCCCGCGAGCTGCGCGACCACAAGTACATGAAGATCGTCTCGCTCGCACCTGAGACGCTTTAGAAGGAGTCGCCACTATGGCTAAGATGAAGATCAAGAAGGGCGACACCGTCGAGGTCCTCTCTGGCAAGGACAAGGGCAAGCGCGGCCTGGTCGTGCGCGCCCTTCCCTCTGAGGGCAAGGTCGTCGTCGAGGGCGTTGCCGTCGCCAAGAAGGCTGTCCGCCCGACGCAGGAGAACCAGCAGGGCGGCTTCGTGAACAAGGAGATGCCCATCGACGTCTCCAACGTCGCGCTGATCGACCCCAAGACCGACAAGCCCACGCGTGTCGGTTACCGCTTCGAGGAGGACGGCACCAAGGTCCGTTACGCCAAGAAGTCCGGCGAGGTCATCCCCGACCCGTACAAGAAGTAATCTGAGCGGTTTCCGCTAGTTCGCTTCTGAAGGCGCCCCATAATCGGGGCGCCTTTTTTTGTTGCTTTTCCGCGACGTGCAAAAACCGCTCCGCGATTTATAGAGCCGCTCACGGGTGAGCGGTGGTTAGGAAGGGCGAAGTGGGGGACGCTAGGGCAAAGGGAAGCGCCGTCGAGAATGTCCTCGCGGCCAGACGAAGGGAGCGACCATGGGAGTGATGGCAGAGGAGAAGCTGGAGATCGGCCCCGATTCGCTCGAGGGCTACCTCCGCTCGAACACCCGCGTCTTTACCAAGGTCAATGACGCCACGTACTATGTCACCCACACTGATGGGTACTGGCGCGTCCAAGATTGCGCGAACCTCAATGACAAGGGCCACTTTACGGATTGCTCCGAACTGGTTCCTACGGTCAACGAGGTGATGAACCTTCCTGTGTTCGACGGAAAGTCACTCGTAGATGTTGCCGCTGACGCTGAGTTCTATGCGAGCGTTCCCGAGTAGCCGTTAGAGTCAATCATGATCCCAGGTGGGGCTGATGTCCGCGAGGGCGTCGGCCCCACTACTTGTCTTTAATCGTTGACTGCTCGACGCCGTATGGTTAGTGCGACGGCGCTCGAATATACGGTGCAGAATCGAGTAATCTCAATTCGTTAAACAGAGTTGTGAGTTAGTCGTGTACGGTTTGCCTACAGAGGAATCTTGTCGATTTTTGACTAGAAATCCCCTGCGTAAAGGCATATCCTTATGAGCTGCACTGTGAAGGCTCCTGCCGATTAGCCGTCGGACAGGAGGCATGAGGATAACGAGGCATCGACCTATGGTCGCTACCTGCGGCTTTACGGTCAGGCAAGGTGAGTCATGCTTGCCAGCCTGCGCCAACCCCATGCTTAAAACCCCAAGAGGAGAGAATATGGCTGAGGAGAAGTACGTCCCGCGTTTCAAGACCAAGTACAACGACGAGGTCCGCGCCAAGCTCATCGAGCAGTTTGGCTACACCAACCCGATGACCGTTCCGCAGATCGAGAAGATCGTCGTGAACATGGGCGTCGGCGAGGCCGCGACCGATTCCAAGGCTATCGACGGTGCTGTCGCTGACCTCCGCACCATCACCGGCCAGCAGCCGACCATCCGTCGTGCCCGCAAGTCCATTGCTACCTTCCACCTTCGTGAGGGTCAGCCCATCGGCGCCAAGGTCACCCTCCGCGGCGACCGTATGTGGGACTTCCTGGATCGTCTGATCTGCATTGCCATCCCGCGCATCCGTGACTTCCGTGGTATCTCCTCCAAGAGCTTCGACGGCCGTGGCAACTTCTCCATGGGCGTCACCGAGCAGCTCATCTTCCCGGAGATTGACTTCGACAAGATGGACCACACCCGCGGCATGGACATCACCATCGTCACCACCGCGAAGACCAACGAGGAGGGCAAGGCCCTGCTCGACGCCTTTAACTTCCCGTTCAAGGAGAACTAGAGGTAATCCCGCCGCCTGCGAGAGCGGGCGGCGTGTTGCCGCTTCGGCGGCATAGACAAAGCCGCGCAAAAAGCGCGACCGTCACCCAGAAGGAGGATTTGTGGCTAAGACATCGATGATCGTCAAGGCTCAGCGTGAGCCGAAGTACTCGACGCGCACCCAGAACCGCTGCCAGCGCTGCGGCCGTCCGCACAGCGTGTATCGCAAGTTCGGCCTGTGCCGTGTGTGCTTCCGCGAGCTCGCGAGCAAGGGCGAGCTTCCCGGCGTCCGCAAGGCGAGCTGGTAGGCCTACAAGGTCTAGCGGCTCCCAGGGCAGACGGAAGACTCCCGTCCAGGCATCCCGGCCAAGGGCTCGGGTGAACCGGACGAAGAGGTTCATCCCTACCGAAGGAGAATCCCAATGAACGTTACCGATCCTATTGCAGACATGCTTACGCGCATCCGCAACGGCAACACCGCCGGCAAGGACGTCGTGAGCATGCCCTCCAGCAAGGTGCTTGCTGAGGTCGCCCGCGTCATCGCGGAGGAGGGCTACATCGAGGGCTATGCCATCGAGGACACCACCCCCCAGAAGACCCTGCACGTCACCCTGAAGTACGGCGCTCGCCACGCTCGTGTCATCCGTGGCATCAAGCGCATTTCCAAGCCCGGCCTGCGCATTTACTCCAAGGCCGAGGATCTTCCTCGCGTCCTCGGTGGCCTGGGCACCGCCGTCATCTCCACCTCCAAGGGCATGATGTGCGACCGCGACGCTCGTAAGCTTGGCGTCGGCGGCGAAGTCATCGCCTACATCTGGTAACTCACGGCAGGATAGGAAAGGAGACACTATGTCCCGCATTGGCAAGAAGCCTGTCCAGATTCCCGCCGGAGTCACTGTGACAGTCAACGGCACCACCGTGAACGTCAAGGGCCCCAAGGGCGAGCTTGAGCGCACGTTCTCCGATCTCGTCACCATCACGGAGGAGGGCGAGGAGATCCTCGTCACCACCAACGACGAGACCCGTGAGGCCAACGCCCAGCACGGCCTGACCCGTACCCTCATCCACAACATGGTCATCGGCGTGTCCGAGGGCTTCATGAAGCAGCTCGAGCTCACGGGCGTTGGTTACCGTGTCGCTCTCAAGGGCAAGGATCTTGATCTTTCCCTCGGCTACTCTCACCCTGTGATCTACGTTGCCCCTGAGAACATCACCTTCGAGGTCCCCGATAACATCCACATCAACGTTAAGGGCATCTCCAAGGAGCAGGTCGGCCAGGTCGCCGCTGAGATTCGCATGAAGCGTCCTCCCGAGCCGTACAAGGGCAAGGGCATCCACTACATGGGTGAGCACATCCGCAGGAAGCTCGGCAAGGCCGCTAAGTAGCGACCGCCAAGGCAGTCATAAAAGTCCGCCACCCTGTCAGGTGACGGCGTGACTAAGGAGATTGGTATGAACAAGCAGCAGGCGAAGCGAGCCGGCCTCAAGCGCCGTGAGCGTCGCGTCCGCTCCAAGATTTGCGGCACCGCCGAGCGTCCGCGTCTTTCCGTGCACCGCACCAACGCGCACATCTACGCTCAGGTCATCGACGACGTCGATGCCAAGACGATCTGCACCGCCTCGACGCTCGACGCCGAGTTCCGTGCCACCGGCAACCTCGGCTCCAACAAGGAGGCCGCTGAGTTCGTCGGTAAGATGATCGCCGAGCGCGCTCTCAAGGCTGGCGTCGAGACCGTCACCTTCGATCGTGGCGGCCGCATCTACCACGGCCGTGTCAAGGCTCTCGCAGACGGCGCCCGCTCCGCGGGCCTGAAGTTCTAGGAGGTATCTGTAATGGCTCGTAACCCGAAGCAGCAGCGCGAAGCCTCCGAGCTTGAGGAGCGCGTCGTCTTCATTCACCGTGTTTCCAAGACCGTCAAGGGCGGTCGTCGTATGTCCCTTGTTGCCCTCGTGGTCGTTGGCGACGGCAAGGGCAACGTCGGTCTCGGCATGGGCAAGTCCGCCGAGGTGCCCCTGGCCATCCAGAAGGCGTCTGACAACGCCAAGAAGAACATGTTCAAGGTGCCTCTGACCGAGACCGGCTCCGTGCCTCACGAGGTCATGGGTGAGTTTGGCGCCGCGCGCCTCCTCATCAAGCCGGCCATCGAGGGTACCGGTGTCATCGCCGGCGGCCCCGTGCGTCCGCTCTTCGAGCTCGCTGGCATCAAGAACGTCCTGTCCAAGTCGATGGGTTCCAGCAACGGCCTCAACATCATCAAGGCCGGCGTTGACGCCCTTCAGCAGCTCTCCAGCCCGGAGGAGACCGCCGAGCGCCGCGGTCTCACCGTCGCCGAGATGTTCGTTGGTAAGGAGAACTAGACATGGCGAAGACCCTTACGATCAAGCTCGTTAAGAGCCCTGTCTGTGGTGTCAAGAAGGACCAGACGGCCACCGTCCGCGCCCTCGGCCTCCACAAGATCAACAGCGTCGTCGAGCAGCCTGACAACGAGAGCATCCGCGGGATGATCTTCAAGGTCAAGCACCTCGTCACCGTGGAAGAGAACTAGGAGTCACCACATGCAGCTCAACGATCTGCGCCCCGCTGAGGGCGCCAAGAAGGCACGTAAGCGCATTGGTCGCGGCAACGCCTCCGGTCACGGCACCACTGCCGGCCGCGGCACCAAGGGCCAGCTTTCCCGCTCTGGTGGCGGCAAGGGTGCCGGCTTCGAGGGCGGCCAGCAGCCGCTCGCGATGCGTCTCCCGAAGCTCCCCGGCTTCACCAACCGCAATCGCGTCGAGTACGCTCCGGTCAACGTCTCCCGTCTCGAGGAGAAGTTCGCTGATGGCGATACCGTCGACACCGCTAGCCTTATTGCTGCTGGCATCATCAAGCGTGAGTACGAGCTCGTGAAGGTTCTCGGCAACGGCGAGATCACCAAGAAGCTCACCGTCAAGGTGGACAAGGTTTCCGCCTCTGCCAAGGCCAAGATCGAGGCCGCTGGTGGAAAGGTAGAGCTCCCGTGCTAAACGGATTCCTCAACGCGTTCCGCGTGAAGGAGCTCCGCAGCAAGATCCTGCTCACCGTGGGCATCCTCGTGCTGTACAGGATCGGGGCTTACGTCCCCGTGCCCGGCATCCCCTTCCAGGGGATGCTCTCGGCATATCAGTCGAGCTCCAGCGCTAACAGCGCGATTGCCGTTCTGAACCTGTTCAGTGGTGGCGCTCTGTCCCGCGTATCGGTGTTTTGCCTTGGCATCATGCCTTATATTACGGCTCAGATCATCATGCAGATGTTCCAGGCCGTGATTCCGAGCCTCGGTACCCTCGCTCGAGAGGGCGAGTCTGGCCAGCGTAAGATTACGCAGTACACGCGCTACCTCACGGTCGCGCTTGCCCTGCTGAACTCCGTGGGCTATTTGTTCCTGTTCAAGAGCTCGAGCTTCGGCATCGATTTCTCGCAGGCCGGTATGCCTGGTTGGCTGATGGACACTGTGGTTGTCGTTTCCATGCTGGCCGGCGCCATCCTCATCATGTGGATGGGCGAGGTCATCACACAGCGCGGCATCGGCAACGGAATGAGCCTCATCATCTTCGCGAACATCATCGCGGGTCTGCCGACCTCGATCGTGCAGTCGCTTCGTACGTCCGATAATGGCGTGCTGATGACCGTCATGATCGTGGTGCTGATCATCGCCGTCGTGCCCTTCATCGTCTACATCGAGCGCGGTCAGCGTCGCATCCCGGTGCAGTACGCCAAGCGCGTCGTCGGACGTCGCATGATGGGCGGGCAGACGACGTACCTGCCGATCAAGGTCAACACCGCCGGCGTTGTCCCCATCATCTTTGCGAGCGCCATCCTGTACTTCCCGGCTCAGCTTGCGGTTTTCTTCCCCGGCGTGGGTTGGATTAACGCATTTGCTAACGCCGTGAGCTCTGGTTGGCTGAACTGGGTGCTCTCCGTGCTCCTCATCGTTGGTTTCGCGTACTTCTACACCTCCATGGTGTTTAACCCCGATGAGACCGCTGATACCCTTCGTAAGCAGGGTGGCTTTATCCCTGGCGTTCGTCCGGGTTCTGCCACTGCCGCTTACATCAAGAACGTGCTGAACCACATCACGCTCCCTGGTGCGATTTTCATCGCCCTCGTAGCCGTTGTGCCGTCCATCGTGTTCACTTTTACGGGCAACTCGCTCGTCCAGGCCTTCGGCGGCACCTCCATCCTCATCATGGTGGGTGTTGCTCTGGATACGATTTCTCAGATCGAGAGCCAGCTGAAGACCGCAAACTACGAGGGACTCTTCATCAAGTAACAAGTCTCTTCATAGTTATCTTTGAGGGGGTCGGCGCCTTAGGGTGCCGACCCTTTTGTTTTGCGGTACGCTAGCTTCATCTTGTACTTCCCATTCGCAACCCGTGAAGAAAGAAGGCACTAATGAACATCGTTCTGCTCGGAGCGCCCGGCGCTGGCAAGGGCACTCAGGCTCAGAAGCTCGTCGAGGAGTTTGGCGTCGCTCATATCTCCACTGGAGACCTCCTTCGTGCTGCCGTTAAGGCCGGCACGAAGCTTGGCGTCAAGGCCAAGGAGTACATGGACGCTGGCCAGCTTGTTCCGGACAAGCTCGTCGTTGACCTTGTGAAGGAGCGCCTCGCTGCTGATGACGCTAAGAAGGGGTTCATTCTCGACGGCTTCCCGCGCAACACCGCCCAGGCCGTGACGCTTGACTCCGCTCTTGCGGACATGGGCCTTTCCCTTGATGCCGCCCTCCTCGTCGACGTCAAGGCCGAGGTCATCGTCGAGCGCCTCTCTTCTCGTTGCACCTGCCGTGATTGCGGCTACACCGCCCCTGCCGGTGTTGACGTTTGCCCCTCCTGTGGTGGCGAGATGTATCAGCGTGACGATGACAAGCCCGAGACCATTCAGAACCGCCTTAACGTCTATGAGTCCCAGACGGCTCCGCTTGTTGAGTACTACAAGGGGAAGGGCCTTCTCAAGGCCGTTGACGGCGACCGCCCGGTCGATGATGTTTACGCCGATGTCAAGGAGCTCCTCGCCCTATGATCATCATTAAGTCGCAAGACCAGATAGAGGCCATGCGACCTGCGGGTGCGCTCTCCAAGCTCACCCTTCGCCGTGTGGGTGCCATGATCATGCCGGGTGTCTCCACGATTGAGCTTGATCGTGTGGCCGAGAGCGTGATCCGTTCTCATGGCGGCACGCCCGCATTTAAGGGCTATGGTGGTTTCCCGGCAAGCATTTGCTGCTCCATCAACGGAGAAATCGTCCACGGCATCCCGTCCGCAGAGCGCGTGCTTGAAGACGGCGACATCGTCTCAATTGACACCGGCGCGGTAGTTGATGGCTGGGTTGGCGATAATGCCTGGACATTCTATTGTGGTAAGCCCAGCGATGCCGATAAAGGTCTCTGCGAGGTTACGCGTGATTGTCTCAAGGCTGGCATCGAAGCTGCCGTCCCTGGCAATCGCCTTGGCGACGTGGGCCATGCCATTCAGTCTCTCGCTGAGGAGAACGGCTACGGAGTAGTTCGCGATTACGTCGGTCATGGCATTGGCCGTGAGATGCACGAGGAGCCCAACGTCCCCAACTATGGCAAGAAGGGGAGGGGCGTTAAGCTCCAGGCTGGCATGATCATCGCCATCGAGCCCATGATTTGTATGAACGGCTATGATTCTCATGTGCTCCGTAACCGCTGGACGGTTGTTACCAACGACGGCGGAACAGCGGCTCACTATGAGAACACGGTTGCTGTTACGGAAGACGGCCCTGTCATCCTCACGACTGATGATGAAGGCCCCTGGTGCTCTATGATGGGTGGCGAATAGGGAAGACTACGAGTCGAGATACTCGTGACCCGAACTCCCGAAGGCGACTTTAATCAAAATCATATGGAGAACCCGCGCCTCGTAGACGTGGCGCGGGTTTTTCGTTATGATGTTCAGTCGCTGTGTCATGTGTCGAGGAAAAGGTAGCGCAGTGAGCAAACAGGACGCAATCGAGCTCGAGGGTAAGGTTCTCGAGCCGCTGCCCAACGCGATGTTCAACGTTGAGCTCGAGAATGGTCATGTCATTCTCTGCACCATTTCAGGCAAGATCAGGATGAACTACATCCGTATTCTTCCTGGTGACAAGGTCGTCGTCGAGATGTCGCCGTACGATCTTCAGCGTGGGCGCATTACCTACCGTTACAAGTAGGGCACCCTGCGGCGCGAGCCGCATGCCCGCAAGGGCTTTGTACTTCCCACACGCGGAGCAAGGCGCGTGTGATCAGCCTTGGATATTCTCGCCAGCGGCTGGGCGTTCATATAGGAAAGTAAGACACACCGAGAGGAAGAACGATGAAAGTACGTCCTTCGGTCAAGAAGATGTGCGATAAGTGCAAGATCATCCGTCGCCACGGTAAGGTGTACGTGATCTGCGAGAACCCGCGCCACAAGCAGCGTCAGGGCTAGGAGAGGAGCACAAGTTGGCCCGTATTAACGGCGTCGACCTCCCGCGCGAGAAGCGCGTTGAGATCGGACTCACCTATATCTACGGCATCGGCCGTACCGCCGCCTCCAAGATCTGCGCCGCTACCGGCGTTGATCCGAGCACCCACGTGCGCGACCTCACTGAGGAAGAAGTCGGCAAGATCCGCGACTACATCGATGCTAACCTCACCGTCGAGGGCGACCTCCGTCGTGAGACGCGTCAGAACATCGCCCGCCTGATGGAGATTGGCTGCTACCGCGGCCTCCGTCACCGCAAGGGCCTCCCTGTCCGCGGCCAGCGTACGCACACCAACGCTCGCACCCGCAAGGGTAAGAAGCGTCAGGTCGGCGGCAAGAAGAAGAAGTAGGGGAGACTGACTAATGGCTACTGCTAAGAAGGGTGCGCAGGCCCGCGGCCGCATCAAGCGCGCCGACCGCAAGAACATCTCCGTCGGTCAGGCCCACATCAAGAGCACCTTCAACAACACGATCATCTCGATCACCGACCCCCAGGGCAACGTGATCTCCTGGCGCTCTGCCGGCATGGTCGGCTTCAAGGGCTCCCGTAAGTCCACGCCGTTCGCCGCTCAGATGGCTGCCGAGGCGTGCGCCAAGGAGGCCATGGAGCACGGCGTCCACAAGGTGTCCGTTTTCGTCAAGGGCCCGGGTTCGGGTCGCGAGACGGCCATCCGCTCCCTCCAGGCCGCTGGCCTCGAGGTTTCGAGCATCCAGGACAAGACCCCCATCGCGCACAACGGTTGCCGTCCGTGCAAGCGTCGCCGCGTGTAGGTAAGGAAGGAATCTAACTATGGCAGTGGATAGGACTCCTGTCCTTAAGAGGTGCCGCGCGCTCGACATTGACCCGATCGTGATGGGCATTAACAAGAAGTCGAACCGCCAGCCCAAGCGTCAGCGTCGCCAGGAGAGCGAGTACGGCCGTCAGCTCCGTGAGAAGCAGAAGGCCAAGTTCATCTACGGCGTGCTTGAGAAGCAGTTCCACATGTACTACGAGAAGGCTCTGAAGATTGAGGGCATCACGGGTGACAACCTGATGACCATCCTCGAGAGCCGTCTGGACAACGTGGTTTTCCGTCTTGGCTTCGCCCGCACCCGCAAGGAGGCCCGTCAGACCGTCCGTCACGGCCACATCACCGTGAACGGCAAGCGAGTCGACATCCCCTCCTACCGCGTTAAGGCCGGCGACGTCGTTGCCGTCGCCCCGAAGTTCAAGGATCTCCTCCCCATCAAGGAGGCTCTGATCTCTTCTGAGCACATGGCCGTTCCGGCCTGGCTCGAGGTCGACATCGAGAAGCTCCAGGGCACCGTCCTTCAGCTCCCGACCCGTGACCAGATCGACCTTGACATTGACGCTCAGCTCATCGTCGAGCTCTACTCCAAGTAGTAGAGATCGGTTGGAGGTTTCTATGTCCGATTTCATCCGACCGACCGTGTCGGTAGAAGAGGTCAGCGAGAATGTCGCTCGCGTTGTGGCCGAGCCGCTTGAGCACGGCTATGGCGACACGCTTGGCAACTCGCTTCGCCGCGTGCTGCTCTCCTCTCTCGAGGGCGCCGCTGTGGAGGCCATCCAGATCGACGGCGTGCAGCATGAGTTCACTACGGTCGAGGGCGTCTACGAGGACGTCACCGATATCGTTCTGAACGTCAAGGGACTTGCGTTCAAGAGTCTCGGCATTGGCGACGAGGCTACGGCCACGATTTCCATCGACGGCCCGGCCACCGTGACCGGCGGCGACTTCAACATCCCGACCGAGTTCACGCTCGTCAACCCCGAGCACGTTATCTGCACCCTCGGCGAGGGCGCCCACCTCACGATGTCCATGCGCATCGGTACTGGTCGTGGCTATGTGTCTGGCGAGGACAACGAGCGCGATGACGACCCCATCGGTCTCATTCACGTTGACTCTCTCTTCTCGCCGGTTACTCGCTGCGCCAAGGCCGTTGAGCCCTGCCGCGTGGGCCAGCACACCGACTATGATCGTCTCGTCCTCGAGATCGAGACGAACGGTGGTGTCACCGCTCGCGAGGCCGTCGTCGAGGCTGCGAACATCATCAACCAGCACATGACCGCGTTCATGTGCCTGGCCGATGAGGGCGAGCCGGTCGAGGACGCGTCGATCTTCGCCGCTGGCCAGACCGACGACAACACTGAGCTCGACAAGCAGATTGAGGAGCTCGACCTTTCGGTCCGTTCCTACAACTGCCTCAAGCGCGCCGGTATTCACTCCGTGCGTCAGCTCGTTGAGTTCTCTGAGAACGACCTGCTCAACATCCGCAACTTCGGCGTCAAGTCGATCGAGGAAGTCAAGGACAAGCTCGAGTCGATGGGTCTGGGCTTCAAGGCCTAGCCGCCGCTACACACATAGGAGTAACTGACTATGAGGCACTACAAGAAGAGCGGTATGAAGCTTGGTACCGACGCCAGCCACACCAAGGCTATGAAGAAGAGCCTGTGCCAGGCGCTGTTCGCCAACGACCGCATCAAGACGACCCTTCCGCGCGCCAAGGCCATCCGCAGCGACGTGGATCGCATCATCACCTGGGCGAAGAAGGGCGACCTGCACTCCCGTCGTCTCGCCATCGCCAAGCTTGGTGACAAGGAGCTCGTCCGCGAGGCCTTCGAGAAGGCCGCGCAGGGCATGTGGGCTGACCGCAACGGCGGCTACACCCGCATCATGAAGCTCGGTCCCCGCAAGGGTGACAACGCTGAGGTTGTCATCATGGAGATCGTGACCGAGCCCGTCTCCGCCAAGGCCAAGCCGGCCAAGACCGTGGTCACCAAGGTTGAGAAGGTCGAGGAGGCTCCCGCTGAGGAGGCCGCCGAGGTCGTCGAGACCGCTGAGGCCACTGAGGAGACCGCCGAGTAGGCGTTTCGCTCAATTTAGCTTCGTGCAAATGAGAGGGTCCGGGATTTCTCGGACCCTCTTTTTGTTTATGCTTGCCTGCGACAGGAGTCACGAACGAACGGTGCCGGGGAGGGCAATGATAAGGGCGCGGGACATACGATATCGATATCCAGGCTCTTCCTGTGATGCGCTCTCGGGAGTCTCGTTTGATGTGGCGTCGGGAGAGTTCGTCGTATTGCTTGGGGCAAATGGTTCGGGAAAATCGACGCTGTCCAGGCTGCTCGCGCGTTCCTTGGAGCTCCAGTGCGGTTCGATTGAGGTTGATGGCCGTAATCTTCAGGATTCGACGCATGACGGTTGCATTGGATACGTAAGGCAGGATCCTGAATCTCAGTTTGTTGCGCCGATTGTCTTCGATGAGGTCGCATTTGGCCCCTGTAACCTCGGACTGCCTGCCGAGGAAGTCCGCAAGAGAGTCCACGAGGCGCTTGACGATTGCCGTCTCTCAGGTTTTGAGGACAGGGCCGTTGACACTCTTTCTGGCGGGGAAAAGCAGTGCCTGGCTCTCGCTGGCGTTCTGGCGACGCATCCGCGGTATCTCGTGCTTGATGAGGTTATGTCCCAGCTTGGCGACGCATCGCGATCGAGTCTCCGAAGTGTCTTGAGAGGGCTTGCAAGGCGTGGTGTTGGCATTTTGCTGGTGTCTCACAGCCCCCAAGAGGCCGCGTATGCAGATCGAGTGGTTGTCTTGGAGGCTGGTCGTCTAGTCTGGGAGGGCACGCCGAATCTGCTGTTCGCAGATGGAGAACGTGCGTGCCGTGTGTTTCCGGGATCTCGTTTGTCGCCTGCCCTGGCCATGCTTGTTAAGGATGGGTGCGACTTAACTAGTTGTCGAACGGCGTATCAGCTGGCTTCGTTCGCTCGCGAAGCCGGTCATGGCCATGAGCTGCTTGATTCTCTGCGCGTTGGTTCGAGGCGCGCGGCTTCATGCTTGGATGGCGAGGCCCCTTCTTCTTGCGGCTTGAACCTGCGGGATATCCAGATCAATCTCGGAGGCGCTCAGATTCTTGATGACGTGAGCATCGAAATCCCGTCTCGGCATCTGACCCTTGTCATCGGTCCTTCGGGAGCGGGCAAGTCGACGCTCATGCGCGTGGCGGCTGGCATTCTTGAGCCTGACGCGGGATCGGTCACGCTTGCGGGAAAGTCCGTCGTGCGGGGTACCATTGGCCTTGCCCTCCAGCGACCCGAAGACCAGCTATTCCTTAGTTCGGTGCTAGAAGATGTCGAATTTGGGCCCGTGAATCTTGGGGCATCACGCGAGGAGGCGCGTCATCGTGCCCTGCGCTCCCTAAAGCTGCTCAAGGTGCCGGAGGACCTCTGGCCGAGGTCTCCATTCCAGCTGTCGGGCGGAGAGAAGCGCCGAGTGGCCATAGCGGGCGTCATCGCCATGAGTCCCGCCGCACTTGTCCTTGATGAGCCCACGGATGGACTGGATGCGTCATGCAGGGCGATCCTAATCAACGCCGTGCGCGATCTTGCTGACCAGGGGCAGCCAGTCATTGTGGTGAGCCACGACGTGGGGGAGTGGATGTACGCGGCGGATGACGTCGTGCTTCTCGAAGGGGGCAGAATCCGCTGGAGGGGTACGCCTTCGGGACTCGTCTCGGCGTGCGAGGTGCTTGAGCACTGGGGCGTCGGTGTGCCTCTCGAGCTTGCCATGCTTGGTGAGCTTACGAGGGAGGACCAAGATGCGCACTAGCACCCTGCTGGGATCCTATGTCCCCGGGCAAACGCCCGTCCACGGCCTAGACGCTCGCGTGAAGCTGCTCGCTCTCGTGGCGCTTGGCGTTGTCCTCTTTGCGTCGGAAGCGCCGTACGGCTTGGTGATGCCGGCAATTGCGGTGATGGGGGGCGCATTCTTGGCGGGATTGAGCGCGCGCGACATCCTGAGGGCCCTGAGGCCATCGGCTCTGCTCCTCGCGTTTGGTCTGCTTGCCTGCGCCTTCGTGGCGGATGGGACGGCCGATATCGTTCTCGTTGGGCAATTCGGCATTAGCTGCCAGGGGGCCGCAAGGGGTCTATTTGCAGCCGTCCGCATTGTGGTCCTCATCGCGGGGTCGCTTGTCATGACGAGCACGACTACGCCTTCTGAAGTGGCCGACGCCCTCTCATCGCTGATGACACCGCTCGGCATCCTGGGACTTCCCGTGGGAGACCTTGCGACGCTGACGTCCGTCGCGCTTCGCTTCATACCACTTGCGGCGGAGGAGCTCGTGCGAATTCGCGATGCCCAGTGCGCGAGGGGCGTCGACTTTGCTGGGGGCAATCCCGTCGTGCGCGTGCGACGATGGCTCTCCGTGCTCACGCCTCTGGTCGTGGCGCTCTTTCGTCGCGCGGAGGACCTCGCGGATGCCATGCGCGAGCGCGGCTACCGCGGCCACGGAAGAACGCGTCTCACACGCTCCCTTCGCCCGACTGATATCGTTGTCCTAGTCATCGTTTTCGCGGCGACGCTCGCCGCATGTATCGCGTAGGAGTTCCATGGAGTCACGATTCGACGTTGCCGAGCCCACCTTCAAGGCTCCCGAGCGCCCCTCGATTGCAGAGAGGGCGGCAGATCCCGCCTCGCTTGATGGCACCCTCGTGCTTCGCCTGGGCTACCGCGGTGCGGAATTCTCCGGGTTCGCGGCGCAGCCGGGGCGTCGTACGGTTGCGGGCGAGGTCGTGCGCGCTCTTGAGACGCTGCTCCGCAGGCCCGTGGAGCTAACTTGCGCAGGCCGTACGGATGCGGGCGTCCATGCTCTCGCCCAGTATGTGAGCGTACCCCTGAGCGCCGCGGAGCTTGGGCTTGACGCAAGGCGTCTGTCCCACGGCCTCTCCGCCCTGCTTCCGGATGACATCTCGCCCTCCCAGCTTTATCGTGCCCCCGCGGGCTTCTCGGCACGCTTTGACGCCCGCTCGCGTAGCTACCGCTATCGCGTTGTCGCTGGCCAGGCTCGACCAGTCCTCGCGTGGGATCATGCCTGGTGGCTGCGCTGCCCGCTTGACGCGGATGCGATGGATGAGGCCGCTCAGGCCCTTGTCGGAGAGCATGATTTCAAGAGCTTCTGCAAGGCGACGTCCGCCGAGGGCAAGCCTACGCATCGCTGTGTCATGAGCCTCGGGGTTCATGAGGAGGATGAGTGCGGCGAGCGAGTTACCTGCATAGACGTAGCGGGAAACGCTTTCCTCCATTCCATGGTACGCACGATCACGGGAACCCTCGTTGAGGTGGGGCGAGGACAGCGTGATGCGGAGTGGGTTGCCAGGGCGCTTGCGGCGTGTGACCGCAAGGCGGCGGGTCCCTGCGCTCCCGCGAAGGGCTTGACCTTCGTAGGGGTAGACTATCCGGAAGAATTGCTCGAGCCCTGGGAGTAGCGTCGGGGTTCGGCCGTTATTTGCACGCCGCACCGCCAGATGACGAGCTTGATGTGCCGTGCGCGATTTAACGCACGTCATTCCCTACGCGCGAAAGGAGACGGCTATGTACGAGAGGCCAGATGTCCCCAAGGACAGCCCGCATCGCAACCTCATCGCCGTTATCGTGTTGGTGGTCGTCATCGTGGCGATCGGCGTGCTCGTGACCACGCTGTGGGATCTCGCAAACGCCAACTCGGTTCTCGGCAGTAATGACCTGGGCAGCGCCGTTGAGAGCACGATTCCCGCGGAGGAATCAATCTGGGACCAGGCTGAGGCGACGGGCCTCACTGCCACGGGCGACGAGATCGAGACCGTGCTGTTCGCCGTTGCGTCGGATGATTCCGAGGGCTCGCTTGCCACTGCGTACCTCGCGGTGCTCAACAACACCCAGGGGACGGCCAAGCTTCTTCAGTTCGCCCCGGATGAGTGGATTCAGGCGGGGGAGGAGAACCTCTCCGTTGCGGATTGGTATGCCCAGAAGGGCGCTGCCGGCCTCGCCTCTGCCATCTCGGGCTCTGCCGTGGTGCCTGTCTCCCACATCGTGGTCATGACGCAGGACGGTTGGGACTCCTTCATGTCAATCGCTTCGAAGGGCAGCTCCGCGCTCCAGAGCCAGTCTCGGAAGCTCATCAAGGGCATAACGCAGACAGATATGGACGCCATGGAGCTTGTCGACATCGCTCAGCGCGCGGTCACGAACGGCGCTTCTTCCGATTCGATTGCCGGCGTTGCTGCGAACGAGGTTACGGATGAAGAGGGTACGACGCACTTGCAGGTCGACCCCGCGCAGCTCGCGCTTGCCGTAGGCACGCTCGCGTAGGCGGCTCTCGAAGCCAGTTGGGTGGCAGGTCGGCGGCAGGCGCTTGCCTTCAGCAATTATGCAGATTAACTGCGCTCACCGGGCCTCCACAGCCATACGCCCGTTCGATGGTAGTCTCTCGTGTGTGCATACATTGCCAACTCCGCGCGGTGCGCGCGGCATGTTAACGTGCGACAGAAGGGCAAAGATGGCTCACATGGAGAAGAGAGTCCCGAAGGTCTCGGTAATCATACCGGCCTATAACGTGGATCGCTTCATCGGCCGTGCCATCGAGAGCATTCAAAACCAGACGCTCAGGAACTTCGAGCTCATCATTGTGGACGATGGCTCGACTGATCGTACGGGTCAGATCGCCGATCGCCTGGCGGAGCGCGACATCCGCATTGACGTCATCCACACGGAAAACCAGGGCGCTGCCGCTGCACGCAACGTCGCCCTCGACCGTGCTCGCGGCGAGTTCGTCCACTTCATCGACGGCGACGACTGGGCAGAGCCCACCATGCTCGCCGACCTCGTGAACATTGCCGAGGCGGATAGCCTCGACCTCGTTATCGCCGGCTTCTATATCGAGACCTACTATGGCGATGCCGATCAGCACACCACGGAGCTCAAGAGCCAGCCCTCTCGCGTATATGCGAGCCAGGCGGAGTTCCGCGCCGGCGCGTGGAAGCTCTTTGACCAGAACCTCCTCTATACGCCGTGGAACAAGCTGTTCCGCCGCTCGTATCTCGAACGCATTGGTGCTCGCTTCAAGCCCACCTTCTGGGATGACTTCCCCTTCGTCCTCGATGTCATCCGCGACATCGAGCGCGTTGGTGTGACCGAGCGCGCCTACTACCACTTCATCCGCCTCCGCGCGGAGAGCGAGACGGCTCGCTGGCGTTCCAATATGTACGAGAAGCGCGAGGAGGAGCACGACTGGATGCTCGGCCTTTACGAGCACTGGGGCCTTTCTGGCGATCCCGCCAGCACCGAGATGGTGCAGCGCCGCTACATCGAACGCCTCGTGGGCTGCATCGAAAACGTCTGCAACCCCAGTTGCACGCTTTCCTCTGCCGAGAAGCTCCGTCAGGTCGACGAAATGATCAAGAGCGATCGCGCCCAGCTCGCGGTTTCCATCGCAGAGCCGCGCTCGAAGATGATGGGCGTGATGCTCGTGCCCATCCGCCGCAAGGACGCGCGCATGGCCCTCGCGGAGGGGCGCTTCATCTCCTTCGTGAAGCGTCACAACACGAAGCTCTTCGCGACGCTCAAGGCCAACCGCTAGGCGGTGGGCCGTCCTATGCAGACGAATTGCCTGGCCGAGAAGGCCCGCGAGGCTGGGCGCGCCGGGTCGAGAGCTCCCCGCGAGGCGGGGCGCGCCGGGTCGAGAGCTCCCCGCGAGGCGGGGCGCTCTGATGCCAGACGCGCGTCCGCTCGATTGCGATGCGAATAAACCATGGCAGTAAACTCAATAATGTATGCAATATACAGAGAAATGCATAAAGTTACACGTTTATGCAAAATTGCGATAGATAGTTAGACCCTCGCGCTTTCGTAGGTCTATAATGGCGAGTCGTTGCACTCATAGCTTATGAGGGAGATTCGCATGTCATATAAAGTGGGAATCATCGGCGCCGCGGGATTTGCCGGAGCGGAGCTTGTGAGGCTCGTGCTTCAGCATCCCGAGTTCGAGCTTGCCGCCATCACCTCAAACGTCGACGCTGGCACTTCGCTCGCTGACGTCTATCCCGCGTTTGCGGGGGCGTCCGACCTCGTGTTCACCACGCATGACGACCCGGCGGTCAAGAGCTGCGACCTCGCCTTCCTCGCCGTGCCGCACACCGCCGCCATGGCTCAGGTTCCGGCGCTGCTTGACGCGGGCGTGACCGTGGTCGACCTCTCCGCTGACTACCGTCTGGCCGATAAGGACGTCTACGAGCAGTGGTATGGCGCCAAGCACACCTCGCCGGAGCTCCTCGCCACGCGCTCCTTCGGCCTACCCGAGCTCTTTGGCGAGGATATCGATCGCGCCTACGAGCTTCACGCCGCCGGCAAGCCGGCCCTCGTGGCCTGCGCTGGTTGCTATCCCACGGCGACTTCCATTGCCTCCGCGCCCGCCATTCGCGCCGGTTGGACCCAGGGTCTCGTCATCGTTGACGCCAAGAGCGGCGTCACCGGTGCCGGTAAGGGTTGCAATGCCAAGACGCACTTCTGCAACGCGGATGAGGATGTCCAGGCCTATAACGTTGGCAAGCACCGCCACACGCCCGAGATTGAGCAGATTCTCGGCAAGCCGGGCGAAGTCGTCTTCACGCCCCACCTCGTGCCCCAGCGCCGCGGCATCCTTTCGACCGTCTATCTTCAGCTCACGCCCGAGGCGGCGTCTATGAGCGTTGAGGAGATGGTCGACTACTACGCCGGCTTCTACGCGGGACGTCCGTTCGCGCAGGTGCTTCCCGCGGGTAAGCTTCCGCGTACCTCGAGCGTTACGGGCACGAACGTCTGTCAGGTGGGTCTCGCCAAGAACGAGCGCACGAACACCCTCGTGGCTATCGGCGCCATCGACAACCTCTGCAAGGGTGCCGCCGGCCAGGCTGTTCAGTGCGCGAATCTCGTCTTCGGCCTTGCCGAGGACACCGGGCTCACGCGCGTCGGCATGCCCGTCTAGCCGTACCAATCCCTTCTTTCGGGCGTGTGCCCGTCGATAGGAGACTTCATGCAAGACAACATCACGACAAAGCTCGCGGTTATCGCCGACGGTGGCGTCGCGAGTCCCGCGGGTGTCCACGCGGGTGGCATTCATGCCGGGTTCCGCAAGAACCCCGGCCGCCTCGACATGGCACTTGTGGAGGTTGACGAGCCGTGCTCCGCTGCCGGCGCCTTCACGACCAACAAGTTCTGCGCCGCCCCGGTGACGGTCTCTCGCGCCCACCTTGGCGCGAGTGGCTGCGCTCCCGTGCGCGCGATCTGCATCAACTCCGGCAACGCCAACGCCGCGACGGGCGAGGAGGGCCTGGAGGTTGCCGAGGCCACCTGCAAGCTCGTGGCGGATACCCTCGGCTGCGAGCCGGGCGAGGTTCTCGTGGCGTCTACCGGCGTCATCGGCCAGCTTCTCGAGCTCGACCACTTCGAGACGGGCGTGCCCGAACTTCACGCGCAGATTGCTGCCGCGGGTGACGAGGCGGCTCGCCAGGCCGGTGGCCATGATGCCGCCCGTGCCATCATGACGACCGACACCCACCCCAAGGAGTACGCCGTCTCCTACGAGGCGACGGGCGCCCTCGCTGGCCACACCGTGACCGTTGGAGGCATGTGCAAGGGCTCCGGCATGATCATGCCGAACATGGCCACAATGATTGCCATCATCACGACGGACGCCCCTGTGGCGTCCGAGGCCCTGCACGAGGTGCTTATCGACGTCGTGAAGGCCACGTTCAACAAGGTGACGGTCGACTCGGATACCTCCACCAATGACACCTGCATCGCGCTCGCCACGGGTGAGGTCGCCAAGGACGCCGCTCCCATCGAGCCAGGCACGCCGGAGGCCGCCGAGCTCGCGGTTGCCGTGAATGCCGTTTGCCAGCATCTCGCGCGCGAGATTGCCGCCGATGGCGAGGGCGCTTCGAAGCTCGTGACCGTTACGGTCGCCGGAGCCGCTACCGACGAGGACGCGGACACCTGCGCTCGCGCTATCGCCAACTCGCCGCTCGTGAAGACCGCCATCTATGGTCACGACTGCAA
>USBN01000016.1 GCA_900552935.1 uncultured Coriobacteriaceae bacterium | reverse complement strand
CCTGTGCGAGGAGGCGGGCCTGCCCCGCCCCGCCGCGCGCATCCTCACGGCCCACACGGCCAACGACCGCGCGGAGACCTTCTTCATGCATGCCATCAAGGGCTCCGGCACGCAGGGGCTTTCGTCCATCCCGCGCCGTCGCAACCGCATCGTGCGCCCGCTGCTTGATCGTACGCACGAGGAACTCTGCCGTCTCCTCTGCATGCGCGGCATCGCTTGGCGCGAGGACGCGACGAACGCCGACACCCGCTATCTGCGGTCCTTCGTGCGCCACGAGGTGGTGCCGCGGGCGCTCGAGCGCAACCCGCGCCTCTTCGAGAGCATGGCTGCCACCTGCGAGATCCTCTCGGACGAGGACTCCTATCTCACGCAGGTCGCCTCGCGCGCGTTCCGCGCTCTCGAGCGCAGGCGGGAGGAGGGGCTCGTCGTGCTCGACGGCGCCCGCCTCGCCGCGGCGGACGTCGCCATCGCGCGCCGCGTCGTGCGCATGGCTGTGCTCGCGGCGTGCCCGGGTTGCCGCCTCGATTCGCGTCACGTCACGCGCGTGCTCGAGCTCGTGGCGGCGGGCGAGGGCTCGGCCACACTGCCGAGCGGCGTCGACGCGCGTGTCTCGTACGGGATGCTCTTCGTGCGTGCCCGCACCGCGCGGGATGGCGTCGCTACCTCGGGTTGGATCGAGGTCCCCGCTCTCGAGGGGATGGCGGGCGCTTCGAGCGTTCTCGCGGCGCCTGGTCCCGAGGGGGCGCTTCTGCTCGCCGGCGGCACGCTGACGGCGCGCCTGCGCGAGGTCGCCCCGGGGAGTGACCCGGTGGCGCTCGCCCGTGCCCACGCCCGCGAGTGGGAGGGCGCGTCCGTCCTGCTCGATGCCGAGGCCTGCGGGCTTGGCCCCCTTGGCGGCAGCCTCTGGGTCTCGTCGCCGGAGGTGGGCGAGGTTCTTTGTCCGCTGGGGATGCACGGCCAGTCGAAGAAGCTCTCCGACCTGCTGATCGACGCGAAGGTCCCTGCAGCGGAGCGTGCCGGCGTGCCCGTCGTGCGCACCGGCGACGGCGGGCGGATCCTCTGGGTGGCACCCCTTCGTGCCGACGAGCGTGCCCGCGTGACCGACGCCTCCCGCGTCCTCCTCGAGCTCCGCCTCGTCCCCACGCGCCAGTGAGGCAGCTCGCAATGGCCACCAGAAAAAGGGACAGTCCCTTTTTCAGGTGGCTGCGGCGGGGGGGGGTGACAAAGGGTCTGTCCCTTTGTCACCTGCTGGCGACCGCCTGCGCATCGTTTCCCGCGCCGTCCCGTTTATTGTCAGACGGGGCTGGTAGAATGGCAGTTCCCACCGTGAGCGCCGGCAAGCGGCGCCGTGGGGCAAATGAGGCGACCGGCCTCAGAGAGGAGCGCTCCCATGGAGCAAATCCATCCAGACGTCGAGAGCGTCGTGCTCTCCGAGCAGGACATCAAGGATATCGTCACCCGCATGGGCGCGGAGATCACGCGTGACTACGCAGGCAAGAACCCGCTGCTCATTGCCGTCCTTCGCGGCGCCGTCGTCTTTATGGGCGACGTCATGCGCGCGATCGACTGCGAGCTGGGCATCGACTTCATGGCCGTCTCGAGCTACGGCGATGGCGCCAAGAGCTCGGGCGTCGTCCGCATCGTGAAGGACCTCGACACCAAGATCGAGGGCCGTGACGTCATCATCATCGAGGACATCCTCGATTCGGGCCTCACGCTGTCCTACCTCATGAAGAACCTGCGCTCGCGCAAGCCCGCCTCCCTCGAGATCGCAGCCTTCCTCGTGAAGGACGTCGAGGGCCAGACCGCCGCCGTCAAGCCGCGCTACGTGGGCGCGCACGTGCCTGACTCCTTCATCGTGGGCTATGGCCTCGACTTCGCCGAGCGCTATCGTAACCTGCCCTACATCGGAGTCCTCAAGCCGGAGGTTTACGGTAAGTAGCATGAGTGAGAACAACCAGAGCAACGGCCCGGAGCGCCCTGGCGCCCCGGTGCCTCCCGGCACGCCCAATCCTGGCGACCAGCGCCGCGGCATCGTTTACACCATCCTGACGCTCGCGCTTATCGGCTATATCGTCTTCTCCTTCATGCCGGGCTTCATGTCCGGTCAGGCGGGTGCTGCGGAGCTCCCCACGAATGACGTCGTTACCGCCATCAAGGAGGACCGCGTCGATAACCTCACGTATCGCGCGGCGTCGGGTGAGCTTGCCGGCGAGTACTGGGCCAACAAGCAGGACGTCGGCGACGATTCCAAGCTCGTCGCCTTCAAGAGCTCCTACGTTGGCTCCGACTCCCTGTCTGAGCTCATGGAGGAGCACCCCGGCACCACCTACGTGGTGGATACCTCGAACGATGACTGGATCGAGACTCTCCTGTTCACTGTCCTCCCGACGCTGATCATGGTTGCCGTCTTCGTCTACTTCATGCGCGGCATGCAGAACCAGAACGGTCGCGCCATGGGCTTTGGCAAGACCAAGGCGAAGACGACGGAGCAGACGCGCCCCAAGGTCAAGTTCTCGGATGTCGCCGGTGTGGACGAGGCCGTCGAGGAGCTCAGGGAGATTCGCGACTTCCTCGCCGAGCCCGAGCGTTTCCAGAAGATGGGCGCCAAGATTCCGCGCGGCGTGCTGCTCGTTGGCCCTCCGGGCACGGGAAAGACGCTGCTTGCCAAGGCCGTCGCCGGCGAGGCGGGCGTGCCGTTCTTCTCCATCTCCGGCTCTGACTTCGTGGAGATGTTCGTGGGTGTTGGCGCGAGCCGCGTTCGCGATCTCTTCAAGCAGGCCAAGGCCGCGAGCCCCAGCATCATCTTCATCGACGAGATTGACGCCGTCGGCCGCCAGCGTGGCGCTGGCCTCGGCGGTGGCCATGACGAGCGCGAGCAGACGCTCAACCAGCTCCTCGTCGAGATGGACGGCTTCGAGGCGAACGACGCGGTGATCCTCATCGCCGCCACCAACCGACCGGACATCCTCGACCCGGCACTGCTGCGTCCCGGTCGCTTCGACCGCCAGGTCACGGTTGACCGTCCGGACGTCCTCGGTCGCGAGCGCATCCTCCGCGTCCACGCGGAGAACAAGCCGCTCGCCCCGGACGTCGACTTCAAGCGCCTCGCCCAGCTCACCCCGGGCTTCACCGGCGCGGACCTTATGAACCTCATGAACGAGAGCGCCCTTCTCGCTGCCCGCCGCAACAAGCCCCAGATCACCATGGCCGAGGTCGAGGAGGCGATGGAGCGCGTCATCGCCGGCCCCGAGCGCAAGAGTCGCGTCATGACGGCGGAGGAGCGCAAAACCATCGCCTACCACGAGAGTGGCCACGCCCTTGTCGGCCACATCCTCGACAACGCGGATCCGGTCCACAAGATCTCGATCATCGCGCGTGGTCAGACCCTGGGCTACACGCTCTCGCTTCCGGAGGAGGACCACTTCCTCAACACGCGCAACGGCATGCTCGACCAGATCGCCGTGCTGCTGGGTGGCCGCACCGCAGAGGAGCTCTTCTGCGGTGACATCACGACCGGCGCCAGCAACGACCTTGAGCGCGCCACGAAGATCGCGCGCCAGATGGTCACGCGTCTGGGCATGAGCGAGGAACTGGGTACGCAGGTGTTTGGCGAGGCGCAGCACGAGGTTTTCCTCGGACGCGACTACGCGGATCACCAGGACTACTCGGCGGAGACCGCCAAGCGCATCGACGACGAGGTTGAGCGCATCATGCGTGAGGCCCACGACCGCGCCCGCGCCGTGCTCGAGGCCCGTCGCGACCAGATGGACACGATGGCCGAGGTGCTTCTCTCCCGTGAGACTGTCGAGGGCGAGGCCGTGAAGGCCCTGCTCGACAACGAGTGGGACAAGTACCTGGAGGCTCACCCGGAGGAGACCACCGGCAAGCAGGCTGCTCCTGGCGAGGTCGACGAGGCCGCGGCCGCAGAGGCCGCTGCGGCAGCCCACGCCGCCCTTGCCGCCGAGTCTGGTGACGCCGCGGATGACGCCGCGACTGCGAAAGAGCCCGCCGCCGGCGAGGATGACAACGCGAACTAGTCACGGCTAGACAAGCAAGATTCGGCCGAGGGGCGGCGCGCAGTTCAGATTGCGTGCCGCCCCTCTTTTGCGTGACGGCTCGATTTGCGCGGCGGCCCTCTTGCGGCGGCTCGCCTCCCCGGCGCTGGTCCTCTTGCGCGGCGGCCCTCTTGCGTGCCGCCCCTTTTTTGCGTGACGGCCGATTTGCGAGTCGGCCGATTTGCGAGCCGGCCGATTCGCGCGGTGGCCCCGTGGCGGCTGACCCTCGGCGCTGGCACTGGGTCGGGCACCTCTCCGCGTCGTCCCCGCGACGGCCCCTACGCCCCGCGTCCGCCCGTCGCCGTCATATGTAGCGCTGCTGTAACCCAGCGCCGTCGCCGGAGGGATAGAATGCGACATAGCGCGCTGCTACCCGGCCCACGCTGACACGACAAGCCAATCGCGATCGAGGGGGACGACATGATCAACGAGACGATGTACGGCTACGGGGCATCCAAGAGCTCCATCCGAGACATTGCGGCCTATGCCGCCGTGCGCAAGGCCGAGATTGGCGTCGAGAACGTCTTCGACTTCAGCCTGGGCAACCCGAGCGTGCCCGCTCCCGCCGCCGTTGCCGAGTCGCTCAAGCGTTCCGCGGAGCTCCCGCCCGTTCAGGTCCACGGCTACACGCCGGCAAACGGCCTGCCCGCCTGCCGCGAGGCCGTCGCCGCCTCCCTCACCCGTCGCTTCTCCGCCGAGATGGGCGGCGCGCCCGTCGCCGCGGCCGATGACCTCTACCTCACCTGCGGTGCCGCCGCGTCCCTCTCCATCACGCTGCACTCCGTGACCAACCCCGGCGACGAGGTCATCGTCATCGCCCCGTACTTCCCGGAGTACCGCGTCTGGATCGAGACCTGCGGCTGCACCTGCGTCGAGGTCATGGCGGACCCCGCGGCCTTCCAGGTTGACGCCGCCGCCGTGTCCGCCGCTATCACCGAGCGCACCGCCGCCGTGATCATCGACTCGCCCAACAACCCCACCGGTGCTGTCTATACGCGCGAGACGCTCAAGAAGCTTGCTGGCGTGCTCGAGACCCGCGGCGAGGAGCTGGGCCACCCCATCTACCTCATCTCCGACGAGCCCTATCGCGAGATCACCTATGGTGCCGAGGTGCCGTGGGTGCCGGCAATCTACGCTCGCACCATCGTTTGCTACAGCTACTCCAAGAGCCTGTCGCTGCCGGGCGAGCGCATCGGCTGGGTGCTCGTGCCGCCCACCAACCCCGAGCACGACCGCCTCGTCCTCACCATTGCCGGCGCGGGCCGCACGCTGGGCTTCGTCTGCGCTCCGGCCATCTTCCAGCGCGTGGTGACGGACTGCGTCGACGAGCCGAGCGACGTTGCCGCCTATGCCGAGAACCGCGCTGCCCTCACGGAGGGCCTCGCCGCGGCCGGCTACGAGTACGTCGAGCCGGACGGTGCCTTCTACCTCTGGGTCAAGGCGCTCGAGCCCGACGCTGGGGCGTTCTTCGAGCGTGCGAAGGCTCACGAGTTGCTGCCCGTCCCGTCCGACTCCTTCGGCTGTCCCGGCTGGGTTCGCGTAAGCTATTGCGTGAGCCATGACCTGATCGTCAACTCGCTGCCCGCCTGGAAGGCGCTGGCGGCGGAGTACAAGTAGGAAGGTGCCCATGCTCACTAACCGCTGCGACGTTCACACCCACACGCTCTTCTCCCGCCATGCGTACTCGACCATTCGCGAGAACGTTCTCGCCGCCGCCGAGCAGGGCGTCGAGGTACTGGGGGACACGGAGCACTTCAGCTGCATGCTCTTCCCCGAGCAGCGCATGCGAGACTTCCAGTTCTTCTTCAACTTCGGCGCGTGGCCCAAGGTTTGGGAGGGCGTGCGCCTCATGCATGGCTGTGAGGCGGACATCGTCGACCTTGACGGTCGCCTGTTTGGCTATGACATCCCGGTTGACATGGAGATCAACGGCGCGCCCCTCTCCGAGGTCACGACCCTCAAGGAGAAGGTCTTCGCGGACTGCGACTACGTGATCGCAAGTGTGCATGACCGCTCGTTCTCGTGCGGTGCCGGCGTTGCCGCGGGTACGCAGATGTACCTCAACGCCCTGCAGGATCCCAAGGTCTTCATCCTCGGGCACGTCGGTCGCTCCGGCGTCGAGTTTGACGTGAACGAGGTGGTTGGCGAAGCCGCGCGCCTGGGCAAGCTAATCGAGATCAACGCCCACAGCCTCGAGTTCAAGCGCGAGGCCGTGACCACCTCTTGCCGCAAGATCGCGGAGACCTGCGCTGAGCTGGGCTGCAAGATCGCCGTCAACACCGATGCCCACATCTGCTGCTCCATCGGCAAGTTCGAGCCGGCGCTCGAAGTCCTCGAGGAGATCCACTTCCCGCAGGAGCTCATCGCCACGACCAACGCCCAGACGTTTACCGCTGCGATGGCCGCTGCGGGCCTGGGAGAGTAGAGAGGTCGATAGAAGCTCTCGCCGCCGGAGTTGGCGGGGGCGGCTTGTCGCATATAACGTCAGCCGGCAGGGACTCCGCACGCGAAGCGAGGGTTTTCCGAAGGCACCCGAGCGCAGCGTACGGTGTCCCCGCCGGTATTCATTTGGGAGGCGCCGCTACCCCAGCTCGATCGTGAGCTCGACGGGGCAGTGGTCGCTGCCGTAGACCTCGGAGAGGATCGAGGCGCCGGTCACGCGACCTGCCACGTCGTCGCTCACGAGGAAGTAGTCGATGCGCCAGCCCGCGTTGTTCTTGCGGGCGTTGAAGCGGTAGCTCCACCAGCTATACGCGCCCGTGAGCTCGGGGAATCTCGCGCGGAAGGTGTCCGTGAAGCCGGCGTCGAGCAAGCGCGTGAAGGACTCGCGCTCCTCGTCCGAGAAGCCCGCGTTGCCGCGGTTGGGGCCGGGATTCTTGAGGTCGATCTCCTCGTGCGCCACGTTGAAGTCGCCGCAGGTGACCACGGGCTTCTCGGTGGCGAGGTGGCGGAGGAACTCGCGATAGGCGGTGTCCCACGCGAGGCGCGTGTCGATGCGTGCGAGCTCGCCCTGCGCGTTGGGCGTGTAGACGTCCACGAACCAATACTCTGGGAACTCGAGGGCGCAGACGCGGCCTTCGGTCGCGGCGATGGCGACGAGCTCCTCGTCCTCCGCGGAGAGGACTTCGTGCGCGATGGGGAGCAGGGCGTCCGCGCGAAGGACCTGGAGCGGCTCTTCTCGGCTGAAGACCGCAGTGCCGGAGTAGCCCCTGCGCTCCGCGTAGCTCCAGGTCTGGTGGTAGCCGGGGAGGTCGAGCTCGATCTGGCCGGCCTGGAGCTTCGTCTCCTGGACGGCGAAGACGTCCGCCGCCGTATCCTCGACGACCTGGGTGAAGCTCGGGTCCTTCTTCATGACGGCGCGAAGGCCGTTGACGTTCCAAGAAACGAGCCTGAGCTCGCGGGCGTTTGGCATGGGTCCTCCAAAGTTGTTGCGTGCAGGAGGATTGTAGCCCAGTGGCGTCGCAGCGAGCCCGTCGGCGAGCGTCGCCTGGGCTGCCGGCGACGCTCTGTGGCAGGCGCCCTGCGGGCTGACCCCGGCGCCGAGGCAGGCGACCCGCGGGCGCCGCGGCGGGCGTCGCAGCTCGCCGAGACATGCGTTTTTTCGAGTTATGGGCCCCAATCGCCGCTATAACTCGAATTTCTGCATGTCTCGACGAACCGAGGGCCGGCGAACCGAGGGCGCTAGCCCTTCAGCCACTCCAGCCAGTTGTCCATCTCGCGCTCCGCCAGGGCGTGGCCCTGGTCGAAGACGGCGTGGAGGCGCTCGACGTTCGTCTCGGTGTTCTGGATGGGCATGCTCTCCGGCCGTACGACGAGGGCACGACCCTCACGCTCGAGTTCTGCCAGGTGGTCGAGCGCCGTGTTGTAGCGCTCCGCGCGTGTGGCGAGCGCCTCGAAGACGTGGGACTGCCCGGCGCAGACGCGGCGCATGATGCCGCGGGTGCCGTGGCCCATGGGCTCCTTGCGGTAGCCGGCAGGGCGCGTCGCGACGAAGAAGAAGCGCTCGAAGCCGTCCTCCTCCGCCATGTGCAGCGGGATGCCCGCGCCCGTGCCTAGTCCGCCGTCGAGGATGACCTGGCCGCCCACCTCGATGGGCTTCATGACGAACGGCATGGTGGAACTCGCGCGGACGAGGCTCGCCATGCCCACGCGCGAGGTCATGTCGTCGCGCGTCCAGGTGACGGTCCGGCCCGTGTCTCGCTCGAAAGCCTGGATGCGGAGCTGTGCGGGATTCGCTCGGAAGGTGTCCCAGTCGAACGGCAGCGTGCCGTCCTGAATGGCGCGCTCGTAGAGGAAGTCCGCGTTGAAGAAGCCGTTACGGCGCATGAGCGAGCCGATGCCGCCGAAGCGTTCGTCTCCGGCGATGTCAACGAAGGCCTGGCGCGTGCGATCCGCATCGCGCGAGAGGTAGTTGACTGCGTTGGAGGAGCCGGCAGAGAGCCCACAGACGTAGGGGAACCAAACCTCGTGTTCGATGAGCGCGGCCACGATGCCGGCGGTGTGCGCGGCGCGCATGCCACCGCCCTCCAGCACGAGCGCCACGCCGGAAACGTTAGCGGGAGCGACTGCCGGGGTGGGCCGCTCAGCTTCGGAAACGTTGGCAGGGGCGACTGCCGGGGTGGGCCGCGCAACTCCGGAAGCGTTGGGCGGAGCCACTGCCTCGGAAGATGTACTGGTCGACTCCATGTTGGCCCCTTTCTCGTCCTGGCGGTCTATGGCACTTTAGCACGACGAGTGAAGAGGCTCTGATCCGCTCTGGCGTCCGGCCGCCAGAGCACCCGGCCGCCCCGGCACCCGGCCGTTTGCCAAGGTCTATGCTTGTGCCGAAGTGACCGCGCGCGAGAATCGAGGCTCCCATGCCCATCACCATCACGAACCCAACCGAGGCCGCCGCCGAGCTCAGGGCTCGCGTCGAGCGCCACGAGCGCATCGTCTTCTTTGGTGGCGCGGGCGTCTCCACGGCGAGCGGCATTCCGGATTTCCGCAGCGTTGACGGCTTGTACAGCCAGCAGTTCGACTATCCGCCCGAGACCATGCTCTCCCACGGCTTCTACGAGACCCATCCGGCGGAGTTCTTCGAGTTCTATCGTACGAAGATGATCGCGCTGGGTGCCAAGCCCAACCAGGCGCACCTCAAGCTCGCCGAGCTCGAGCGCGAGGGCAGGCTCACCGCCGTGGTGACCCAGAACATCGACGGCCTGCATCAGGCAGCGGGGTCGAAGAACGTACTCGAGCTACACGGCTCGGTCCATCGCAACATCTGCCAGCGTTGCGGCGCCACCTATTCTGCCGAGTGGATTCTGGCGCGCGAGCATGAGGACGAGCGTGGCGTCCCCGTCTGCCCCGAGTGCGGCGGCGCGATTAAGCCCGACGTTGTCCTCTACGGAGAAAGCCTCGATGACCGCGTGATTCACGACTCCGTGCGCGCGATCCAGCGGGCGGACATGCTGATCGTGGGAGGGACGAGCCTCGTGGTCTATCCCGCGGCAGGTCTGGTCGACTATTACCTCGGCCAGGAGCTCGTGGTCGTGAACCGCGATCCCATCCCCGTGAGCTCGCGTGCCAGCGTCATCATTCAGGCCGATATCGCCAAGGCTTTCGACTTCTAGATTCCGGGGCGGTATCGTCACACCTTGCCGTTCTGTGTTGGGTTTCCGCGCGACGACGCGGAATCTGCCCGCCCGCTACAATCGAGAGAGCTAATCACAACGGAGAGGTGCCTATGCTTCGAGAAGACCAGATGACCTGGCGCTGCGGAAAACACGAGATTTCGCTCGCGCGCCCGCGCATTATGGGCGTGCTCAACGTGACGCCCGACTCCTTCTCGGACGGCGGGGCTCATGCCACGACCGCGTCGGCGATCGAGTGGGGCCTGCGCATGCTCGACGAGGGCGCGGACATCATCGACGTCGGCGGTGAGTCGACGCGCCCCGGGTTCACCGCGGTTTCTCCGGACGAGGAGGGCAAGCGCGTGATCCCCGTGATCCGCGCGTTGGTCGACGCGGGTGCCATCGTCTCGATCGACACGCGCCATCCGGAGGTTGCGCGCCTGGCGGTCAAGCTGGGTGCCTCCATCATCAACGACGTGACCGGCTTCACCAACCCCGAGATGGTGCGCGTCGCCCAGGAGAGCGACTGCGGCTGCATCGTCATGCACGCCGGCGAGGTCTCGGAGCGCGCGCCGCGCCAGACCGTCACGCTCGACTCGAGCGCCGCCGCCCGAGCTGCCGCCGCTGGCCTCACGGGCAGCGCGTCCTGCGCGTCGACCCTGCCCAGCGCCCCCACCGGCGCCGCAGCAAACGCCAAGGCCGCCGATATCGCCGCAGCTAGCGCGCCTGATGAACCCACTGCTGCCGAGCGCGCGGACGCCGCCGCGGCCGAGCGCCTTGACGAGGTCATGCGTCGCAGCGCCCGTGGCGTGACGAGCGCTTCTGTCTCCCTGGCGGGAGGTAGCCGCCGCTTCACCCTGCCGGAGGAGGCGCCCATCATGCGTCGCGTCATGGGCTTCCTCGGCGACCAGGCCCGCGAGCTCATGCGCGCCGGCGTTGCCCGTGACCGCATCTGCATCGATCCTGGCCCCGGCTTCGGTAAGCTCGCGGATGAGGACGTCGTCATCCAGCGCGCCTGCGCCAAGATGGTCTCTATGGGCTATCCCGTGCTTTGTGCCGTCTCGCGCAAGCGCTTCGTGGGCGCCGTTTCCGGCGTGGCGGAGGCTCCCGCGCGCGACGCGGCGACCGCCGGCGTCTGCATCGCGGCCGTGGCGGCGGGTGCCCGTGTCCTGCGCGTCCATGACGTGGCGGGCATCTCGCAGGCACTCGACTCATATTGGTCGATCGCCCATCCGGATCCGCGCCGCGCGTTCGTGGCGCTGGGCTCGAACGTCGGCGACCGCGTCGAGTACCTCGCTCGTGCCTGCGAGCTCATCAACGCCATTCCGCTCACGTGCGTCACCGGCGTGAGCCACGCCTACGAGACGGACCCTGCCTATGGCATCGCGCTTCCCGTCGCCAATGCCGTCGCGGAGATAAAGACCGAGCTCGCGCCCCTTGTTCTGCTCGATGCGCTCATGGGCGTGGAGAAGCAGCTCGGCCGCAAGCGCGTTCCCGGGCAGGAGGGTCACGGCCCCCGCACCATCGACTGCGACCTCCTCTGGATGGAGGGAGAGGCTCATGCTGGCCGCAAGCTCGCCCTGCCGCACCCGCTTCTGGGCGAGCGCGACTTCGTGCTTGTGCCGATGGAGGACCTCATGCACGATCCCGTCCGCTTCCTCACGCACGCGGGCATTTCGATCAAGCCGCGCGAGGAGCGCGTGGGCCTCGTCCGCGCCGACCTGGGAGAGATTTCATGGGAGTAACTGAGTCAGAGGGCGCCGTTTGCGTCGCCGGAGCACCTGAGCTGCAAATCGTTGCCAGCACGGGGTCGACGAACGACGATGTCATGGAACTGGGCCGTGGCTCTGCCCCGTACGGCGCTTGTGTCGCCGCTCACGAGCAGACCGCCGGTCGCGGCCGGCGTGGCCACGGTTGGGGCTCTCCCTCGACGGGCCTCTACCTCTCCGTGCTTCTCCGCCCGGATGTCCCGATGAGCCACTACATGGGCATCTCGGCCGTGTGCGGCATGGGTGTGCTCGATGCGCTGCACTCCCTTGGTGCCACTCACGCGGCCCTCAAGTGGCCAAACGACGTGGTGGTTCCCGCTGCGGACGCCTCCGCCCCCGATCGCAAGCTCGCGGGCATCCTCGTCGAGGCAGGCGCGGGCGACTCCGGCATGTTCGCGGTCTGTGGCATCGGCGTAAACCTCGAGCGTCCGGTGCTCGAGGGCGACATGGGCAGCGTGAATCCGCTCGCGCCCGCTGGCATTGCGGACGCAATGGCCGAGGGCGCCGAGGCTCCTGGCTTTGACGAGCTTGCGCATGCCATCCGCGACGCCGTGGTGGCTCGCGCGGATGCCTGGGCTGCTGCCGTGAACTCGGGCCATGCCGTGGCGGGCCCGCTGGCGCCCGTGCTCTCGGAGTACTTCGACGCATTGCCGCTCATGGGCGCACGCGTTGACGTGGTCTACCCCAACGGCAACGTCGCCGCGACGGGCGACTTCGTGGCTGTCGACGTTTGGGGGCGCGCGACCGTTCGCCTGGAGGATGGCTGCGAGGTCGTCGTCTCGAGCGAACAGGCCAGTCTGCGCCGTGCGGCGAAGTAGGCGTCTGGCCGGCACTTGCTTAATGACTCGGGGCGGCTCCGCATCGTGCCGGAGCCGCCCCGCTTTTGTATGCGCCGTGTGGTTCGTGCGCCGCCGCCCGCGCGTGTCGTGTGGCGGTACGCCGCATTGCGCGCTCGCGCGTGCCGCTTGCCCTTACGCCTGGTGCGTGCTCCAAATGCGCCAGACTCCGCGCAGCGTGAGGTCCATGTCGACCGAGTCAAAGACGTCCGTCGCGCGCTCGATGACGCGCGAGAGGCCTCCCGTGGCGATGACGGGGCAGTCGAGAACCTCCTTGCGCGCCGCCTGAACCGCATGCGCTCGGTCCTCGTCGCCTCCCGCGAAGGAGGCCAGCGTCTCCTGCTCCGCCTCGTCGGCAAGCTAGTTCTTTATGCGGCGGACGAGACCTTCCGCCTGGGCGGCGACGCCCAACACGAGGCCAGACTGCAGCGCATGCTCCGTCGTGTCGCCGATGGGCGCGGGCGGAACCTCGATGGGAATGGATGCGAGCTTGGCGGCGCGGTCGAACAGCGCGGTCGCGGAGAGCATGAGGCCCGGCGCGATGCATCCGCCGCGATAGCGACCGTGGAAATCCACCACGTCGATGTTCGTCGCGGTGCCAAAGTCCACGACGATCGCGGGCGAGCCATAGGCGGCGCGCGCCTCGACGGCATTGGCGATGCGGTCCGCACCCACCTGCGTGGGGTAGGGCATGGCGATCTCCATGCAGCAGTCTGTGCTGCCGTGGACGAGGTAGGGCTTGGTGCCGAAGGCGTCCGTGAGGGCCACGTCCCACATCTTGGTGAGGACGGGTACGACGCTGGATACGGCCGCTGCCTCGATACCGTCGAGCTCGTAGTCGCGCAGTGCAAGGAAGCTGCGGAGATGCGCGTGAAGCTCGTCAGAGGTGTCTGCGCGGTCCGTCTTGAGGCGCCAGCGCTGGCAGACATTGCCATTCTCGAGCAAGCCGATGGTGGTCTGGGTGTTGCCTACGTCAATCGCGAGGAACATGGTTGCCCCTTTGCCGTGGCCGCGTGAAGTGGCGGCATCGTGGAGCTTGGCGTGTTTGGGCGCTCAAACTCCAACAAATTCGTGACATGAAACAAGGCCCATGCTACCATTCAAAGGCTTGAAGCCTTGGTCGGAAACCAAGGCATCTCCGGACCATCCCCGGGGAGTTCCATTGCCTGGTCGGTAACCAGGCGCGAAGCAAGAAGGAGTCCTGCAATGAAGAAGGGTATCCACCCGGATTACGTCGAGTGCACCGTCCGCTGCAGCTGCGGTAACACTTGGACCACCCGCTCCACCGTCTCTTCCCTGACCGTCGACCTCTGCGACAAGTGCCACCCGTTCTACACCGGCCAGCAGAAGCTCGTTGACACCGGTGGACGCGTCCAGCGCTTCGCCGACAAGTTCGGTGGCGCCGCTGCCGCCCAGCTCGAGATGGCCGCTGCCGCCAAGGCCGCCCGTGAGGCTAAGGCCGCCGAGGCCGAGGCTGCTCGCAAGGCCGCCGCTGAGGCTAAGGCCGCCGAGAAGGCCAAGCGTGCTGCTGAGTACGCCAAGAAGGCCGCTGCTGAGGCCGCCAAGGCTGAGGCCGAGGCTCCCGCCGAGGTTGCCGCTGAGGCCACCGAGACCGAGGCTGCTGCCGAGTAGCATTTCGCTCTCATAGCACGAAAAAGCCCCGCATGGCATTGAGCCGTGCGGGGCTTTTTGTGTGCGCGGACGCCTGGGTCCTCGTTCGTATGCGCACCCTGCATCCGCGCTCTCGCGGGACGTGGTAGAAAGCGCGCAAAAAGGCGGGGCACCCATGTCGAGTGTCCCGCCTCGTTCGATTCTCTATGCAGATTTGCCCGGAGCGTCGCCGGCTCGGAACGTCGTTGGCCCGGAAGCGCGTCGCCTCCGCGCCAGCCTAGCTCTAGACCAGCTTCAGGTGCGGGCGATCGTCACCCTCGCCGTGGTCGCAGCAACCGTCGCCGTGGCCGCCACAGCAGCAGTCGCCCTCGCTGTGATCGTGACCGCCGCAGCACTCGCTCTCGCCATGGCCGTGTTCGCCGCCGCAACAACCGCAGCAGCATCCGTCGTCCTCGGGGAAGGTCCAGTTCGCACGCTCGGCAAGCATCTGCTCGACGCGCTTCTCGGCGTCCTCCGCGCTCTCGTGCTCATAGGTGACCTCGGCCTCCGCCGCGAGGATGTTCCTCACCTTCGTGCGAACGGCGACGCGCATGAGGTCATCGAGTGCGTTGTGGGCGCGTGCGTCCTCGATGATCTGCTTCGCCATGGTAGGCGAAACCTCGAGCACGCCGGGCAGCTCGGACTCGTCGGCGACGATGGCATACTCGTCTGCGAAGGCGTCAAGCGCGGCCTCCTGGGTGGCGAGTTCGATCGCCTGGTTGGCGAGCATGGCCTGGAATTCCTCCGGGCTCATGCCCATGCCGGAGAGGACGGCCTCGAGGGGCAGGCCCTGCTGCTGGGTGTACTGCTGGTAGCCCTGGATGAGGCTGTCCGATGCCGTCTGGACGAGCTGGGCGGGGACGCTCTGCTCGAGGCGCTTGGCGAGCTCAGTGGCGCAGAGCGATGCCTTGGAGAACTCCGAGTACGCCTGGTTCATGTGCTCCTGCTCGGCGCGGATCGCATCGCGCAGGGCGGAAAGGGACTCGATGCCCTCGAAGTGCTCGGCGACCCATTCGTCCGATGGGGCCTCCTCGCCCGCGTGGCCGCGAGAGCGCAGCGCGCCGTTGAGCTCGGCCTCGACCTCGCGCTCGCTGACATGGGGGACGGTGATGGTGATCTGGACGGGGTCGTACGAGGAGAGCGTGAAGTGATAGTGGCCCTCGATGAATAGGGGCTCAGGCTTGTTGGCCATGGGTCCTCCGGTGCGTGTGTTTGCAGACTGTAGTAGCGTACCCCTAACTAAGGCAGCCAACCACGCCGAGATGGGCGCGAGGGGAGAACCGTGGCAAAAGACGAGAAAATCGCCGAGGAGGGCGAGCTGTTCCGCACGCACATCGGCGGTTCGGCGCTGACCGAGGGTGTGATGATGCGAGGCAAACTCTCGTGGGCCGTTGCCGTTCGCGAGCCGAGCGGGCACATCTACGTCGAGGAGCACGAGCTGCCGGGCCTGGCGGCGCGCCCCGCCTGGCGCCGTTGGCCCCTCGTGCGTGGCTGTGTTTCGTTCGTCGAGTCGATGGCGCTCTCGTTCAAGGCGATGAATCTTGCCGCGGACCACGCCTATGACGCGGAGGGCGAGACCTACGCGTCGCTTCTCGCCGCCGGGCGCGTGATGCCTGCCGTTGAGCGCGATGGCACCTCGGGTGACGCCGACGGCGAGCCCATCCCCGATCCCACCTCCGCCGCCGGCGGCGAGTCGACAGGCCCCGCCGCCGAGCCCGACGCCATGTCTCCCCTCCTGATGGGCGTCTCCGCCGTGCTGGGCGTCCTTCTCGGCGTGGCGCTCTTTATGGTCGTCCCGGTCTTCGTGGCTAATCTCCTGGTGAGCGACTATGCCCCTGAGAATGCCATTCGCTGGAACCTCGTCGAGGCGTGTCTCCGCATCGCAATCTTCGTGGTCTACATCTGGGCCATCGGCCTCATGCCGGACATGCGGCGCGTCTTTGGCTATCACGGCGCGGAGCACCTCTGCATCCATTGCTTCGAGCACGGCCTGCCGCTCACGCCGGAGAACGCCAGGCGCTTCTCACGCCTGCACGTTAGGTGCGGCACGGCATTTCTCATCATGACGATGCTCGTGGCGATATTCGTGAACACGCTCGTACCCGTGGCGCTGTGGGCGGAGGAGTGGGGCCTCGCGGGCGTGGCGCGCACGGCGTTCATCGCGGCGAGCCGCATCGTGCTGCTGCCCCTCGTTGCGGGCCTTTCCTACGAGGTCACGGTGAAGTGGGCCGGGGCTCACCCTGAGCTGCCAATCGTTCGCATCGTGCTGTGGCCGGGCCTCCAGATGCAGCGGCTCACCACGCGCGAGCCCGATGAGGGCATGCTCGAGTGCGCGATTGCCGCGCTCGAGTGCGTGCGCTCCCGCGAGGAGGCTGCCGGCATAGACGCCGGCGTACGTCGCGCGGGCTAGACACAGCGCTGAGTCGCGGGTCCTGCCGCTCGCTTTCGTGCGCCGCCGTGCCGTGCCCCTGCTGCCCACTGCGGTCTTGCCGTCCACTTTCGCGCGCCGCTGACTATGCGTGGCCTGCCGTTCGTCTTCACATGTTGTCGCCAGCCCCGCGGCCTGGCAATCCTGGCGGCGTAGCCATCCCTCGCTTGGCTGTGTACACGAAAATCTGCAAAATCGTGTACAAGCTGTACACGAAATTACAGAAAATCATGTACAAGCTGTACACGAAATCGCATAAAATCGTGTACATGGTGTACGCGAGAAAGATGGAACAAGACAATGGCAGGCATGGCATCGCTCCCGCTCAGGCGCAAGTTTTCTCAGACGATTGAGAACTGGTTCCATGAGGACATGGAGCATCCTCTTCTTGTGACGGGTGCGAGGCGTACCGGAAAGACCTATCTTCTCGACCAAGCAGGTGCTGAGCTTGCAGGCGACCAGTTTGTTCGCCTCGATTTCCAGACAGACCTTGCGGCGGTCGAGCGTATTTTCGATGGTCCCACGGACGATGTTGATGCCATTGTTCGGCGTCTTGCGGAGTACAAGGGGGTCGACGGCCTCGATCCTTCGCGAGCTCTGCTCTTCTTCGACGAGGTACAGCTTGACGAGCGGGCCCTTAACTCGCTTCGATTCTTCGCGGGCTCGCGCTGGCGGGTTGTTGCGAGCGGCAGCCTCCTTGGCGTGGCGACGCGCCAGCGCAAGCTGCCCTTCCCCTCCGGTGTTCGTCAGGCAACGCTTCTTCCTATGGACTTCGAGGAGTTTCTCTGGGCGTTAAACGAAGATGCTATGGCCCGTGCGATTCGTGAACACTCGGCCTCATTTGAGCCCTATATCCTGCATGAACGGGTGCTCGATCTTTACCGTCGCTACCTCATGGTTGGCGGCATGCCGCTTCCCGTGCGGCAGTACCGCGACACGGGCTCTCTTGACGCCGCAGCGGAGGAGATTGCGGAGATCGAATCTACCTATACGGCTGATATGACCGATGTGGACAACGGCATCAGCGGCATTTCTGCCAAGAGGATCTGGGATAGCTTGCCTAAGCAGCTTCTTCGCGCGTCCACCAAGAAATTTAAGTACTCGGAGGTCGTGCGCGGTGGCAGGCGCGCACGTCTTCTTGAGCCTCTCGAGTGGCTTGCGGCGGCGGGCGTCGTGTCCATCAATGACCTTACGCGCGATGCTCGGGCTCCTCTCGCACCTTATAACGACGAGGAGGGCAGTTTTTTCAAGGTTTATGTAGCGGATACGGGCGTCATGTTTAACAAATTCGGGATTTCTCCCAGCCTCTTTCTCAATCCCGAGCTTCAGGCGTCGCTCTCCTCAGACTTCAGGGGTGCGTTGGCGGAGAACTACGTGATGCAGGCCCTTAAGGCAACTGGTCTCAAGACCTTCTATTGGATGCCCGAGGATAATGGCCAACGGGGAGAAATCGACTTTGTTTATCAAACGAAGAGGGCTGAGATCATTCCCGTCGAGGTTAAGTCTGCCCGCAACGTGAGCGCTAAGACCTTCTCGCGGTTTATGAGGGAGAGCCACGCGCCGTTCGGAGTGCGTCTTTCTGAGAACGAGTTTGGTCGTATGGAGCTTGAGAACGGCGCCGAGCTTAGAAGCCTGCCGCTTTACGCTGCCTTCTGCATGGATGCGTGGAACTAGGGAGTCTCAGCTCGAGTCGAAAAAGCTGGTGCTGAATTTGGCGAATGCGATTCGCACCCCTCCGTGTGGCGCCGAGCCGCGGGTCCCGCTGCTCGCCTGCGCACGTTGCCACCTGCTCGGTTTCGCGTCGTGTCAGTGAAGCCGCTGGCCTAGCGCTTCGAGCTGAACAGGTTCGCGACGACGCCGGCCGCGCTGGTGCCGGCGTCGGCGATGCCCTTCGAGATGGCTTCGCCCACAAGCAGGCCGACGACCTCCGTCACGGCGTCGCGCACGTCTGTGTCGATTGCGGAGTAGGCGCGCGCTACGCGCAGGTACGACGCGGGCGCGTCCTCGGAGAGCTCGCCCATCGTCTTGCCGCCCGCCTCGAGCGCGTCGAAGAAGCAGCTCGTGAACCTGCGGCGGAAGTCCATGTCGTGATCCTTGATGGCGTTCGAGAAGATTTCGCCAAAGCGAAGCGCCCGCGCGTCGATCGCGTCGCGGCGCTCGAAGCGATTGCCCTTGACCTGCCAGTTCATGCCGCTGTGCTGCATGACGCCCGAAGTGGCCGAGGCGACGACCTCGTATGGGTACGGTTGGCTCATGATCTGACCCACGACGCAGAACTCGGGCACATAGCGGCGCACCTTGGGCGCGATCGCCTCGAGCTTGGCCCTGTTCACGGTGCTCTCGTCAAAGCCGGGGCCGTCGTGCACCCAGACATCCGCGACGCGGCGTTGCGTGCGCCAGCCAGACATCGCCACCGCATAAACGGCGAGGTTCGCGCCCTTGGAGTGGCCGCCCACGCGAAGGGTGCCGCGGGTCGCCTTGCGCGTGGCCTCGAGGTATCCGAGCGCGCGCGTCTGGGCGCCTACCACGGTGTAGGTCATGGCGAAGTCCTCGCGCCACCCGGCGAACGTGTCATCCGTGCCGCGGAAGGCGACGTACGTGCTGCCGTCTCCCAACTTCACGCTGATGGCGGCGAACTGTTCGCCCGCTACGTCATCCAGGTGCTCCGCATAGTGGAAGAGACGCGCGTTGGCGAAGCGCTCGCTTGCCGCCATGGCTTCGAGAACGAGGGGCGTGAGGGGAGAGACGAGGCCACCGGGGGCGCCGTCATCCTCAACGTGGAGGGCAGCGAAGCGCTTGGCGGCCTGGCGGACGGTGATGCCGTGCCCCTCCTCGCCCACGACGTCAGAGAGATCAAGATACGAGAGCTGGCACAGGATGAGGCTGTCTACCTCGTTGAACGGATCGATATCAAAGGTGAGGTCTCCTCGCCAGGAGAGGTAGTCGAGGATGTTGCCCATGCGCTGCCCTTCGCTCTTGTCTGCCATGCATCCATGATGCCCAGAATCGCGGATATCCTTGCGGAGGATGCCTCGCGTCTGCGCCGCGCCTTCACAACTGCCGCGCCGCGCGCCCATGCCGTCGCCCCACCCGCGTTGCCTCGCGCTCGCGTCCGCGCCGCGCCACCTGCGCCACCGTGCGCCCGCGTCTGCGCCGCGCCTTCACAACCTGGGGCTCAGCGGTGCACGTCGTGCCCGTCTCGGGGTATGATACGTGGGCTTATTCGAAAGGGGATCCATGTATCTGAGGCGCGACAAACTCTAGCTACCTTGTCATGATGCCGACGGCGAAGCCGCCGCGGCCCCTCACCCCTGTCGATTTTGCGACCGCGCGGGCCTTGCCCCGGCCGCCAACCACCCAAGGAGTTCACATGCGTGACAAGCTTGAGAAGCTGATTCTGGCTTATCAGGAGCTCGAGAAGAAGCTCTCCGATCCGTCGGTCGTCTCCGATCAGAAGGAGTACGCGCGCCTCGCCAAGGAGCACGCCAGCCAGGCTGACCTCGTGGCCGCTGCCCGCGAGTACCTCGGCGCCCTCGATGACATCGAGGCTGCCAAGGAGATGCTGCGTGACACCTCCGACGCGGACGAGAAGGAGATGCTCCAGGAGGATATCTCCGCCAACGAGGAGAAGCTCCCCCAGCTCGAGGAAGACATCAAGTTCATGCTCATCCCCGGCGACCCGAACGACGAGAAGGACACCATCGTCGAGATTCGCGCCGGCGTGGGCGGCGACGAGGCGGGCATCTTCGCCGGCGACCTCTTCAAGATGTACGAACGCCTCATTGCCAGCAAGGGCTGGAAGACCGAGATTCTCTCCAGCAGCCCGTCCGATTCCGGCGGCTTCAAGACCATCGAGTTCAAGGTCACGGGCGACAAGGTCTACTCCGTCATGAAGTACGAGAGCGGCGTCCACCGCGTCCAGCGCATCCCGAAGACCGAGAGTCAGGGCCGCATCCAGACCTCGACTGCCACCGTCGCGGTTCTCCCCGAGGCCGATGAGATCGACATCCAGATCGACCCCACCGAGCTCCGCATCGACACCTATTGCGCCTCCGGCCCTGGTGGTCAGTGCGTCAACACCACCTACTCCGCCGTGCGCATCACGCACCTTCCCACCAACACCGTTGTGCAGTCGCAGGACCAGCGCTCCCAGATCCAGAACCGCGAGGTCTGCATGCAGATGCTGCGCGCCCGCCTGTACGAGCAAGAGCTCGAGAAGCAGCAGGCCGAGCTCGGTGCAGAGCGTCAGAGCCAGATCGGCCACGGCAACCGTTCCGAGAAGATCCGCACCTACAACCAGCCGCAGGATCGCGTGACCGATCACCGCATCGGCTTCAACAGCACCTACAACGCGGTGCTGCTTGGCGACGGCCTCTCCTCCGTGATCGAGGCACTTGCCGCCGCGGACCGCGCGGAGAAGCTCGCCCAGCAGGTGTAGGGAGCGGGCCATCGAGCCCACGAACAAGATGAGAAGGCCGGCAGGGGAGTGCCCTTGCCGGCCTTTTGCTTTGCGTCTTCTTGCGCCTGTTCGCGGCGACTACGCCGTGTGTGTCGTGCGATGTCTCGCCTGCGACCCCTCGTGCACGGTGCTGTCTCGTCACGACGCTCGGCACCCTACGTGTGCTTGCGGTGGTCCTGGTAGTTGGCGAGGTACGTCGCGAACTCTGGCGAGGTGTCAGAGTTGTCCGTGCGCCAGGCCTTGTGGTCGATGATGGCGCTGGGCTCGCTCTGGCCCTCCTCTGCGAAATAGGCGTCGATGTAGGCGATAAGGCCGTCGAGTGCGTTGAGCTGCTCGGTGGGGTAGTCGCCCCCGCCGCCCACATGCACCATTTCGATGCCCACGGAGTACGAGTTCATGCCGTAGTCCGGGCATGCCGAGCCGATCGAGGTGGTTCCGCGCTTATCGTCGCGGCTCTCGTCTTCCACACCGTAGAGCTCGTTGTGGCCGGCGTCGCCAAAGCCGGCGTGATGCGCGATGCGGTCGATTCCCACGCACTGGGCGATGTGGCCGTCCTTGCCCACCACATACTGGGCGGCGACGAGATTGCCGTTGCCTGCCCAGTAGCTGATGATGTCCTCGGGTGCACCGTCGCCCTCGGTGTCGTGGAGCACGATGTACTTCTGGTATTCGACGGGCTTGGGGCCGTGGTCAAGCTCCTCGCGCATGACCTGGCTGATGTCGAGGAGGGCGAGGAGCTCCTCTGCCGTGGGCTCCGGGCTGTTGGCCTGGGACTTCTCGAACGCTTCGCTCTCTGTTGTGGCGGGAGAGCGCGGAGATGCCAGGGGTTCGACCTCGCGGGGGCGACCGATGCTGAGCGCCGCGAGGCCGCCGGCGCATGCGACTGCCACTCCCGCGACTGCGATGATTGCCGTGCGCCTGTTGACGGTGGGCGTGCTGCCCGGCGCGTCTTCTCTCATGTGGCGTGGACTCATGGCTGACTTACAGGTTGCTGGAGCCGCGGGCCTGCTCGATGGCCTTGATGGCATCAGCGTTCTGCTGCTCGGTCGCGCTCAGGGTCACGGTTGAGTCGAACGTGCCAGGGTCAATGGGGCTTCTCGTGTACCAGGGCTTGCTGTTGAAGTAGCTCTGGAGCTCCGGGTTGCGGAAGCCACGGCCGTGGCGCGCGTAGATTTCGTTGCGCGCATACCAGAGCTCGTCCGTGCTGAGCTGTTCGAGCTCTGCCGTCGAGTAGACACGCGTCTGGACGTCCGGGAGGATATAGTCGCCGTTCGCGGGCGTTGCGGATTGCGTGGTCGCGGCGTCGGTGGTGGCTGGCTGGGTTGCCGGAGTTGTCTGTGCGGGCTTGGTCTCGGCAGGCTGGCTCTCTGCGGCGACGTTTGTCGCCGGGACCTCGTGCTTGGGTGCGATGACGCCCAGTGGGTCGAGGACGATGAAGACCGCTGCCGCCGCGGCGACGAGGACGATGGCGGCGATGATGGCGGCGAGCGTTCCGCGGCTCATCCCCTTCTGCGGCGTCTGACTGGTGGAGCTCTGACCGTAGTCATATGCGGGCTGCTGGGGAACGCTCTGGTAGGCGGGCTGCGCGGGAGCCTGATACGTCTGCTGCACGCCGGCATCGTATGCCTGCCGCGCGGGAGCCTGATACGTCTGCTGTGCGCCGACGCCGTATGTCTGCTGCGCGCCGCCCTGGTTGAAGTACGGGTATGCCACCGTGGGCTGTGGCGCTACCTGCGCGGGCTCCTCGGCGCCGCACTCGGGGAAAAGGGGTTCCGTGATGGGCTCTGGGCTGACCGGCGTGGTGAAACCCTGGTCGAGATAGGTCGTAGGTTGTGCGTCCGTCGGCACGGGCTGCGCGCCTGCGGGTGCGACGACGGTTTGCGAGGGGTCTGCTTCCTGCCGGGGAACCGGGGTGACAACGGGCTGTCCACAGCTGGTGCAGAAACGGGAACCTTCGGGCAGCGTGGCTCCGCAGTGGGTGCAAAACATGGGCTCTCCTCGCATCGTGGTCTAGCTATGTGCAGTCTAGCGCTCGAGACGGGGCGCGTCCGCTTTCAGCTCATTGGCAAATGGAGTGCGTTGCTTGTCAGATTTCGAGGCCGCGCCCTCCTTGCGGTTAGTATTGATGCGACAAACTCCGCGCGGTGCGGCAACATGCCGGCCAAGCGCCAAGAATCGGGAGGACCCATGCCCCAGGAGAACGTCTGGACCATCAAGCGCTGCCTCGAGTGGACCCGTGATTACCTTGCGTCCAAGGGGGATGACCACTCTCGCCTCTCCGCGGAGTGGTTGCTTAGTGCCGCGACGGGCAAGGACCGCACGGGTCTCTACATGTCCTATGACGAGCCACTCGATCCCGCCGAGCTCAACCTCATGCATGGGTTCGTCGCCCGCCGCGCCAAGGGGGAGCCGCTCCAGTACATCTCTGGCAAGACGAGCTTCCGCTTCATCGAGGTCGCTTGCGCGCCTGGTGTCCTCATCCCCCGCCCGGAGACAGAGCTTCTGGTCGACGCCGCCCTCGAGGGCATTGACGCCGCGGCTGCGGCACCCGAGCTTCGCGTACTCGAGGTTGGTTGCGGAACGGGGTGCGTGAGCTGTGCCATCGCAAGCGAACGTCCGGGCACTCGCGTCACTGCGACGGATATTTCGCCCGTCGCCGCCGGCCTTGCACGCAAGAACCGCGACGCCCTTGGCCTCACGGATGTGGTTGACATCGTGGAATGCGACCTTGCCTCCGGCGTGTCCGAGGAGCTCATGGGCACGTTCGCCGTCCTCGTCTCGAATCCTCCCTACATTCCGGACGAGGAGATGCGCCAACTTCCTTCTGAGGTTGCGGATTTCGAGCCCGAGCTCGCGCTCGCCGGCGGCGTGGATGGTCTCGATATTTACCGCCGCTTGCTTGACCTCGCGCCTCGCGCCCTCATGCCGGGTGGCATGTTCGCCGTCGAGCTTCACGAGGAGAGCCTCGATGCGGCGGCTGATCTCGCGCGCGCCCAGGGCGGCTGGAAGAGCGTCGAGGTTCGCCATGACCTTACGGGCCGCCCCCGTTTCCTCGTCGCTCTTCGCGAGGGGGAGCTTCCCATGGCTGAGCCTGAGCACCTTCCGGAGGGCCGCATCGAACCGTGCGATCAGGGCGATCCTTCGCCCGAGGTAATTGAGGACGCGGCGTCCGTGCTTCGCGCCGGCGGGGTCGTCGTCATGCCGACGGACTCCGTCTATGGCATCGGTGCCGCGGCGATACCCGGCAACCCCGGCCATTGTCGCATCTTCGACATCAAGCGCCGCGATCTTGCGCAGACGCTCCCGCTGCTCGTGGCAGACCCAGAGGAGCTCGATCGCCTCGCGGCGGATGTTCCGTCGTGGGCGCGTCATCTGGCGGAGCGTCTCTGGCCCGGTGCCCTTACGCTCGTGGTTCGCGCGAGTGGGGCGGTGCCGCCCGAGTTTTGCCGTGAGGACGGCACGGTGGCCCTGCGCGTGCCCGACTCGCCCCTCGTTCGTGCGCTTGCTCGCGAGGTGGGTCCGCTTGCCGTTACGAGTGCTAACACGCATGGCATGCCGGCGCCGGCGGCTTCGGATGACATCGAGAGGCGTATCGCTGAGGCGGCGGACCTCACGCTTGCGGCCGGTCCCACGCCCGCGGGCGAGGCGTCGACCATCGTCGACGTGACCTCCGCCGAACCCCGCATCGTGCGCCAGGGTGCCATCCCGGCGGATGTCATCGAGGCCCTCGCCCAGGCGTAGCGTCCGCCCGTCGCTCCTGTCGAGCTCGCCGGAATTACCGCTCACCAAAATGTGAGGGCCTTCCGTGCGGGTCTACGGCCCTCCCGCCGACGCGTCCGGGCGCGCGCGGGAACACTCCCATACGCTGTGGAAGGTGACAATAAGCGGCCAGAGGCGGTTAGGAGACGGACATGGCAACCATCATGGACAGCGTTATGAGCTCGGCCGTGAGCCCCGCGGAGCTGGGCGGAACGCCGGCTTCCGATGGCTGCATCATGGCGCTCGACGCCGGCACGACGAGCGCTCGCGCAATCCTCTTTGACGAGTTTGGCCACCGCATAGCTGTGGCGCAGCGGCCGCTCACCATGAAGTACCCGCATCCTGGCTGGGTGGAGCAGGATCCGGTTGAGATCCTCTCCGCGCAGGTCGCCTGTATGATCGAGGTGCAGTTCAAGAGTGGAATCCACTCGAACCGCATCAACGCCATCGGCATCACAAACCAGCGCGAGACCGTTATCGTGTGGGATCGCCAGACCGGCCAGCCCATCTATGACGCCGTCGTGTGGCAGTGCCGCCGCACCGCACCGCTCGTTGAGAGAGTCGTCGCGGAGGGTCACGGCGAGCTCATCCGTGAGCGCACCGGTCTCGTGCCAGACGCGTACTTCTCCGCGACCAAAATTGCCTGGATCCTCGACAACGTCGACGGCGCCCGCGAGATGGCGGAAGCGGGCCAGCTCATGTGCGGCACGGTCGACACGTGGCTCATCTACAACCTCACCCGCGGCAAGGTCCACGCGACGGACTTCACGAACGCAAGCCGCACGATGCTCTTCGACATCCACAAGCTCGACTGGGATGACGAGCTCTGCGATATCTTCGGCGTGCCGCGCTCCATGCTGCCGGAGGCACGCCCCTCGTCCGGCGACTTCGGCGAGGTCAGCGCGGACATCATGACGCATCATCCGCGCATCCTCGGTGTTGCGGGAGACCAGCAGGCGTCGCTCTTTGGCCACTGCTGCTTTAAGCCCGGCAGCGTCAAGAACACGTATGGCACGGGCTGCTTCATGCTCATGAATCTCGGTGGCAACGCCGTGACCTCGAAGAACGGCCTTGTCACGACCATCGGCATCGCCGAGGGAGGAGCCATCGACTACGCGCTTGAGGGCTCGGTGTTTCAAGCTGGCTCCGTCATCCAATGGCTGCGCGACGGCCTGGGCCTCATCGATAGCGCGGAGGAGACGGCCGCGCTCGCGCGCTCCGTGCCGGACACGGACGGCTGCTACGTCGTGCCGGCGTTCACGGGCCTTGGCGCGCCCTGGTGGAGGTCCGACGCTCGCGGCGTCATAGCGGGCATCACGCGCGGCACGGACAAGGCGCGCCTCGTGCGCGCGGCGTGCGAGTCCATGGCCTATCAGACCTACGACATCCTCAAGGCCATGGAGGCGGATTCCGGCCATGCCCTGACCTCGCTCGAGGTCGACGGGGGAGCGGCCAACAATCCCTTCATCATGCAGTTCCAGGCAGACCTTCTCGGCATTGACGTGGTGCGTGGCCAGACGTCCGAGAGCACCGCCCTCGGCGCTGCGTTCCTCGCGGGCCTTGCGTCGGGCTTCTGGGCCGACAGGGACGAGCTCGCCCAGCTCTTTGATGACGAGACGCGCTTCACGCCGGAGATGCCCGCGGAACGCCGCGAGGAGCTTCTCGCCGGTTGGCACGAGGCCGTGCGCCGCACTCTGGCGTAGTCGTTGTGGCTGGCGCGCGCGAGGGGCCGGTTTGCACTATGCCGCTCGGAGAGCGTTGGCTTGCCAGGTATCCGTTCGCCCGTCTCATCGCGCCCCGGTAATCCGCACCTCCTGCCCTCAATTCCTCGCAGCGTGGTACGCTTCTTCGAGTATGAGCGCGCGTACCGCGCGAGGAGCGCGTCGGTAGCGGCGCGCCGATGACAAAAGGAGATTCACATGCGCATCGTCGTTGCATCCGATCACGCCGGCTTCTGCCAGAAGGACGTCATCTGCGACTTCGTCCGCGGCCTTGGCCACGAGGTCGAGGACCTTGGCCCCGAGACCGCCGATCGCGTCGACTACCCTGACTTCGCTGACAAGGTAGCCCGTCGCGTCTCCGAGGGCACCGCTGACCGCGGCATCCTCATCTGCGGCACCGGCATCGGCATGGCCATGACCGCCGACAAGGTTCCCGGCGTCCGCGCCACCGTCGTTCAGACCAACAAGTTCGCCGAGCTCTGCCGCGAGCACAACGACTGCAACGTCCTGTGCCTCTCCGGCCGCTTCACCGCTCCGATGGACAACTGCCAGTTCGTTGAGACCTTCCTGACCACCGAGTTCGGCGGTGGCCGCCACGAGGGCCGCGTCGCCAAGATCATGGCCGAGGACGAGCGCTAATGGCACAGCTCGACGCGATCGGGCTCACGCCAGAGCAGCGCGCCCGCATGACCGTCGTCGATCACCCGATGGTCCAGCACAAGGTCGCCATCCTGCGTGACGAGTCCACGGGCACCAAGCAGTTCCGCGATCTCGTTCGCGAGCTGGCGATGTTCGAGGGCTACGAGGCGACGCGCGACTTCCCGCTCGAGCCGGTGGAGGTCACCACGCCGCTTGAAACCTGCACCTGCCACAAGATCGCCGGTAAGAAGGTCGCCGTCGTGCCCATCCTCCGCGCCGGCCTCGGCATGGTCGACGGTATTCTCGAGCTCGTTCCCGCCGCTCGCGTGGACCACATCGGCATGTACCGCGACCCAGAGACCCACGAGCCGCACGAGTACTACTGCAAGCTGCCCGAGGACGTCGACAAGCGCACTTGCCTTGTCGTGGACCCGATGCTCGCGACCGGTGGCTCCGCCATCGCCGCAATTGACTACCTGAGGCGTTCGGGCGTCTCAGACGTCCGCCTGCTCGTGCTCGTGGCGGCTCCGGAGGGCGTTCGTGCGGTGCTCGAGGCGGATCCTAGCGTCCGTCTCTATACGTGCGCGCTTGATCGCGAGCTGAATGACCACGCGTACATCCTGCCCGGCCTCGGCGATGCGGGCGACCGCATCTTCGGCACGCTGTAGTCATGACGCCGAGTGCCTTCATAGGCGGTGTCGCCATGGGACTGCTGGGCGTGCTGCCTCTCGTCATTCCGCTGGTGCGTATGGCCAGGCGGGGAACGGGGCCGTCAAACGGAAACATAGGTGCCCAATGCGTGATTGGCGTGATGGCGTCTTTTGCGATTCTCACGCTTGGCATAGGCGCGGCGAGCCGTCTCTGGCCCGACTCCCTGGTGGGTTGCTCGTCTATCGCCGTCGCGGAGTTGCTCGTCATTTCGACGGTGTGCGTGCTTAAGACGAGGCGTTTCTTGCCTTAGGTTCCCGGACGTGGGTAATTCCCCATGGGTCTTAGGGTGCGGTTAGTTCCCCCTAGGTCCCTCAGAGACGCGGGTAAAACGTTTTTTGTCAAATACGGCCCCCTCGAGCAT
>USBN01000015.1 GCA_900552935.1 uncultured Coriobacteriaceae bacterium | reverse complement strand
GCGGCGCGCGCCTCCGGGGCGGCGGCTACGCCAACGGCGGCGCCACCCGGGACGGAGGTGTCGGCGGCGATGGCCTCCTCGGCTTGCCTGGCGAGCCTTCGCGCGAGCTTCCTACGAGCGCGGCACCAGCCGGAGAGATGCGCGAGCAGCGTCTCGTCCTCGACGGAGCAAAGCCTCACGCGGCCAAAACCGAGGGGAAGTGCGGGCATGAAGCGATTGGAATGCGCGAACTCGTCCGCACGCAGGGCCTCGAGCAGGCGTTCAGGGTCGACGTTGCAGGCGACCTCCGGCAAGCCGAGCTTCTCGAGCAGGCCGTCCTGCGCGAAGACGAGGTCAACGACCGCCTGGTCAGGAGCCTGGCGAGCCGCAGCGAGGCGTGCGGAGATGCGGAGGCCCTCGGCAAGCAGGCGGCCCTCGCAGACCTCGCGTTCAACGGCGAGCTGGCCGCCCTTGTCGTCCTGCTCCGCCAGGCAAGCGCCAAGGGCGCGCTCCACGGACAGGCCATAGAGTATGCCCTGACGCATGGCGAGCGCCGTGGAGCTCGCGACGCGCGTGCGAGCCTTGGTGATGTCGAGGATCTCGTCAACGAGCGTGGCAGCGTCCGCGGAAACGATGCCATCCGCACGAACCGCGAGGTCAGAGAAGGCGCTCTCCCCCGCCGCGACGGCGCCGGCAACGAGCACGGCATACGCCATGAGCGTGGTGGGGTCGTCTGTGGCCGTGGGGAGAAGGTCGGTGTCACAGAGCGAGAAGCGCAGGTTGGCGCGCGTGCGCAGGGACTCGGGCATGGAGGCGGAGTCGATGGCGCGGGGCGTCACCGGGACGTCGACCATGCCGTCGAGCGTCGTCGGCACGGAGACGACGGGAGAGCCCGTCTGCCAGGTGGCGGCGGCAAAGAGGACGAGCGAGAGGACGTCCGCGTCGCCGACGACGACAACCGGGTCATCGGGCGTCACGCCGGCGGCGGCGAACTCGTCATAGAGGTGCATCGCGTGGGCGAGTTTGCGGCTCTCGCGACCAGACGGGACCTCGCGGACGGTGACGGAGAACCCCACGTCGACGAGCGAGCGTCGAAGGCGCTCCACGAGCTCGCCAGAGACGTCGTCGCCGGCGACGAGGAGCGTGTGACCGGGCTTGCCGGCGACGGACTTGGTTGCCTGGCCGAGCTGGTCTGCCACGCCGGGACCGACACGCATGTCGCAGGCACCAGAGCGCAGCACGATGGACTGGCGGCGGATGGGCACGACGACGGGCTCGGGCTCCAACTCGTCACTCTTAGGGTCGCTCATAGGAGTCCCTTCTCCCAAAGGAGGGCACCCACCTCGTAGGCGACCTCCTCGAACGTCTTTCCGGAAATAATCACGCGATAGTCGCACGCCGCCTCGTAGAGCGGACGGCGATGCGCGTAGAGCGCGCGAGCGTGCTCGGCGTCGCCAAGGTCCGGGCGCTTATCCGGCCTGCGGATCTGACGAAGCGAGTCCTCGAGCGTGCCATCTAGATAGACGATGCTACCCATCTCGCGCATGATGCGAGCGTTCTCCTCGGATTCGATCACGCCACCGCCGCAGCTCACAAGGAGGCTGCGCTTGTCGCGAAGGCTCTCGAGCGAGCGAGTCTCCGCCTCGCGGAACGCCGCCTCGCCACGCGTCTCGAAGATGCGGGAGACGCTCGCGTGAAGCTCACGCTCGACCATGCGGTCGACGTCGACGAAGTCACGATGGAACATGTTGCCGAGGTTACGGGCAACCGTCGTCTTGCCAGCGCCGAGAAAGCCGATGAAAAAGACGTGGTCACAGCCATGATGAGCACGCTTATGGCCGCCTTGCGGCAGTGTGGGCATCCCCGTCATCGTCTTCGCCTCCCTCGGTCTTCGCTTAGGACAGATTGCACCGGCGCATACGCACCGCACTATGCGATTCTAGCAAGCCGTGAGACCTGTGAGGGCGAGGGCGACTCCGACGAGGCAGAAGGAGCCGGCAAGCCAGGGCCCGAGGGCGAACGTCCGCTCGCCGCGAACGAGGGAGAACAGCGCGCCCGCGAGGCACGCCAGCGCAAACCCGACGAGGTTCCAAGCGCCAATGAGGCAGCCCCATGCGGAGAGGAACTTGACGTCTCCCAAGCCCATGCCAACGCGGCCCGAAAGACGGCGATAGCCCAGCTCGAGAAGCGTCCCGGCGGCAAGTTCGGCCAGGGCGGCGGCAAGGCAGTGCGTAAGCGGCGGAAAGGCGGGCAGCAGACCCGTTCGAGCACGCACCAGCCCCAAGAGGAGACCGGCGGCGGCAACACCCACACATGCGGCGTTGGGGATCGTCCGCTCCCGGGCGTCGACCACGGCGGCCCAAAGGGAGGCGCCCATGGCGAGGACGAGCGAGGCCGCGCAGATCGCCATACCCAAGGCTACTTCCGGGCGCCGATCGCACGTTCGAAGACGCGGAAGATGTGCGTGTACCAGAGGTCCGTCGTGCTCTGCGGGTCAACCAGGATGGGCCGCACGCCAGCGAGGTTGCCGGCCATGACGTCCGTGAAGACCTGATCGCCCACAAGCACCGTCTCGTCGGCGGAGACGCCCATGAGCTTGAGGGCGCGACGCACCGCGAAGGGCGCCGGCTTCATGGCATGGTGCACGACCTCGCAGCCAAGCTCCCTCGCGCTCTCCTCGACCTCACGGGAGTGGAAGTTGTTCGAGACCATGCAGACCTTGATGCCCGCCGCACGCAAGGCGTCAAGCCACGCGAGGGCGGACTTTGGGGCCTGCTTGGTGTCTCGCGGGACGACGGTGTTGTCGCGGTCGATCAGGACGCAGCGGACACCAGCCTCGACGAGGCCGTCGACGCCGATGGACGCGACGTCAGGCTCGCGCCTCCAGGGCTTAACCAGTGCCATTAGCGATTCGCCTCGATTGCCTGCAGGTGCTCGTCATAAGTAGCCGAGAACCATTCGTCGGTCTGGGTGATGTAGAAGTACAGGTAGTCAGTCTCGTCCGGAGAGAGTGCCGCCTTGATCGAATCGATGGAGGGCGAGCAGATGGGCGTCGGGGTGAGGCCGCTGTTGAGGTAGGTGTTGTAGGGACTCTCCCGCTTGAGATCATCAGCCGTGACCTCTCCGCCGGTGACGTACATCATCGTGGCGTCGCTCTGAAGCGCCATGCCGATCTTGAGGCGGTTATAGAACGTGGAGGAGACCTTGGGACGCTGTGAATCCGTCACGGCCTCGCGCTCGATGATGCTCGCGAGCTTGAGGAAGTCATAGTCGCTCATGTCAATGCCGTAGCGGTCCTTGATCAGGGACTTGGCGCTGTCAAAGTCGAGCGACATGACGTCGGACTTGTACTGGTCGAGCATCGCACGGATAACGTCGTCCGCGGTGACGTTCGACTTGCCGGAGAAGTTGTAGGTCTTGGGACAGAGGAAGCCTTCGAGCGAGTCATCCTGCGCGTCGGCGAGGAAGGGATAGTCCGCGACGTAGTTGGAGGCCTTTGCCTGGGCGAGGAAATCGTCAGAGGAGATGCTCGAGAACGTCTGGGAGACGACCGCCGCGGCCTGAGAGACCGTCAGGCCTTCCGGAATCGTAAACGCCCCGCTCGTGGAGTTAGGACCAGATACGAGCTGGTCGATGATCGAATCGAAGCTCTGGCCCACGGTGAACATGTAGGCACCGCTCTTGAGAGAAGAGTCCGCCCCCTGCTTCCTGACCTCGGCCACGAAGTCATCGGAGCTGGCGATGACACCGGCATCCTCGAGCTTCGAGGCGATGGCAATGGCTCCGGACCCGTCGTCAATGACGACCTCGACCTGCATACCCTGGTTGGGAAGGTCTCCCTGACTGGGTTTCTTGAGGAGGCGCGGCACGAAGACGACGCCTGCCACAACGATTGCGACGAGAACGATCAGAGCAGCCAGAACGGGGCCCTTGCGCGAGTGACCACCGCGAGCAGACGCGGCGCGCTGAGAGCGCGTGCGAGGCGTGGCGAGGCTCTGCATGCCGGTGGCGGAAGAGCGGCGGCTCGCATTTGCGGCGCGGACGGTAGCCGGACGCGAGGGACGGGCGGCACCAGGGCGCGCGCCAGCAACGCGGGAAGAGGCGGCCGGACGAGAGCCTGCGGCATACGGAGAGACCTGCGAGCCCGAACCCGTAGGACGCGACGCACGACGAGCGCTTGAAGGAGCCGCGTCGGTCGAGAAGTGGGAGCCTCGACGGCGCCTCTGGGAATCTGCCATAGGTGACCTTCCGAACTGCGCCGGCGGGCGCGTAGACTACCTGTCGCCCGACCCTCGCGAGTCAAGCCAGGCCTGCAGGAAGAGGGACGCGGCAATCATGTCGACCTTGCCACGCATCTGCTTCTCGTTGAGGCCCTGCTCACGCAGGATCCTCTTTGCCTCCGAACTGGAGAGGCGCTCGTCGGCGAACTCAAGCGGAAGGTCGCAGGCTTCCGCGATGGAGCGAGCCTGGGCCATGACGCGCTCCGCCTGGGGACCGTCCTCGCCAGACATCGTCTGGGGGCGCCCGCAGACGAGGACCTCGGGCTCATAGTCCTCGAGGATGCGACGGAACGTCTTCGCACACGAGAGGACCTCGGCCGCGGGCAGCACCTTCACGGGGCTGGCGACACGGCCGGAGGCATCGCTCGCGGCGATGCCGATACGCACCTCGCCGATGTCGAGCGCGAGGGCCCTCATGAGAGGGCTCCCACGACGGCACCGGCGAGGTGGTCATATGTGAGAGTGAGCGGAGCCACGCGAGCCCTAGGAGAGCATCTCGCGGGCGGCAGCGAGCGCGGCGTCGATGCCGGAGGCATCCTTGCCGCCAGCCTGGGCCATGTTCGGACGTCCGCCACCACGACCGCCAACGTAGTTGGCGACGTTGCGAATCACGTCGCCAGCGCCGAAGCCGGCAGCAACGGCACCGTCAGTCGCGGCCGCGAGGAGCGCGACCTTGCCCTCGGGCGTGTTCGTGGCGAGGAAGCACGCGACGTCTCCGGTGGCCTTGTCACGGATGGCGTCCCAAGCCTCGCGGAGCTGGCCGGCCTCCAGGCCGTCCATGCGAGCGATGACCGCCTTATAGGAGCCGCAATCGATGGCGGCGGCCATGGCCGTCTGGATCTTGTCAGAGGAACCGCCGAGGAGGGCCTGCTTGAGCTTGCCCTCGAGGTCACGGGCGGCGGCCTTCATGTCCGCGATGCGGCTGGCGGCGTCCTCGGGACGGCACTTGAGCTCGGAGGCGACGGCGTCGAGGGCGTCGTTGCGCTCGTCAAGCCAGGCAAGTGCGCCGAGGCTCGTCACGGCCTCGATGCGGCGGACGTTGGAGCCAGTCGAGCTCTCCGAGACGATCTTGAAGAGACCGAGCTCTGAGGAGTTGCGGGCGTGGGTGCCACCGCACAGCTCGCGGCTGAAGGGCTGGTCCTCGTTGCCCACGGAGACCATGCGCACGACGTCACCGTACTTCTCGCCGAACAGGGCGATGGCGCCGGCCTCCTTGGCCTCGTCGATGCTGCAGACGCGAGTCACGACGGGCTTGGCGGCGAAGATCTCGACGTTCACGAGGTCCTCGACCTCGTGGAGCTGCTCGGCCGTGAGGGCCTCGAAGTGCGTGAAGTCGAAGCGCAGGCGCGAATCGTCGCAAAGGGAGCCGGCCTGGCTGACGTGCTCGCCGAGAACCGTCTTGAGGGCGGCGTCGAGCAGGTGCGTGGCGGTGTGGTTGCGGCGGATGAGCTCGCGACGATGGGCGTCGATGGAGGCGCGGACGACGTCGCCCACGGAGATGACGCCCTCGGCGACGTGAGCCAGGTGAGCAAAGAGGCCGTTGTGACCCTTGGTGTCGCTCACCTCGAGCTTGACGCCCTCGGCGCTGATGGTGCCGGTGTCGCCCACCTGGCCGCCCATCTCGGCGTAGAACGGGGTGCGGTCAAGGATGACCTCGACGTCAGCACCGGCCTCGGCGCGCTCGACGGACTCGCCGTTCGCGACGATGGCGACGACGCGGGCATCCTCGACGACGTTCGCGTCATAGCCCTCGAACTCGGTGGCGGCGAGCTTATCGGAAAGCTCGGTCCAGACGTTGTTGAAGTCACCCCAGGCATCGCGGTTGGCGTTGGCGCGAGCGCGCTCCTTCTGCTTGGTCATGCAGGCGTCGAAGCCGTCCATGTCGACGTCGTGACCGGCGGCGGCGGAAATCTCTACCGTGAGGTCGATGGGGAAACCGTAGGTGTCGTGCAGCTTGAAAGCGACCTCGCCCGGAAGGACCGCACCCTCGGCAAGACCGGCGATGGCCTCGTCGAGATAGGTGCGCCCGGTGTCGAGCGTGGTAGAGAAGCGCTCCTCCTCGGCGGCGACGATGCCCTTCACGAGCGCGACGTTCTTGAGCAGCTCGGGATAGGCCTCGCCCATGAGGCGGTTGACCTCATCGATGAACTTGGTGAGGAAGGCGCCCTCGATGCCCAGCAGGCGACCGTGGAACACGGCGCGGCGGAGCAGGCGGCGAAGGACGTACTCGCGACCCTCGTTGCCCGGCAGGATGCCGTCGGAGATCATGAAGTCAACGGCGCGGGCGTGGTCCGCGATGATGCGGAGGCTGCGGGAGGCGCCGGAGTAATCGTTGGCGTCATAGGTCTCGCCGGAGATCTCCTCACCGAGGGCGATGAGGCTCTGCATGAGGTCGCCGTCATAGTTGGCGCTCTTGTGCTGCATGATGGCGGCCATGCGCTCGAGGCCCATGCCCGTGTCGAGGTTGCGGTGCGGAAGCTCGGGCAAAGAGCCGTCCTCCTGGCGGTCGAACTGGGTGAACACGAGGTTCCAGAACTCGAGGAAGCGGTCGCAGTCGCAGCCGGGGGCGCAATCCGGCTTGCCACAGCCCACGTCCTCGCCCTGGTCGAAGTAAATCTCGGAGCAGGGACCGCAGGGGCCGGTGGGGCCAGCGGCCCAGAAGTTGTCGTCCTCGCCGAGGCGGGAGATGTGGTCCTCCGGGACGCCGAGGCTGCGCCAGACGTCATGCGTCTCGTCGTCATCCGTGAAGATGGTGAAGTAGAGGCGCTCGACCGGGAGGTGGAACTTCTCGGTGATGAGCTCGAAGGCCCAGGCGCAGGCCTGCGCCTTGGAAACTCCGCCGAAGGAGAAGTCGCCGAGCATCTCGAAGAAGGAGAGGTGGCGGCCATCCTCGCCGATGCAGTCGATGTCGTTGGTGCGCACGCACTTCTGGCAGCTGCAGGCGCCGATCTCCTTCATCGTCTTCTTGCCCTGGTAGTACTCCTTGAACTGGTTCATGCCAGCGTTGGCAAGAAGCAGCGAGGGGTCATCGGGGACGAGCGAGGAGCTGGGATACAGCTTCAGGCCGCGCTCCTCGAAGAACTTGAGGAAGGTCGAGCGAATCTCGGCGGTGGTCATGGACGGGAAATCGGCGGTGCTCATATCTCTCCCCTACGATCGGGTGGTGTCAGCGCATACAGCCTGTAAGTATACCGCGAGCGGCTACGCGGATGAATGGAAACGACGAAGGGCCGGAGCCGAGCCCCGACCCTTCACAAGATTCGATTGAGCGCGTCTGCCGCGCCGCTCCCCGCGCACGTGGCGCGCGAACGCCCGCATCATCCGACGCCCTACTTGCGCAGGCGCTTAAACTCCTCGAGCTGCTGGCGGAGGGTCTCCGCGAGGATGGGCTTCTCCGCGTCAGGACGCTCCTCCGCCTCCACCCCATCCATGGTGCTGGGGTCGATGATCAGGGACCTCTCGAGGAAGGAGTCATCGTCGAGGGCGTCAAACGAGGGCACCGGCGTGCCGTCCGGGTGGTGGAAGGGCGTGCCCTTGAAGAAGGCGCCCTCCCAGCTCACGAGCTGCCTGCCCGTCTTGTTCTCGAAGAAGTAGATGAAGGCGCCCTTGACGGCGGCGGTGAGCGGCACGGCCAGAGCCATGCCCAGCGCCCCGCCGAGGCTCGCGCCCACGGTGACGCCGATGAGGCTCATGGCGGGATGGATCTTGACGGCACTGCGCATCACGAGGGGGCTCAGGACGTTATCCGTGAAGTTCTGCGCCATGTCAGAAAGCACGAATGACCAGAAGGCGACCACGGGATTCACGAGAAGGCCGACGAGAGCAGCGAGGAACGAGGCTGTGAAGGGACCGATGACGGGGACGAAATGCAGGACTCCCGCGACGAGGGCCATCAGGCCAGGATAGGGGTTGCCGCAGATCGTAAACCCGATGTAGGCCAGGACGCCGTCGATGATGCTCGTGACCACGATGCCGCGCATGTAGCCGCCGACGGAGCGCCCGAGGACCGCGACGAGGAGCGCGAGGTCCTCGGCGTGGCGGGGACCCGCGATGACGCCGAGCTCGCGCATGATCAGCGGATAGTCCTTCGCGAACCAATAGGCCATGAAGAGGCCGAGGAACGACATCACGACGGTGTTCACGAGGCTCATGACGTTGGGGACGAACGCCCGGGAAAGCCAGCCAGCGAGCTTGCTCACGAGCGTGGTGCCCACATCGGTAAGGCCGACAAGCAGGGACTGGACGTTGGCCTGGAAGTCAGTGGTCTCGGCGGAGCCGTAGGAAGAGAAGAGATGTTGCACGAACTCCTGGGACTGCGCGAACAGCGAGGGAACGCGGTCGAGCATCTGGCTCAGCTGGTCGACGAACAGCGGCACCAGCCAGATGAGGAACGCGAGGACCACGCCGATGACCAACACGAGCGAGAGCAGGGCGCCTATACCCCTGCTAACGCCATGACGCTCGAACCAGTTGGTGATCGAGCTGCAGATGAACCCCACGATGGCGCCGACGGAGAGGCAGATGACCGCAGAGCTCACGCGCCCGAGGACCGCGAGGATGATGGCAAACGTAATGGCACAACCGATGAATGCCCACGCGCGTACGGCAACGAGCCTCGCAGAGCGATAGGACTCCTCTCGCTCCTCGGAGGTTAGTTTCTGTAGGCTCATCGCATAAGGCCTTCCGGGTCGATTTTGTCTTGAAGCTTCTTGAGCGTGCGACGCAGAAGACGACTTACCTGGACCTGGGAGATTCCCAGGCGCTTGGCTATCTCGACCTGCGTAAGGCCCTCGTCGAAGCGCATGCGGACGACTTCCTGCTCGCGCGGAGAGAACTCGCGAATCGTATCCTCGATGACCATGCGGTCATCCGAGGCGGCGAGGTCTTGGTCGACGCTCGCGTAGTGATCGATGACGGCGGGGGCGTCCTCGTCCTCGTTGTTCCCACCCTCGAGGGGCACGGAGCTATAGGCGCTCGAGGATTCCATCGCCTCGAGGACCTCGTCGACGCTCACGCCAAGGCGAGAAGCGACCTCCTCGGTCGAAGGCGAGCGCTGGAGCTCCTTCGTGAGCTCGTCCGTCACCAGGTTGACCTTGGCAGAGAGCTCCTGCAGACGCCTCGGCACACGGACGCTCCAGCCCTTATCGCGGAAGTGACGCTTGATCTCTCCCAGGATGGTGGGCGTGGCATAGGTGGTGAACTCGAGGCCACGCTCGGGGTCAAAGCGGTCGATCGCCTTGATAAGGCCGATCGTGCCCACCTGGACGAGGTCATCGAGGGGCTCTCCCCTGTTCTTGAATTTTGCGGAGAGGAAGCGAACGAGGTTGAGGTGACTCATGATGAGCTCGTCTCGGGCGTCTTCGTCTCCCTCCTCCTTATAAAGGCGGAATAGCTCACGAGTGCGTTCCTTGTCCCAAGCCAGCTTGCCCTTTGGGGTGGCAGGCAGGTCACGCACGGCGGCGGCAGCCTCGCGACGCGCCCGGGCTCGCTGCTCGCTCGTAAGCTCTCTGGAGTCACTAGGCATCAAGGGCATCCACATTCTTCTGGAGCGTGAGCGAAAGCGTGTGCGCCTCGTCATCGAGCTCGCACTCGTCACAGACGGCGGTAAGGATGAGCTCTGCATACGTAGCGATCTGGTCATCCTCCGGCTCAGCCTCGCCAAGGGCAAAGGTCATGGTGAGGGCGTCTCCGTTCGCGTCAAAGCTGACCTCGCAGGCCTCGGGCTTGGTGGCGCAGCACCACACGAAGGCTTCCTCGGCGGCCATGCGGACGTCTTCGACGCCGTCGACGGAAAGGCCGGCGAGCACGGCGAGGTTCGCGGCGAGCATGCGCACGGGACGCGCGAACGAGGCACTCGCGGGAACGGAAAGGGAAACGGGCATCTGCTGCTCTTCTTCTGTCGTTGCCATCATCTACTCAGCCTTCTCGGCGGCCGCGGAGGGCTCTGCCGGCGCCTCGCAGGAGGCATCATCGGAAACGGACGGGACCTGCTCCGCCGGGACATCACCGGCGGAAGCGGAAGGATAGGTGAAGTAGCCCTCGTCACCAGAGACCCTCTCGACGTTCACAGGCTCTGCGGGAGCCGGGGCATCGAGCGCGCCGGTGGCGGCGGGAGCGGAGATCTTGGCGCTGGTGCGGCCGGAAACCTTGCCGGCGACCTTACCCAGCGCGCCGGCGACGCCCGTGGCGACGGACTCGACGGCACCACTGACGGCGCCGGTGGCACGCGCGCCCGTGTCGGTCACGGTGTTGACATCCGAGAGGATGCCCTCGACGCGAACGAGGTCAACGTTGATGAGGTCGACCGTGGTAGAGGCCTTCTCGAGGATGGGCTCGATCTGCTTGGCGGCAGCCGGCAGCTCGTCGGCAACGCCATCGAGCTTGGCGACGACGGGGCGGATGTCCGCAATCGTCTCGTTCACGGAATCCGTGAGCTCAGAGACGCTCTTGCGGGTCTGGCGTAGCGTGAGCGCGAGCTCGACCACGGCCCAAACACCGGCGATGACAAGAACAATGAGCGCGATCGTCATGGGGTCAAGAGCAAATCCTTCAGTGGACATCGTGGCTCCTCACGAGTTGGGTGCGCCCGCCTGCGCGGGCGTGCAATGGCTAGGGGACATTCTACCCGTCCGCAAGCGGACTACTCCTCGGCGCTGTCTTGGGTTTGGGACTCTGGCGCAGACGCATGGCCTACCTCGGGCGATGCGGGCTCGGGCGCAGCGGTGCCAGCAGCCTGGGGTGCCGATGCGGCAGGTTCGGGCGCCTGGGGCGCCGATGCGACCAGACCATCCTCGGCAGACGCAGGCGGAACCTCCACCTCGCGCGGCGTCGCCCCTGTTCGACCGAAAGACGTGACGTCGAGGCGCCAGGCCTCCCAGCCACGACCGCCCGGGCTAAAGAACTGGCCACGCTCGAGACCGTCCGGCAGATACTGCTGCTCGACCCAACCCTCCGGATAGTTATGCGGGTAGAGGTAGGGTCCGTAGGAATCCGAGCCCGGGCGGTGACGGTCGCGCAGGTGATTGGGCACCTCGCGGCGCGGCCCGTGGCGGACCTCGGCGAGCGCGGCATCGATACCCGCCTCGCAGGCGTTGCTCTTAGGCGCGAGGCACACGTAGAGCGCCGCCTGGGCGAGGTTAATGCGGCACTCCGGATAGCCAATGACCTCGGCGCTCTTGAAGGCGGCCTCCGCCACGAGAATCGCCTGCGGATCCGCGTTGCCCACGTCCTCACTCGCATGGATCATGATGCGACGGGCGATGAACTTCGGGTCCTCCCCCGCGTCGATCATGCGGGCGAGCCAGTAGAGGACGGCATCCGGGTCACTGCCGCGCATCGACTTGATGAAGGCGGAGATGATGTCGTAGTGCATGTCGCCGGACTTGTCATAGGGAAGTCCACGGCGGGGATTTGCCTCGGTCACGTTCTCGCGGGTAATGCGGAGAGGCGCCTCAGAATCGCCGGCGTCGCGCGCGAGCATGGAACCACCCTCGAGGAGGATCTCCCCCTCGGGCGTGACCTTCGCTCCCGCGGGAAGCGCCATCTGGCTCGCGAGCTCGAGCGTGGTCAGAGCGGAGCGCGCGTCTCCACCGGCAAGCTGAATGATCTCGGTGCGAGCGTCGTCATCGAGGGAGAACAGGCCGCGCAGGCCGTGCTCGGACGCGAGGGCGCGGTCCACCAGAAGGCCAATCGCGGAGTCATCGAGCGGAATCAGCTCGACCACGCGACTGCGCGAGATGAGGGCGGAGTTCACCTCGAAGTAGGGGTTCTCCGTGGTGGCGCCCACCAGGATGACGATACGATCCTCGACCGCATGGAGCAGGGCGTCCTGCTGGGAGCGGTTGAAGCGGTGAATCTCGTCCACGAAGAGTATCGTGCGCAGTCCGCGCGTCATGAGGCGGGACTCTGCCGCCTCGATCTCGCGACGGAGGTCCTTGACCGTCCCCGTGATCGCCGAGACCTCGACGAACTCCGCGTGAGTGGTGTTGGCGATGATGCGCGCGAGCGTCGTCTTGCCGGTGCCGGCGGGGCCGTAGAGCAGGACGCTCGAGAGGACGTCATGCTCGATGGCACGGCGCAGCCACGAGTCCGGGCCGACCGCCTGCTCCTGGCCCACGTAATCCGCGAGGGTCTGGGGGCGCATGCGAACCGCCAGGGGCGCGTTCATGTTGCGCTTGTAGCGCTCAACTTCTGAAAAAAGAGTATCCATGGGACCGATTGTATGACGTAGCCGGCGGCGTGAACTAGCAGAAGTAGCCGCGGCGGCGGAACAGGGCCTCGGACTCGGGGAAGAGGTTCTGCGCGAGGGCAACGAAGTAGTCATCCGTCATGCTGGAGATGTAGTCGACCACCGTGAGGTCGAGGTCGTCCTGCCAGCGATAGGTCTGGCCGTAGTATGACAGGGCTCGCTCGACGTCGACGATATGGTGCCGGAAGATCGGGCTCGACTCGTCACCGGCACGCAGGTCATCGAGCATGCGATCGTACACGCGGGCGAAGAGCACGGAGATCTCCTCCGCGCGCTCGCCGTTGAGCTCGCTCGCGTTGTATATCTTCTCGAAGTTCTCCCGCTTGGCGCGGCGCATCTCCGCGAAGGCCTCCTCGCTCATCTCGATGCGGTTGCGGCCAAAGCTATGCTCGATGATGTCCGTGATGAAGGCACCGAGGGCCCACGAGTTATAGGCACCGCCAAGGCCATCGTCGAAGGAATCCTCCGTCACGAAGCCAGCGGCGATGGCGTCCTGGCGGTCTTTGCCCACATAGGCGATGATGTCGCTCACACGGACGACGCACCCCTCGAGCGTCATGGGACGGAGATGGCCGATGGCGCCCTCCCCCGTCTTCCAACAGCCGGAGACCACGGCATCAAGGTCATCGAAACTCGAGAGGTCGCTCGTCTCGAACACCTGGCGCTCGCACTCGCCGTTGTGGCAGATCACGCCATCGAGCGTCTGGAGGGCGAGGTTACGCCCGGAGAGAACATCGAGAACGCGCACGCTCTGGACGTTGTGGAAGAACCAGCGGCCCGTGCGCGCATGGTAGGCATCATTCAGGAAGCGCTCGCCGGCATGGCCGAACGGCGTGTGGCCGACATCGTGGCCGAGGGCGATCGCCTCGATGAGGTCGAGGTTGAGGCCGAGGGACAGGCCTATGTCCCTCGCAACGCGGCTCACGAGCTGCACGTGGAGGCCGCGACGCGAGATATCATCGTTGGCGCGCAGCGAGTAGACCTGCGTCTTTCCCGCCAGACGGTTATAGGCGGGCAGGTGGATGATCTTCTCCGAATCACGGATGAAAGCCGGGCGCTCCGCCCCGTCGCGGTCGCGTGCGTCATCGCGACGGCGCACGGCCGCCTCGTTGGGAGTGGCGTAGGGACTCATGCCCCCGTGCGAGCGCTGCTCGAGCACGGCGGCGGCGACCTCGCTCGAAAGGGTCTCCCTCAGCGTGGGCGCGCAGAGATTGATGCGACTGGACATGGCTCCTCCAGAGGTGTCGTCGATGACATTCCCCACTCTACACCACGCCGCGGACACTAATCCTAGACGAGGTAGCAGGGACGACGGAGCCCGTCGGTCTCGACGCTTATGCCGGCAAAGTGACCATTGAAGACGAAGACGTTCAGCATGTCGCAGCCATGCTCCGCCGCATCGCTCCAGGAGGCAAAGCCCCTCACGAGCTCGAGCTCGCTCGAGGAGAGCTCACGGGAGAAGGCCTCGCTCGTGAGAGCGGAGACGAACTGGGGAGACGCCAACGGCCAGGTGCGCATGCCACCCACGAGACAGGCGACGTTGCGCTCCGCCGCCTGGACAAGCGCGTCGAGGCCCGCTCCACCAATCTCGAGAATCCTCCCGAGGTCGACGCGGCGCCAAACGCAGGCGATGGGGCCGTCACCGTCGACGAGGCGGACGCGGCCCGGACGCACCTCTCGAATCGAAAGCTCGGAGACGTCGGCGAAGCGCGCGTGCACGCCACGGTCACGGAAGAGCGTGATGAAGCGCTCGATCTCGTTCATGTCAGTGTTTGCGCGGTCGCCCACGATGGAGAGGCTCATCGTCTCATCGCCGTAGGTGTAGTCGTCGCCGGGGTTGGTGTCCGGGAAGCCCGGGCCCGCCCAGGCGCGGTAGACGTCGAGCACGGAGTCGACGAACGCCTCGGTGAGGTCGAAAGCGGACAAGGTCTGGTGACGACGCTCGAACTCGGTAAAGATGCTGGATCGCCTCCAGGCGCGCGTCACCTCGTCAGCGCCGACGACGCCCCTCGCCGCGGCAGTCGCCACGTTGAAGAGCTGGGCAGCGCCACCGTCGCCAAAGGCGATGTCGAAGCGCACGATGGGCGCCTGGCACTCATAGCCGGTATCGAGGCAGCACAGGCGCTCCGTCGCGGCATCCATGCCAAACAGGGCACGAAAGTCCCCGTTGTTGCGAAAGGCGCGCAATGCCTTGTCGAGGACGGAATAGGCGATGTTGGAGAAGGTCTCGAGCCGCTCCAGGCCGTTGCCGTCAACGAAGACGGGCTCGCTCGACCAGGCAACGGGCTCGTCCCCGAGGCCCGCGCGGGTGCTCGCGAGGTAGTTCTCGGCCCGGACGAGGTCTCGAGAGACGTCCCCGGAATCCTGAAGGAGACGGGCGTATTCATGGGCAAAGGCCTCGCAGGCCAGAGAGGCAATGGGGTTCCTGGTGGCATTCTCGGTCATGGGTTACTCCTCGTCTTCAATCGAGTCCGCGGGGTCATCGCCTTGCTCGCCCGCGATGGCATCTTCTGGGGTTGCAGCCGTACCAAGGCAGGCGCCACAACGGCCGAACTGACCAAAGTCGCGCAGGCAAGTGCATTCGAGCAACTCGTCGAGGCTGGCGTCGACGAAGTCCGCAAGGATTTGAGCGCCCTCCGCCGTTGGGTGGCCATCCGCGTCAGAGAGGAGCTCCTCGCCAAGCTCCGGTTGCACGACCTCATACACCGCGGCGCGCCCCTCAGAGACGCGACGGGCGCGCACGCGAGCGACGGCGTCGCCGATGATTTTGTCGATGAAAGGATAGCAGCTACCAGGCACGGACGTCTTTCCCCCAGCAGGCGGAACCATGACGAGAAGCGAGGCATCCGGCCAGAGCGCGTCAACGCGCGAAAGGTACTCGGTGACCTCGCGGGAAACGACTGCGACGGAAGCCCGGCCGTAGCTGTAGTTTGCCCCCAGCGCCACGATCACGACATCCGGGGCGTCAAGGCGGTCGAGGCCCACGAGGGCACTCGGCTGGAAGACTTGGCCGCCGACGCTCTGGTTCACGAGGTCAAGGCCACGCTCGCGGGCGACGATGGCGGGCCAAGAGGCTGCGGGAGAGTCGCACACGAAGCCCTGGGCCACGGAGTCGCCAAGAACGAGGAGGCGGTGGGCGGACACGTCGCGCTCCACCGGACGCAGGAAGGTGCCGTTTCCGCGGACACGACCAAGCCTAGCTCCCCTCAGGGCGGGAAGCCACACGCAGACGCGGCTCGCATCCGCAAAGCCCGGGAGCTGGAGAAGGTCGCCCGAGGCGGCACCGGCAGCGAGCTCGAAGGCGACTTCGCTCCCGCGAGCCCCGCGCTCGGCAAGCGGCTCGACCCCGTCAAGCGGAACGTCCGCGAGACGCCTCCCGTCGACGTCTACCGCAAGCGCGTCATGCGCGCCCGGGGCGAGGAGGCCCTTCTCGGCAACACCCGCAAGCACGCGAGACGTCGCCGCGGGCTCCGCATCGAGGGCGATCTCGAGGACGAGCTCGCTCGCGTCTGTCTCGAACTCGAGACGGACGCCCGCACAACACGGCGCCATCTGCCGATAGATGCCGGGATACCACGCGGCACAGCTACCGAGCGCGCGCTCCTGCTCGGGCCAGAAGCGATGCGGACGCACCCACTTGGCACCCACGTCCTCGAGCCATGCGACGCCACGAACAAGCTCCGATGCCCACGCGGCACAGACGACCTCGGAGGCGTTGGCGGCACGGACGCGAGCGGCCTCCACTACTCCCCCTCCCTCACGTCCGCATACCAGGCCTCGCGATCGTCGAGGCGCAGGATGCCGACGCGGCCGACGGGCCAGCCCGCGGCGGCGGCGCAGTCGATGTCGATGCGGTCCGCGACACCGCCCGTCTCGGGCCGGGCGCCGAGCTCGACGATCTTCCCGCGGCCATCCTCCGTCATGAAGTCCGAGGTCATGTCATCCGAGTGGCGGGAAAGGTAAATCGAAGGCGTGTGGCCAGCGACGACGATGGGGCCCATGCCCTGGGAGTCCACGAGGCCGGTGGGCATGCCCCAGAACCAGTCACGCACCCAGAGGAGCTCCTCCTCGTCGCGCCGGTCGAGGTAGTTCTCGAGCACCGTGTGGTCAGAGAGATTGGCCTCGGGGTTGTCCGCACGCCATGCCTGCGAGTCGGCGCTGTTGATGCCGGCATGCGTGAGGATGTAGTCTCGCTCGCCGGCGCGCACCACGTCATAGAGCGGAAGCCCAGCGACCCAGGCAAGCACCTCCGCGTACCTCTCGGCATCGAGGGTCTCAAGCTGGGAGGCCGTCGCGGACCCGCCGTTCTGCACCCAGTTCAGCCAGTCGACGAAGTTCGAGGAGTCGAGACGGGCGGTCGAGAACTCGCCGTCGACGGGATCTCCCGTCGCGGCGATGGCATTGAGCATAAGGTGCTCGTGGTTTCCCAGGAGAACGCGCACGCCAGGAATCGAGCGCACGAGCGAGATGACACCAAGGGGGTCTGGACCGCGATCGACCAGGTCACCAAGCACGTAGACGACGTCACCGTCACCGGGAGCGGCGGCATTAAGCGCCTCGTCCAACGCGTGAACGTGGCCGTGGATATCGGATGTGACGTAGATCGACATGCTCGCCTCCTCCAAGCTTGCTAGCGGCGACGCGGGCGGACCCTTCGCGGACCACCCTTTCCACTATGACGCATGCGAACCTTTCTAGCTGCGAGAATACGCCTACGCGTGGAGCGAGCGCCGATAACTATCACAGAACCGCCACGTGGCCAGACGAGGTTCGGGCGCGCGTCCTCGCTCGAGGCGGGGGATATGCCCGCACGCGGGCGCGTGGCACCCACGCCGGCAAGCCGCACCTCACGGACAAGCTCGGCAAGCGTCGCCTCCGCCCAAGCGCGCTTGAGGCGGCACTCCCAGACCACGAGGACCGTCCATCCGGCGCGAACGAGCTCGTCTACGTCACGCTCGTCGCGGGCGCGGTTACGCGCGAACTTCTCCTCCCAGAACTCGACGTTGCTCTTAGGCGAGCGCGTCGAGCAGAAGGGGCAGCGATGCCAGAAGCAGCCGTTCACGAAGATGGCGACGCGCTTGCCCGGATAAGACACGTCGGGCTTGCCGGGAGCGGCCTTCCAGTGGAGCCTATAACCGCCAAGGCCCGCCTCACGGAGAGCCGCACGAACCTTGAGCTCGGGCTTCGTGTTCTTCGACTTATTCGCTTGCATGACATGGCGCGTAGCGAGCGAGGTCATGCGTGTCCTAGGCGAGCGCGAACAGGAGCTGGAAGAGCACCCTCTCGGCAGCGACAAGCACGAAGAGGGCGATCATCGGCGAGAAGTCCATACCGCCGATGGGCGGGACGAAGCGACGGAAGATGCCCACGTAGGGCTCGACCAAGCTGTTGATCACCGTGGCGACGTCATCGAGGAGGCTGCCGTCGCGGCGAGGAAACCACGACATGATGCACCAGATGACGACGAGCCACTGATAGAAGTCGACCAGTGACGAAATGACGCGGGCTACCTGATAAACACCCATGCGCCTAACCCCTCGCCAGCTCGGCCGTGCGCGCGAGGGCGGCGTCAACGGCGGCATAGGCGCCCTCGGTAAGAGCCGGCTCAAGCTCAAAGAGAGCAGCGGCGGTGGTGCCACCAGGCGAGGTCACGCGCTCCATGTAGGCACGGGGGTGCTCGCCAGATTTGGCGAGGCTCTCCGCAACGCCAAGCATCGTGGCGTTGACCATCTCGCGAGCGGCGGCGGCAGGCAGACCAGCGCGAACGCCGGCGCGAGTCAGGGCGTCGACCATGAGGGCAAAGTAGGCAGGCGCGCAGCCCACGACGGCGCCCTCGGCGTCAAGCTGGTCCTCGCGCATGACCTTGGCGGAGCCGAGCGCGGCAAACATCTCGCGAACGAGCTCGATGTCAGCGGGAGTGGCCGTGCTGCCACCGCAAACGGCGGACGCGCCGGAGCGCACGGAGACGGGCAGGTTGGGCATGACGCGGACGACGCGGCACGCGGGAAGCGCGGCCTCGAGCGTCGAGAGCGCCGTGCCAGCGGCAATCGAGACGACGAGCGAGCCGGCGAGCGCGGACGCGCTCTGAGCAAGAAGGGTACCAAGGACCTGCGGCTTCACCGCGAGCACCACGACATCGGGATGCTCGGCGAGGAGCGCGTCAGACGTAGCGAGCACGCGCACGCCCGCCTCGGCGGCGAGGGCCTCGAGCTTGGAGGCGTTATGGTCGCAAGCGAGGACGCGGGAGTCCTCGATGGCGCCGGCCTCGACGAGGCCGCGCGCGATGGCGCCACCCATCGAACCGGCACCGATGACGCCAACCGTGATGCCCGCAAGGGCGGTGTTGTTCTCAGGCATGCAAACTCCAAACATAAGGGCGGCAGCACGCAGCCACCGCCCCGGACAATACAGGCGCGCGGGAAGCTAGCGGGCGAGACCCTCGCGGGTGAGCTTCGCCCTGTCGGTCTCGGAGAGCTCGACGCCCTGCGGAAGCACGACGAAGACGCGGTCTCCGAGCTCCTCGACCGAGCCGTCGATGCCACAGGCAAGGCCAAAGCTGAAGTCGAGGATGCGCTTGGCAACCTCGATCTTGAGATTCTTGAAAGAGAGCACCACGGGCTGGTTGGTGCGGACGCGACGAACGACGGTCTGGACGTCGTCATAGCTCGTGGGCTTGAGAACGTAAGCCGGAAGCTTGCCACTCGTGACGCGCGGGACGGCGGTCAGGCCCACGTCACCAGGAGTGTTGCCCGTAGCGCCAAAGACGCCGGGCTGAGTCGCGGGAGGCACGAAGGAGCTGGGCTCATCGGCGTGCGTAGCACCAAGGTAGTCGCGAGGAGCGGCGTCATCCTTGCGCCAGGAGTCGTCCGCGGCACGATACGCGCCGTCGGAGCCGTAGGCGTTGTTAGCGCCATAGACGTCACCGGCGCGACCAAAGTCGTCGCCAGAGAGGTGACGGCCGGAACGCGTGTAGACGCTGATGCTGTCGGCGTCCGGACGCGAGGGGTTGCCGAGAAGACCGGAGCCTTGCTGCTGCTGGCCGCGGTCAGCGTAGCGATCGCCGCGCTGCGGGGCATCGTCGTAGTAGCCCGCGTCGCCGTCATACGGCTCGTCGTAGTCGTCGTACTCGTCTTCGTAGTAGTCATCCTGACGGTTGTCCTGGGGATGGAGGTGGTCCTGGACTGCGTCCTTGATGTTGTCTAAAAAGCCCATGGTGTCTCCCATGTCTCGTCTGGGCGCCGAGGTGGCGCCCCCGCGTATGCCTACTAGAGGCCGTACTCGGAGGAAAACGCTATACGTCCAAGTCTAACGAGGGTGGAGCCCTCCTCGACCGCGATTCCAAAATCATCGCTCATTCCGCAGGAAAGAACCGGAAGAGGAAGACCCATGCGCGAGCGCAGGTCGCACGCGAGCTCCCTCGCGCCCGAGAAAGTCGCACGAGCGGCCTCGGGGTCATGGGCCGGGGCCATCGTCATGAGACCCTCGAAGGCAAGGCCCTCGAGACCAACGAGCTCCTCGGCCTGCTCGCGAACCTCATCAGGCGAGAAGCCACCCTTGCTCTCCTCGCCGCTGACGTTGCACTCAAGCAGCGCCGGCATGACGAGGCCGGCACGGACGGCGCGTTCGGACACCGCGCGGGCAAGCTCGAGGCTCGAGATCGACTGGATGCGCTCGGCACGGCCCAGCACCTGGTTGATCTTGTTCTTCTGGAGGTTGCCGATCATGTCGAAGCGGGGGGCCTTAACGCCAGCGGCCGCAAAGGCGTCGAGCTTACGGACGAGCTCCTGCGGGCGATTCTCGGCAAATGCGTCCCAGCCGGCGCGCATGGCGGCGACGACCTCGCAAGGCCCAACCGTCTTGGAGACCGCAAAGGCCGTGACCTCGCAGAGTTCGCGTCCAGAACGGGAGCACGCCTCCGCGATCTGATCCATGATCCGGGCATGGCGCTCGTCCATGAAGGCTTGGTAGGTGGCCTCGGGCTCGAGGTCCACGGCACTCGCGACGACGTCCTCGCTACTGGCCATCGCGCTCACCCTCAGACTTCGCGACGGGAGCCGCAGATGCCGCAGGTGCATCGGCGAGGATCCCCTTGGCGGCCGGCGCGGCCCCATCGTTCTTGAGCTCGGGAATCTGGCCCACGAGTTCCTCGTCGACCTGCTTGTCCGCCACGAGGCCGGCGCTGCGGGCGGCGTACATCTCGGCGAGGTCATCGTCGTCGAGGTCCTGCAGGTCATCAAGGTTGCGGCGCTTACCCGTGAGGAGGAAGACGAGCTTCTCGCCCACCTCGACGGCGTTGTCGGAGATGCGTTCAAGCATGCGGGATGCCATGATGACGCGGCTCGCCGCATCCTTGTCGTCGTCCGGGCCAAGCGTGGAGAGACGCCTGAAGAACTGCTTGTAGAGGTCATCGACCGGCTCGTCGAGAACGGGCAGCGAGGACGCGAGGCGCAGGTCCTCGTTCACGATGGCCATGACGCAGTTCGAGAGGACGCCGTAGACGAGGTGCCCCTCGCCCACGAGGAGGTCGATGAGCTGCGCGGGGACGTCGCGACCGGCGCAGCGCTTCGCGGTCTTGGCGATGTTGCGCACGTGGTTGGACATGCGCGCGAGGTTGAAGTTCGCGTAGATCACGAACTGGATGAGACGAAGGTCGCTCGCGACGGGCTGCTGCGTGGCGATGAGCATGAAGGCCTTCTGCTCGAGGGCGGCGCAGCGGTCATCGAGCCGTCGCGTCTCCGCCTTGACGGCCTTGGCCTTCTCCCTGTTGCCCTCCTCAAGGGCATCGAGCGCCTCGTGGAGCTGAAGGTCGATGTTTGCGTAGATGTAGACGAGCTCCTGGCGAAGCTCGGTGAGCTGGCGATTGAATGCCTCACGCATGGTGTCCTCCTCAGGTGCTTTGGGCCGGATGGTCGCAATCAGCCGAAGCGGCCGGTGATGTAGTCCTCGGTGCGCTGGTCGCTCGGGGAGTTGAAGATCTCGTTCGTGTCGCCGTACTCGACGAGCCCGGCGGGCTCGCCCGCGTGCTCCTGCAAGAAGAAGGCCATGTAGTCAGAGATACGGGCCGCCTGCTGCATGCTGTGGGTGACGATGATGATGGTCATCTCGCTCGAGAGCTCGGCCATGAGGTCCTCGACGCGCTGGACGCTCGTCGGGTCGATGGCGCTGCAGGGCTCATCCATGAGAAGGACGTCGGGCTGGACGGCGAGGGTGCGCGCGATGCAGAGACGCTGCTGCTGGCCACCAGAGAGGGCGAGGCCGTTCTTGTCGAGCTGGTCCGCGACCTCCTTCCAGAGGTTCGAGCGCTTGAGCGACTCCTCCACGATGTCATCGAGGTCGCCTTTGCTGGTCACGCCCAAAAGGCGCGGACCAAAGGCGACGTTCTCGTAGATCGACTTCGGGAAGGGGTTGGGCTGCTGGAAGATCATGCCAACGCGACGGCGGAGGTCGACCGGGTCGACGCCCTCCGCGTAGATGTCGGCGCCGTCGAGGGACATGGTACCCGCGGTGTGAGTGCCCTCGATGAGGTCATTCATGCGATTCATGCAGCGCAGGAAGGTCGACTTGCCGCAGCCGGACGGCCCGATGAAGGCCGTGATCTTGTTGGGCGCGACATCCATGGTGACGCCGGAGAGCGCGTGGAAGTCTCCGTACCAGAAGCCAAAGTCCTCGACGTGGATGCCCATGCCGCCGTTCTCAGGCGCGTGGCGATAGACGGTCATGCTAGTTTCCCTTCGACTTTGATGCGGAACGACGCGACAGGTAGCGCGCGAACATGTTAAAGGCCAGGATCATCACCATGAGCAGAAGGGCGGTGCCATAGGCGGCCTGCATGTTGATGCCCTCGTTGGCAAGCTGGTACAGATGGATGGTCATCGGACGGCCAGAGTCAAGCGGTGTGAGGGGCAGGTTGATCGCCTGACCCATCGTGTAGAGCACGACGGCCGTCTCGCCGATGGCGCGGCCGATGGCCAGCACGATGCCCGTGGCGATCCGTGGGAAGGCGCTCGGGAGAACGATCTTGGAGACGACCTGCCACTTCGTGGAGCCGAGGCCATAGGCGCCCCAGCGAATGTAGCGAGGCACCGAGCGAATGGCCTCCTCCGTGGTGCGCATGACGATCGGGAGCATCATGAGCGCGAGGGCGAGGGCAGCGGAGAGCATCGAGAGCCCAAAGCCCATCGCCTCGACGAAGAGCGCGTAGCCAAAGAGGCCCATCACGATGGACGGGACGGACGAGAGCGTGTCTGCGGCGTAGCGGATGAAGGTGACGAGGCGACCCTGCTTCGCGTACTCCGCGAGGTAGACCGCCGCGAGGACGGCGATCGGCACGCAGATGAGCATGGCGAGCGCCGTGACGTAGAGGGTCGAGACGATCGTCGGGAAGATGCCGCCCTCCGCGTTAACGCCCTCGGGCCAGCCAAAGATGAAATCGAGCGACATCACGGGCAGACCGTTCACGGCAACGAAGCCGATGATGAGAACGAGAACCGCCGTCGCGACGACGCCCGCGGCGCGGAAGACGCCGATCATGAGGTCGTTCGTGCGGTTCTTGTTCGAGCCACCGGCAGAGGAGGAGCCCTGGGCAAGAAGGCGCTTGATACGGGCGCGGCTGCCCTCTCGGGGCTCCGTGACGACGCCGGTAACGGGGGTGACGTCATCGCCGGTGAGGACCTGCACGGGCGCGTGCTCCGCGGGATCCTCGGGATGGTCGAACGAGATGCCGCCAGCGGCGACGGCGGCGCGGTCCGCGGCCTTGGCACGGCGATGCTTCGAGCGTCCGCGGCCATCCTCCCTCATGCTCGACATCTTGCGAACGATGCCCACGAGCGCCGCGGAGATGATGAACAGCACGCAACCCATGCCAAACAGGGCGCTCCTGTGGAGACCGCTCGAGTAGCCCATGTCGAGCGCGACCTGGCTCGTGAGCGTGGAAAGCGGGCTTGCGATGCCGGCAGGGATGACGGGCGCGTTGCCCACGACCATGAGAACGGCCATCGTCTCGCCGATGGCGCGACCCATGCCGAGGACCACGGCGTTCACGATGCCCATCTTCGCCGCGGGAAGGACGACCTTGTAGATGGTCTGCCAGCGCGTGGCGCCCATCGCGAAGCTCGCCTCGCGAATGCCCATGGGGATGGAGCGCAGCGCGTCCATCGTGAGCGTGGTGATGGTAGGCACGATCATGATGGCGAGCACGAGCCAGACCGTGAGGGCGCCGAAGCCCAGGCCACCCGTGAGCCTGGCCACGATCGGGCGGAGGATGACGAGGCCAAAGAAGCCGTAGACGACGGACGGCACGCCGGCGAGCAGATCAACGGCAGTGCTGACGACGCTCGCGAGCTTCTTGCCGGCAATCTCCGTCAGGAAGACCGCGCAGCCCACGGCAAGGGGCACGCCAAGGGCAAGGGAGCCCACCGTGACGATGCCAGAGCCGGCGAGCAGGGCGAGGATGCCGTAATGGCCCTCCGTGGGAGCCCAGCTGAGACTGAAGAAGTCTTTGAGGCCGATCTGGGTGATGACCGGGATCGCCTTCCAGAAGGTGAAGATGAAAATGAGGATGACGGCCAAGACCACAACGCACGCGCAGGCGAGGAAGAGGTTCTTGAGGGCAGTCTCCTTCATGCGCGTGGCGCGCGTCACCTGCTTCAGGCTCGCGGGCTGCTGAGACGGGGCGCTGGTGGTATCACTCACTTGCCCTCACTCCCCTCTCCCTGCGTCTGGTGGGCGGGGATGTAGCCCGCGTCGCGGATGGTGTCGTTCATGGCATCGGAGAGGACGTAGGAGATGTAGTCATAGGCGGCGCCCTGCGGGTCTCCGTTGGTGAAGAAGTAGAGATCACGCGAGATGGGATAGGACCCGTCCTCGACGTTCTCCTCCGTCGCCTCGACGCCGTCGATCGCCAGGGAGCGCACGGAGGTGCTGGCGAAGTCATTGTCGACAAAGCCGATGGAAATGTAGCCGATGGCACCGGGCGTGCGGCTCACGACATCGCGGACCTGCCCCGTGCCGGGGAGAACCGCGGCGGTGCGGTCGAACGAGACGTCGCCCATGACGATCGTGCGGAACGCTTCGCGAGTGCCGGACGCCTCATCGCGGTTCACGACCTGAATGGCGAGGTCAGGACCGCCGACCTCACTCCAGTTGCGGATCTTTCCGGCATAGATGTCTCGGAGCTGCTCGGTGGTGAGACCCTTGACCGGGTTCTCCGGGCTCACGATGACGGCGATGCCGTCATGCGCGATGACCGTCTCGACAAGCTCGTGCTCGGACTCCTCAGCCGTAAGCTGGCGGCTCGAGGTGGCAATATCCGCAGTGCCGTTGGAGACCGCCTCGATGCCGGCAGAGGAACCAAGACCGCTCACGAGCACGTTCGTGCCCGTGTTGGCCTCGAAATCCTCAGCAGCCATCTCGGCGATGGGAAGCACCGTGGTGGAACCCGCGACGGTCAGCGTCTCGGAGGCGGAGGAATCCGCGCAACCCGAGAGCGCGAGCGCGCCCACAAGGGCGAGCGTTGCCGTTACGAGAGGTAGGCGATAGCAGCGTGACGACCGCATAGCCCCCCTTCCGCTCGATACGAAAAGAAACGACCGGTGTTGGCGGCCGTGGAAACGCACGAATCCACAAGGTTGGCGGCAGGAAGGCCGGCATCCCCGAGGGCGCACGCTATGGCTGCGGACAAGTCGAGGTTCGAGTTCGTCGAGGCAGCATGAACCATGCTACCAAACTCATCCACGAAGGTCTGCAGCAGCTCGGGCGACACCTCGTAGTCCTCGCCAAGGATGTGCGGGCCAACGTAGGCATAGACCTCGTCCGGGCGAGCGTTCGACTCGCGGCAGAGAATGCCGAGGGCCTTGGCGGAGATGCGCGCGAGCGTCCCGCGCCAGCCGGAGTGGATGACCGCGAACGCCCCGGGCGCCGCAAGCACGACCGGCACGCAGTCCGCGAAGCACAGGAGCACGGGAACGCCAGGGGCCGTGCAGACGATGGCGTCCGCCCCCTCGAGCGCCTCGACGCGGGCGGCCTCGATGGCCTCTGGCGCGGCATCACGAATGACGACCACATTGTCCCCGTGAACCTGCTTGGGCTCCACGAGGTTGCCGGCGATGCGCGCCGCCCCCACGGCGGCGAGCGCACGCGCGCGGTTCTCCGCGACGTCCGCAGGCTCATCGCCACAGCGAGATCCCAGGTTCAGGCTCGCAAACTGGCCTTTTGAGACTCCACCCTCACGCTCGGTAAACGCGAACGTGACCCCGCCCGGGCGATCGGTGTCGCCGAGCAGGGTCACGCCGTTCGAGACGTACCGGGTGAGCGAAGGGCTCGCCATTACAGGCGGCCACGCTTCAGGAAGTCAGGAATGTCGAACTCCTTGCTGCCCGTGGTGCTCGCGGCAGGACGGGCGGAGGCGGCGGGAGCCGGGGCCGGGGTCTCGGCCGCGGCCGGGGCGCGGAAGTCACCGAGGAGGGACGGCTGCTGGGAGGCATCGGCGAAGCCGGTGGCGATGACGGTGATGCGGACCTGATCGCCCAGGCTCTCGTCAACCGTGGTGCCGAAGATGATGTTGGCCTCGGGGTCAACGTTGGAAGCGACGAGGTCTGCGGCGTCGGAGATCTCGGTGATGCCGAGGTCCTTGTTGCCGGCGATGGAGAGCAGGACGCGGGTGGCACCGTCGACGGAGCTCTCGAGCAGGCGGCTGGAGATGGCCTCCTGGGCGGCGTCGGTGGCGCGGTTGTCGCCAGAGGCCATGCCGATGCCCATCATGGCCGTGCCGGAGCCGCGCATGATCGTGCAGACGTCAGCGAAGTCGAGGTTGATGAGGCCCGGGACGGTGATGAGGTCCGTGATGCCCTGGGTGCCCTGGCACAGGACGTCGTCCGCCATGCGGAAGGCCTCGAGCATGGTCGTCTTCTTCTCCGCGAGGTCGAGAAGGCGGTCGTTCGGGATGACGATGAGGGTGTCGACGTTCTCAGAGAGGTTCTCGACGCCGCTAAGGGCGCTGGCGGTGCGCTTGCGGCCCTCGAAGGTGAACGGCTTGGTGACTACGGCGATGGTGAGGGCACCCACGTCGTTCTTGGCGATGTCAGCGACAACGGGGGCAGCACCGGTGCCGGTGCCGCCGCCCTCGCCCGCGGTGATGAAGACCATGTCGGCGCCGGCAAGGGCGGCCTTAATCTCGTCACGGGAGTCCTCGGCGGCCTGAGCGCCGACCTCGGGGTTGGCGCCAGCGCCAAGGCCCTTGGTGATGTCGGTGCCGATGTGGACCTTCACGTCCGCGTCAGACATGGCGAGAGCCTGGGCATCGGTGTTGACAGCCACGAACTCGACGCCGCGGATGCCCTCCTCGATCATGCGGTTGACGGCGTTGGTGCCGCCACCGCCGACTCCGACAACCTTGATGACGGCGAGGTAGTTGCTGAGGGTATCGGTGGCGCTCATGGTTCCTCCTTGCGTGGCAGTGCTTGTTGTGGTCGTTCTTCTGTGGGCGGGGCCCGTCTTAGTGGCGCTGTGTTTAGCCATATTCTTCAAACTCTCAAGCTCAGGTTTAGCTCTACCCGAAAGGTAAAGCGGCACATACTGTCATATATGGCGCTCCCCTGTCAACAAATCGTTGACGTTTTTTCACGCGAACTGCAGATTGGGGCCGCCTGCGGTAGCGATGTTATCCCTCGTCCTCCCCCGCACCTTCGTACTGGCCAGAGTCTCCGGCGGAGTCACCATCCGAGCCGTCACCGGCATCCTCGCCGGAGTCATCGCTCGAGGAAGAGGTTGTCGCCGGCGTGGACTCGGCCGTAATCTGCGCCACGGTGTTGGCAGCGCCAGAAAGCGTGGTGCCATCCGCGACCTTGCGGTAGGTGGGCTTGCTCGGGACGCGAACGTTGACGTAGGTGAGCTGATCGCCGTAGTTCGCCATGATCTCGCTCAGGGCCTGGGCCTTTGCGGAGACGTCGTTCGCCGCGCCAAGGGAGACCTCGAGGCCGCTCTTGAGAACGACGGAGATGCTTCCGGAACTCGCGGCATAGAAGACCTGGGCCTCGGAACTGATGGAATCCGGGAGCTGGCTCTGGTAGGTCAGGACATCGAGGATGGGGTCATCGGTCGAGGGCGCGCCCTGCGCGGGGTTGACCGTGGCCGGCACGTTGGCGATGAGCAGGCAGCCCATCTCCTGAGCACGGGCGAGGGCGAGCTGGACGACGTCCTCCCCGGAAGAGGTATCGAGTTGCACGGGCTCGATCCAGACGCCGTCGTCACCAAGCGCCCACACGCTCGTACCGCCGCCAATGACGACGAGCGCGGCAACCGAACGCTCCTCGATGGAGACCCCGAGCGTATCCGGGAACTCGCGCTTGATGATGACGCGCTTGACCCAGGGATTCTTCGAGACCTTCTCCGTGATCTGGGAGGTGTCGACGTTGAGCAGCGTCGTCCCCTCCTCGACGGAAGCGAGCTTGGCGATCTGGGACTCGCTCACGTGCTCCGAGGCCGTGGCGTTGATGCCGGTGATCACGAAGACCGGCAGCTGCGCCAAGACGAGAAGCACGATTAGCGAGACGAGGGC
>USBN01000014.1 GCA_900552935.1 uncultured Coriobacteriaceae bacterium | reverse complement strand
CCACCATGGCCGAGCTCGGCCTCGACAGCCTCGCCACCGTCGAGGTCGTCGTCGCCATCGAGGGCGAGTTCGACATCGAGCTTGACCAGTCCGTCAACCCGGAGACCGTCGGCGAGTTCGTCGACCTGGTCGAGGCCCAGCTGGAGAAGTAACGATGCTGAAGACTCCTCTCTGCGGCGTTCTGGGCATCGAGAAGCCCGTCTTCCAGGGCGGCATGGCCTGGATTGCCGACGCGTCCCTCGCCGCCGCCGTCTCCGAGGCGGGCGGCCTTGGCATCATCGCTGCCATGAACGCGGATGCCGAGTGGCTCCGCGAGCAGATTCATGAGCTGCGTCGCCTCACGGACAAGCCATTTGGCGTGAACGTCATGCTCATGAGCCCCTTTGCGGATGAGGTCGCCCAGGTCGTCATCGACGAGAAGGTCCCGGTGGTCGTTACCGGTGCTGGCGATCCGCGCAAGTTCATGAAGGGCTGGCTCGCTGCCGGCATCAAGGTCATTCCGGTCGTCGCCTCGGTGGCGCTCGCCAAGCTCGTCGCCCGTGCCGGCGCGACCGCCGTCGTGGCGGAGGGCACGGAGTCCGGCGGCCACATTGGCGAGCTCACCACGATGGTCCTCGTTCCGCAGGTCGTCGACGCCGTTGACGTTCCCGTCGTCGCGGCGGGCGGCATCGCCGATGGCCGCGGTGTCGCGGCCGCCCTCATGCTGGGCGCCCAGGGCGTCCAGGTTGGCACGCGCTTCCTCGTGGCGGACGAATGCACCGTCTCCGAGGAGTACAAGGAACTCGTGCTCAAGGCGAAAGACATCTCCACCCGTGCCACGGGCCGCACGACGGGCCATCCGGTCCGCGCGCTCAAGACGCAGTTCAGCACCGCGTATGCGAGGCTTGAGGCGGAGGGCGCGAGCCCGGAGAAGCTGGCGGAGTTCGGTACGGGCGCGCTCCGTCGTGCCGCCAAGGACGGCGACGTTAAGAACGGCTCGTTCCTCTGTGGCCAGATCGCGGGCATGGTGCGTGAGCGCCAGAGCGCGCGAGAGATCGTCGATGACCTGGTCGAGGGCGCACAGGAGGTTCTCTCGGGGGCAGGCCGATGGGTAAGGTAGCCTTCCTCTTCGCGGGCCAGGGCTCCCAGCGCCCGGGTATGGGCGCGGTCATTGCCAGCGTCTCTCCCGCGGCGCGAGCCGTGTTCGAGGCCGCCGACGCCGTGCGCCCCGGGACTTCCGCCCAGTGCTTCGAGGGCACGGCGGAGGAGCTGTCGCAGACTGCGAACACGCAGCCCTGCGTCTTCTCCGTGGACCTCGCCTGCGCCCGCGCCCTTCTCGAGCGCGGTGTTCGCCCTGATGTCGTGGCGGGATTCTCCCTCGGCGAGGGGGCGGCGCTGACCTTTGCCGGCGCGTTTGACGACGAAGAGGGCTTTGCTCTCGTGTGCCGCCGTGCCGAGCTCATGGCAGCGGCGGCCGCGGCCCATCCCGGTGCCATGCGCGCCGTGCTCAAGCTCGACGCCACCACGGTGGAGGAGCTTGCCTCCCGGGCCGGGGCGGACACGGACGGTGCCTGCTGGCCCGTGAACTACAACAGCCCGCTTCAGACCGCGGTCGCGGGCTCGGCCGCTGCCTGCGAGAGGCTCGACGAGCTCGTGCGCGAGGCTGGTGGTCGCGCGGTGAGGGTTGCCGTCTCGGGTGCCTTCCACAGTCCGTATATGGCCGAGGCGGCCGAGGGACTGGCTGCATACCTCGAGACGCACGAGCCGGCGGCGACGCAGGTGCCCGTTGTGGCCAACCGCTCCGCTCGCCCGTATCCCTTCGGTGCGAGCGAGGCCTCGGCGCTTCTGTCCGAGCAGGTGAAGAGCCCGGTGCGTTGGGTCGAGACTCTGCGCTGGATGGCGGACGCTGGCGTGGACACCTTCGTGGAGGTTGGTCCCGGTAAGACCCTCCAGGGTCTCGTCAAGCGGACGCTCGAAGGCGTCTCGGTCTTTGGCGTGGAGACGCCAGAGCAGCTCGAGGCGGTTGCCGCCGCGTTTCGCGGAGGAAAGGACTCAAGCGATGGACAACGGTAGGGAAGGGACGCTCGTGCGCGAGGGGTCGAGGCGCGTCGCCCTCGTGACGGGTGCGTCGCGCGGCATCGGTCGTGCCATTGCCTGCGGGCTTGCCTCCGATGGTTTTGACGTCGCGCTCGTCTATGCAGGAAACGCCGAAGCCGCGGCGGAGGCCGTCGCCGAGTGCGAGGCGGCGGGCGCCACGGCGCGCGCCTATCGCTGCGACGTGGCCAACGCCGACGAGGTCAAGGCGACGGTCGACGCCGTCCTTGCAGACTTCGGGTCCGTCTGGGCGCTCGTCAACAACGCGGGCATCACACGCGACACGCTGCTCGCGCGCATGAAGGACGAGGACTTTGCGAGCGTGATAGGCGTGAACCTCACCGGTGCCTTCAACATGACGCGTGCCCTCACGCGTGCTTTCATGCGCCAGCGCGGGGGTCGCATCGTGAACATGTCGTCGGTCGTGGGCCTTATGGGAAACGCGGGACAGGCGAACTATGCCGCGTCGAAGGCGGGTCTCATTGGCCTTACGAAGTCCGTAGCGCGAGAGCTCGCCGGTCGAGGCGTGACCGTCAATGCGGTGGCGCCCGGATTCGTGCGCACGGACATGACCGCGGCGCTGCCCGAGCAGGTCGTCGAGCGATACGAGGGCCAGATTCCCCTGGGCAGGCTGGCAGATCCGGACGAGGTCGCGGGCGTGGTCCGTTTCCTGGTCAGTGACGCCGCGGCGTATGTGACGGGCGAGGTCATTCGCGTAGACGGCGGAATGGCGATGTAGAGAGGGGCCGGGGTGCCTCGGTCTGGTTTGGAGAAGACGATGGAACATAGGGTGGCGATCACCGGCATCGGCGCGGTCACGCCTCTGGGCAACACGACCACCGAGACCTGGGAGGCCATGTGCGCGGGGCGTTGCGGCATCGACCCCATAACCCGCATCGACACGGAGGGCCTCTCGGTGGGCGTTGCGGCGGAGGTCAAGGGTTTTGACGGCGAGGCGTACTTTGGACGTCGCGAGGCGAAGCACCTCGACCGTTGCGTGCAGTTCGCGATGGCGGCAGCCGACGAGGCGATGGTGGACGCCGGACTCGATGTCGAGGGTGCCGTCGACCACGAGCACCTGGGCGTCTACATAGGCTCGGGCATCGGCGGCGTGGAGACCTACACCGAGCAGGTGCACCTCATGGGGGAGAAGGGCCCGCGCCGTGCCTCCCCCTACCTGGTTGCGATGATGATCCCGAACATGGCCGCGGGCAACGTCGCCATCCGCCACAACGCCCAGGGGCCGACCCTGCCCGTGGTGACCGCGTGCGCCACCTCGGCCCACGCGGTGGGCGAGGCATTCCGCGCGATCAAGCACGGTTATGCGGACGTCATCCTCGCGGGTGGCGCGGAGGCGCCCATCATCCGCGAGGTGGTCGCGGGGTTTACTGCGTGCCGTGCGCTCAGCACCAACCCGGATCCTGCGACGGCATGCCGCCCCTTCGACGCCGAGCGCGATGGCTTCGTCATGGGCGAGGGCGGGTGCGTGCTTGCCCTCGAGCAGTGGGAGCACGCCATCGCTCGCGGGGCGCGCATATATGCCGAGGTCGTTGGCTATGGCAACACCGATGACGCCCACCACATCACGAGTCCGGACCCTGAGGCCGCGGGTATCGCTCGCGCCATTAGCCAGGCTGTGACGGAGGGCGGCGTGAATCCCGAGGAGGGCCTCTACGTTAACGCGCACGGCACCTCGACGAAGCTCAACGACGCGTCTGAGACGCTCGGCTTCAAGCGTGCGCTGGGTGAGGACGCCGCCCGCGCCGCTCACGTGAGCTCCACCAAGTCGATGACCGGCCACATGCTCGGCGCGACTGGCGCCGTCGAGATCATGGCGTGCGCCCTCGCCCTGCGCGACGGAATCGTGCCGCCCACCATCAACTACGTGACGCCTGACCCCGTCTGCGACCTGGATTACACGCCCAACGAGGCCCGTGCCTGCGAGCTCGAGTGGGCGCTCTCGACGAACCTCGGCTTTGGCGGCCACAACGCGTGCGTCGCCCTGCGAGCCGTCAAGGAGGCGTAGGCATGGATTCCAACAAGATTGCCGAGATAGCGGACGTGATGGAGGACCGCGGCCTCACCCGCGTGCGCGTTGAGGAGCCAGACGGCTCCGCCTTCGAGCTCGAGCGCGCCGTCCGCGAGGCGGCTCCCGCGGTCGTGATGCCGCAGGTCGTCGCTGGCACGGCCGTCGCCGCTCCGCTGGCCGTGCCGGCTACGGGGGCTGCCACGGTCGAGGCCGATGTCGCGGCGTCGGCGGCGCCCGAGCCTGCGGAGGCGGAACCCGCGGGCGTGGAGGTCACGTCTCCGATGGTGGGTGTCTACTACGCCTCCCCGGCGCCGGATGCCGAACCCTTCGTGCGCGTGGGCTCGAAGGTCCGCAAGGGCGAGACGCTCTGCATCATCGAGGCGATGAAGGTCATGAATGAGGTCGCCGCCACGGCGGACGGCGAGATCCTCTCCATCGAGGCCGCCGACGGCGATTTGGTCGAGTACGGCAGTTGCCTCATGAGGATCGGTTAGGGGTCAGACATGAACAGGGAAGAGATCAAGCGTGTCCTGCCGCATCGCGAGCCGATGCTCTTGCTCGACGAGGCCGAGCTCGTGGGTGACGAGGCCCGCGGGCGCATCACCGTCACCGGTGAGGAGTTCTTTCTCCAGGGGCACTTTCCCGGCAACCCCGTGGTGCCGGGCGTGATCCAATGCGAGATGCTCGCCCAGAACTGCTGCGTGCTCTTCTCCGATGAGCTTGCCCAGGGTGGCACACCGCTCTACACGAGCCTCGACAAGGTGCGCTTCAAGCGCCCGGTCCGCCCGGGTGACACCATCGAGCTCAACTGCAGGCTCACCCGCGCGCGCGGCCCCTTCCGCTTCTGCGAGGGAACCGCGACCGTGGATGGCGAGGTCTGCTGCAAGGCATCCATGTCGTTCGCGCTCGTGGACGAAGTCCGGTAGGGGATGGGCCGATGTTCGACAAGATTCTGGTCGCCAACAGGGGCGAGATTGCCGTTCGCGTGATTCGCGCCTGCCGCGACATGGGCGTGCGGACCGTCGCCGTCTACTCGCCCGCGGACGCCGAGGCCCTGCACGTGCGTCTCGCCGATGAGGCCTACTGCATCGGTGGCTCGCGTCTTGCGGAGAGCTACCTCAACGAGGACGCGGTCCTGACCACGGCCGTGAAGTCTGGTGCCAAGGCGATTCATCCCGGCTACGGGTTCTTCTCGGAGAACGCGGGCTTCGTGCGCGAGTGCGAGAAGTGCGGCCTTGCGTTCGTGGGCCCTTCCGCCGAGGTCATCGACCGCATGGGCGACAAGGACGCCGCCCGCCGCACCGCGAAGGCCGCGGGCGTGCCCGTGGTTCCCGGGTGCGACCTGCTGAAGTCCCCCGAGGAGGCGGAGCGCGAGGCGCGCCGCATCGGGTGCCCCGTGCTCATCAAGGCCCGCTCGGGCGGTGGTGGCCGCGGCATCCGCAAGGTCGAGCGTGCCGAGGACGCCGGGCGAGCCTTCAGCGAGGCCCGCGCCGAGGCCGAGGCTGCCTTCGGTGACGGCGAGTGCTACATGGAGAAGTTCGTCTCGCCTGCGCACCACGTCGAGGTTCAGGTTATGGCCGACAAGTTTGGCAACGTCTTCTCCCTCGGCGAGCGCGAGTGCTCCGTGCAGCGTCGCAACCAGAAGCTCGTCGAGGAGAGCCCGGCGCCCTGTCTCGAGGGCCGCCCTGACGTGCGCGAGCGCATGCACCGCGCCGCGCGTGACCTCGCCCGCGCCGTGGGCTACGAGGGCGCCGGTACCGTCGAGTTCCTCTACTCGGACGATGGCAGCTTCTACTTCATGGAGATGAACACGCGTCTGCAGGTCGAGCATCCCGTTAGCGAGTTCGTCACTGACGTTGACCTCGTCAAATGGCAACTGCGCGTGGCGGCGGGCCAGGCTCTGCCCTTCGAGCGTGAGGACCTTCCGGTGGCCGGCCATGCCATGGAGTGCCGCATCAACGCCGAGACGCCCGATTACCTGCCCTCGTGCGGCACCGTCACGATGCTGCACGTTCCAGGCGGGCCAAAGGTGCGCTTCGACTCGGCGCTCTTCCCCGGCGCCGTCGTGCCGCCCTACTACGACTCGATGCTCGCGAAGGTCATCGTCTGCGCGTCCACGCGCGACGGTGCCATTCGCAAGATGCGCTCTGCCCTGGGCGAGCTCGTGATCGAGGGCGTCGATGAGAATAGCGAGCTCCAGCTGCGGATTCTCGCCAATGAGGAGTTCCTCTCCGGCAACTACCACACGAACCTGATGGAGGGCATCAATGCTGCGCAATAGGATCGGCCATGCCCTGAACGCGCTCGAGGGGCCCATGACCGAGGTCTGCGCCGAGTTCCCCGCGCGCCACGTGCTCGTCAAGTGCCCTGGTTGTCGCCGTGCCATTGACGAAGGGGAGCTTCGCGAGAACCTCGAGGTGTGTCCGCGCTGCGGCAAGCACCTGCGCCTGTCTGGCCGGGCTCGCATACACGCGACCGTCGATGCGGGAAGCTTCGAGGCGTGGGACGCCAGCCTTCGGGCGACGGACTTCCTGGAGTTTCCGGGATACGCCGAGAAGCTCGAGGCGGCGCGCGCGTCGTCTCACGAGAACGATGCTGTCATCTGCGGGCGTGGCACCATAGGCGGGCATGCCTGTGCGCTGTTCTTTATGAACGCCGACTTCATGATGGGATCGATGGGGTCGGTCGTTGGCGAGAAGATCTGCCGTGCGTTCGAGAAGGCCTGCGAGCTGCGACTTCCCGTCGTGGGCTTCACCGTTTCCGGTGGGGCTCGCATGCAGGAGGGCGTTACGTCGCTCATGCAGATGGCGAAGGTGTCGGCCGCCGTGCGTCGTCACTCCGAGGCGGGGCTTCTCTACGTGTGCGTTCTGACGGACCCCACGACGGGTGGCGTCACGGCGAGCTTCGCCATGGAGGGCGACGTCACGCTCGCCGAGCCGGGCGCGCTCGCGGCTTTCGCTGGCCCGCGCGTGATCGAGCAGACCGCCAGGAAGAAGCTCCCCGCTGGTTTCCAACGGTCTGAGTTCCTCCTCGAGCACGGCTTTTGCGACGCCATCGTCGAGCGCGGGAACATGGTCGCCACCCTCGCAGAGCTGCTTGCTCTTCATGAGGGAGAGGTTCTCGCGGGGGACTCGCCCCACTCGCACGCTGGTGGCGTGCCAAGCCGCCTGGCCAAGCGCGTGGGCAAGGCGAAGAGGGGAGCGGTGTCGAGGAGTGCGTATGACGTCGTCAAGCTCACTCGCTCGGCGGACCGGGTGACCGCCACGGAAATCATCGAGTCTGGCCTCGACGGGTTTGTCGAGCTCCATGGAGACCGCCTCTTTGGCGATGACGCCGCGGTGGTCGCGGGCATTGGCTGGAAGGATGACCGTGCGATTACCGTCATTGCCATCGAACGAGGAACGACGACCAAGGAGCGCGTGCGTCGCAATTTTGGCATGCCTCATCCGGAGGGGTATCGAAAGGCGCTTCGCCTCATGCGGCAAGCCCAGAAGTTTGGCCGTCCGGTGCTGTGCCTCGTCGATACCTCGGGCGCCTACTGTGGCATTGGCGCCGAGGAGCGCGGCCAGGGCGAGGCCATCGCTCGAAACCTCGTTGAGATGAGCGGGCTTAAGGTGCCCGTTGTGAGCGTGATCACAGGCGAGGGCGGTAGCGGTGGAGCGCTCGCGCTGGGCGTTGCCGACAAGTTGCTCATGCTCGAGAGCTCGGCTTTCTCGGTCGTGAGTCCCGAGGCCTGCGCTTCCATCCTTTGGAAGGACCCGAAGCGTGCCGAGGACGCGGCCACGGCGCTTTGCCTCACGGCGCCAGAGCTGCGGGAGCTTGGGCTTGTCGACGGCGTCATCGCCGATGCGGGCCTTACCAAGGCCGAGCTCGCCCGTGACATTGTGCGCGAAGCGCAGGCGACGTTCGACGAGCTTGCGGGCCTGGACGCCGAGGAGCTCGTCGAGAGACGCTATGCCAAGTACCGCGCGATTGGCACGAACCGTCTGGATTAGGGGACGGTGGAGGATGGCGCGGGCGGATTGTGTCTTTCGTTTGCGCGCGGCGACGGCATCCCCGCATGCGTAGGCGGGCTGCATCCGGGCGTGGGCCACGATGCGCGGCGGGAACCGGCCGGCATCCCCGCATGCGCAGACGGGCTGCATTCCCTGTTCGCATGCGGGTGATAGACTGAACGGGCAACCAAACGTCAGAAGGGAATCGCATGGGCGTCACCACTAAGACTTCCGCGGCGGAAATCGCCGCTGCTGAGGAGCTCGTCAGCTTCATTCAGAAGAGCCCGAGCATGTTCCATTCCGTTAAGACCATCCGCTCCTACCTCGACGAGGCCGGCTTCACGTACCTCCCCGAGGCTGGCGCGTGGGATGTCCGCGCGGGCGGCAGCTACTACACGTGCCGCAACAACTCGACCGTCATCGCCTGGAAGGTGGGCGAGCGCGTTGCCGAGGAGGGCTCAAACTACCACTTCCAGCTTGCGGCGTCTCACGCGGATTCGCCGGCGTTCAAGCTCAAGAACGTTGCCGAGATGGAAGGCCCCGAGGCCTATCTGCGCCTCGACACCGAGGCTTACGGCGGCATGATTGACTACACCTGGTTCGACAAGCCTCTGTCGCTTGCTGGTCGCGTGCTTGTGCGCGAGGGTTTTCGCATCGAGAGCCGCCTCGTGTCACTCGACCGTGACGTCGCGATTATCCCGAGCCTTGCCATTCACTTTGATCGTGCCGTGAACGACAAGTTCTCGCCTAACCGCGCGACCGACCTGTGCCCGATCATGTCCGCAGGCGACTGCACCGTGGGCACTGTCGACGCGCTTGTGGCAGAGCATCTTGGGATCGAGCCCGAGAACATCGTCGCGCGCGACCTGTTCCTCGTGAACCGTCAGCGTGGCTGCGTGTGGGGCGCTGCCAGCGAGTTCGTGTCCTCGCCCAAGCTTGATGACCTTGCCTGCGCGTTCACCTCGCTCAAGGCGTTCCTTGCGAGCGACAACCAGCGTGATGTGAGCGTCTACTGCTGCTTCGACAACGAGGAGGTTGGCTCGAACACGAAGCAGGGAGCCATGTCCACCGTGCTTGCCGATACCCTCGCGCGCGTTAATGCGGCGCTTGGGCACACGAGCGATGAGCTGTGCCAGGCGGTTGCCAAGTCCATGCTCGTGAGCTGCGATAACGCGCATGCCGTTCACCCGAACCAGGCGGGCAAGTGCGACGCCGTCAACCGCTGTCGCCTCAACGGCGGCCTCGTGGTGAAGGAGGCGGCGAACCAGAAGTACTGCACCGACGCCTTCAGCCGCGCCGTGCTCCAGGCGGTTTGTGCCGATGCGGGCGTGCCGCTTCAGACGTTTGCCAACCGCAGCGACATGGCGGGCGGCTCTACGCTCGGAAATCTTTCGAACACGCAGGTAAGCGTGCATGCCGTTGATGTGGGCCTGCCGCAGCTGGCCATGCACTCGAGCTACGAGACGGGCGGAGCGCGCGATGTGACCCTCGCCATCGAGGCTCTTACGGCTTTCTATAACGCTGATCTTCTCATTGATGGCGCCGATGTCGTGACGCTGGGGTAACGCCCGGCCATCGCCAGGAAGCCGGAGTACCGGGCGGGTATCGCGGGGAAATCTAACGTTTTGAGGGGGTGTGGCTACGGCCGCACCCCCTAACGGAAAAGGCGCCGCCCGGCTGGAGAAGCTGGGCGGCGCCTGATTGGTCTAGCTAAGCCTAGTGACGGGCGATGGATAAACCGTTCGTGCCCTACTCGTCACCGAAGGAAATGCCAAGCATCTTGGCCTCGCGGACGAGCTCGCTGTTGGGGTCGACGTACTTGAGCTTGCCAGCGACCTCCTTGAGCGGGACGCGCGTCATGCGGCCATCGCGCAGGGCAATCATGCAGCCGTACTCGCCTGCGAGGCAGCTCTTTGCGGCTTCGACACCACACTGGGTCGCGAAGATGCGGTCCTGCGCGCTGGGCTCGCCGCCGCGCTGCGTGTGGCCAGGTACCGCGACGCGAACCTCGCGATCGGTACGAGCGGCGATTTCCTCGGCGATGTCGTAGGCGACGCTGGGCTTCACGCGCTGAGCGACCAGGCGCTTGTAGTCCTTCTTCTTCATCGCCGCCTCTTCCTTGGTGATGGCGCCCTCGGCCACGACGACGATCGAGAATCGCCCGCCATCGCGTTCACGCTGCTCAATGGCGTCAATCACGTTGTCCATCTCGTACGGAATCTCGGGAATGAGGATGACGTCGGCACCGCCGGCAATGCCCGCGTAGAGCGGAATCCAGCCAACCTTGTGGCCCATGATCTCGATCACGAAGACGCGACGGTGGCTTTCCGCCGTGGTGTGGATGTCGTCGATGCACTTCGTCGCGATGTCGATGGCGCTGGGGAAGCCGAAGGTCATGTCGGTGCCATAGGTGTCATTGTCGATGGTCTTCGGCAGGGCGATCACGTTGAGACCCTCTTCGCGAAGGCGGTTGGCGGTCTTCGTGGAGCCGTTGCCGCCCAGCACGAACAGACAGTCGAGATTGAGCTTGCGATAGTTCTTGACCATCGCGGGGACCTTCTCGACACCGTCCGCCTCGGGCGTGTCGAGGAGCTTGAAGGGCGTGCGGCTGGTGCCCAGGATCGTGCCGCCCTTGATGAGAATGCCAGAGAAATCAGCCCAGCTCATCTTGCGATAGTGACCGTAGATGAGGCCCTGGTAGCCGTCTTCGAAGCCGTAGATCTCGACCTTTTCCTTCGAGTTCCTGAGCACGGTCTTCACGATGCCACGCATGGTGGCGTTGAGCGCCTGGCAGTCGCCGCCGCTGGTAAGAAGGCCAATCCTGAGCATGGGAGCTCCCTTCTGATCCGCCACGGCGGGGCGCGTCGCGATCCCTGCAGGGCGTGTTTTTGGTTCACCGGCACAGTCTTACATAAGTATTCCCCGCCGAACGCGTTCCGGACGCAGACGTAACAGTTTCATGACAGAGCGTGAAAGGGCGCAAAGGCCCCTCAAGCGCTGTCGCGACGAGTGATAGAGCCTCTGAGCAGCTAAGACGTTGGCTACGTCGGTCTATTGGCGCGCTAGCGTGCAATTGCAACGCCTCTTGACAGCATCGTCGGGGTTAGTACAATGCCAAACCGTTGCCGCCGCGCGCGGCACAAGTGCTGGGGGTGCTCGCAAGAGCTGAGAGGATTTCCAACCCCTTGAACCTGACCTGGTTAGGACCAGCGTAGGGAAGCTACCCGCCTCGCGCTCGAGGCGTCGTTCTTCTGGCGTGCGACTTTGCCGCACCCGCCGTCTCGTGCGGCGACGTTGCCTTCTTGGCTCGTTCAAGCCTCTCGTTCCTGCTTGCATCCAGATGCGGTCACTATGGCCGCGGATGTGGCCCATGCGGCCGCGGCGCAGCCTGCCTGCGTCACGAACGAGAGGAAGACATGTCTGAAAACTGCTGCGAGGGCTGCAACCGCCCCGATCTGCCTTGGGCTGGCAGGGGTACTGACCTGCCGATTTCCGGCTGCCGATTCACGCTCTATCCCATGTGCGACAACTTCATCGACATCATTCTCGGCGCCCTCGGGCGCGTCGACACCTCCTGCGTCTGGAGCGAGACTGACGCCCTTTCGACGGTCTACCGCGGCAAGCTTCCCTATGTGATGGACGCGGTCTCCGCGCTGTTCGCCAGCTCCTGGACCGAGGGCGTCCACATGGCCATCGAGGGCCAGGTCTCCAAGGGTTGCCCGGGCGACGTCTCTGGCGACTCGGTGCTCGAGGCTGCGGGCGAGGCCCCCAACCACGCCATCGTCGAGGCCGCCACGCAGCCGTGCCTGTGCAAGCTCGCCCTCTATCCCATGGGCGTGGGCGACTACATCGATGACATCGCCGAGGTCTGGCGTCTCGCCGAGAAGCGTGGTCTCAACCCCACCACGATCCACTACGCCACGCGCATCGAGGGCAGCATCAAGGACGTCTTCGCCTACCTGCAGGAGGTCTGCGAGCTCATGGAAGCGAGCGAGAACGTACACCATTACGTGCTGCACTTCACGATTAACGTCAACAGCCCCACGGTCGAGTAGGACCACGCGGGCTTGGCCAGCGCGCTAGCTGTCGCGCTGAACGACGCGACGGGTGACTCACGTCCGTGCACAAACCGCAAGAACCTGAAAAAGGGACTGTCCCTTTTTCAGGTGACGAGAGGAGAAACAAGGAATGGCTAACGAGAACGGTGCCGCAAAGGGCGGCTGGAAGCTCCAGGAGATCATCTTCGTGGCGATGCTTTGCGTCGTCTTCGGCGTCGTCTACCTCGTGGCGGTCTACGCCGCCGCGGCAATGGTCGCCGCCTTCACCCCGATGGGCATCGGCCCCATGGGCAACGAGATCGTGTTTGGCATCTGGTTCATGGTGTCCACGCTCGCGGCCTACATCATCCAGCGTCCGGGCGTCGCTCTCGTCTCTGAGGTCGTCGCCGCCCTCATCGAGGTCCTTCTCGGCAACATGTATGGCCCGATGGTCATCGTGACCGGCCTCGTCCAGGGTGCCGGCGCCGAGCTCGCCTTCGCCCTCGGCCACTACAAGAGCTTCGAGACCAAGGACATGCTGCTCGCGAGCGCGTTCTGCACCGTCATCAGCTTCGTCTGGAGCTTCATCCGCTCCGGCTACGGCCTCATCGCCGTCCCGGTGCTCGTGCTGTTCTTCGTCGTGAGGCTCGTGAGCTCCATGCTCTTCGCCGGTCTGCTCTCCAAGGCCATCGGCGATGGCCTCGCCAAGACCGGCCTGCTTAAGGGCTACGCCCTAGGTCGCTCGCGTGCCTAGCGCCGAGACGGACATCGCGCTCGAGGCTCGTGGCCTGGGCTTTCGCTACGGCGAGGGCTCGGGCCCGGTCTTCTCCGACCTCTCCCTGACCGTGCGTCGGGGGGAGGTCGTCCTCGTGATGGGGGCCTCCGGGTCGGGCAAGTCGACGCTCGCCTTCTGCCTCGCCGGGCTTTACCCGGCCTACGCAGGCGAGCTTGAGGGCGAGGTCCTTGCGGCTGGTCGTCCGGTGGGGAAGATGGGCCCGCGCGAGCGAAGCCGCGAAGTCTCGATACTGTTCCAGAATCCCGACAACCAGTTCTGCATGGATACGGTCGAGCGCGAGGTGCTCTTTGCGCTCGAAAACGTCGCCTGGCCTGGCGACATGCACGAGCGCTGTCGCGAGCTCCTCGCGCTCGTGGGCCTCGAGGGACGCGAGAAGGACCGCATTGGTCAGCTCTCTGGCGGCACCAAGCAGAAGCTCGCACTGTGCACCGCGCTCGCGTGCGGTGCCCGTACGCTCGTTCTTGACGAGCCATTTGCCAATCTCGATCCGTTGTCGTGCGCTTCGGTCGCCGTCGAGCTTCGCCGTCTCAACGAGCAAGAGGGCGTGACGCTCGTGGTGGTCGACCATCGTGCCGGCTGGTGGCTGCCCTTCGCGGATCGCGTCGTGCTCATGCGCGAGCATGGCAGCGTTGACGAGGCGAGCTTCCCGGTTGCGGAGTTTGCCGCGCACGAGGCGGAGATGCGTGCCGACGGCTTGTTCGTGAATGACGAATGGGCGAGGGGCCTGCGCCCCGCGCTCGTTTCCGAGGATGCCGAGAAGGTCGTCCGCGTTCGCGATTTGTCCGTTGGCTATGGGCGAGGCCGGTCGGCGCCCACCGTGCTCTCGGGTGTTTCGCTCGAGGTGGCTCACGGTAGCGTGGCTGCTCTCGTGGGCGAGTGCGGAAGTGGCAAGTCCACGCTGCTCCATGCCATCGCGGGCGCGTGCCGCACGTCCGGCGAGCTTGCGGTCGAGGGTTCCGTTGGTCTGGTCTTCCAGAACCCGCGTCTGCAGTTCCTCGCGCTCACTGTCGCCGAGGAAGTCATGGTGACGCTACGTGCCGCCAATCCAGATGCGGCGGAGGAGGAGCTTGCGGCACGCGTGCCCGACCTTCTCGCCGAGTTTGGCCTGAAGGGCCTGGGCGAGCGCTCGCCGTATGAGATTAGCCAGGGCCAACAGCGTCGTCTTGCCATGCTCGCAATGCTAGCGGGACGTGCCGACGTCCTTCTGCTCGATGAGCCCACGTATGCGCAGGACGAGCGTTCGACGCGAAAGATGCTCGACGTGCTCGAGCGACGCGTTGCCGCTGGCCTCACCGTCGTCGTGGCGACGCACGACCTCGTGCTCGCCCGCGCCATCGCCAACCAGGTGCTGCTCGTAGCTGACGGGCGTGTGCGTCCGCTCGAGGGCGAGGAGCTTGACGCCTACGTCGAGGCTCGTCGTGAGCCCGCGACGACCGCCGCACCCGCCGATGCTGCCGCGATTGCCGCGCCCGCGACGACTGCCGCACCCGCCGATGCCGCCGCGATTGCCGCGCCCGCGACGACCGCCGTGCCCGCCGTTCGAGAGGGGAGTGCCTCATGAGGAGCCTGAATCCCGGGATCAAGCTTGCCGCGCTCACCGTGGCGTCGCTCATCCTCTCTGTTACGTTCAACACGCGCGTCAACCTCGCGGTTTGCGTCATCGCCCTTGTGGCGACGCTCGCGAGCCCCGGCACGAACCGTCGCGGTGTCGCGGCGGCGCTCGTGCCCTTTGCCCTGACCTCGGCGGCGCTCTTCGTGACCGGTCTCATGTATGGCTCGGGCGGAAACGCCTCTGCGGCCATTGAGGCGGACGTGTTTGGCCAGCGCACCCTGTTCGCCAGTGACTGGACCACCGCCGCGCAGCTCGCGAGCCGCGTCATGGCCTACGGTGGCCTGGGCTTGTCGTTCGCCTTCACGAGCGATGCTTTCGAGCTCGTTATGAGCCTCATGCAGCAGTTCCGCCTGCCGCCGAAGTTCGCCTACGGCGTACTGGCTGCCTACCACTTCTTTCCTGTGGTCAAGGACGAGTACGCCGAGGTCGGCCTTGCGCTTAAGGCCCGCGGCGTTCACGTGAATCCGTTGTCTCCCAGGCGTGTCGTGCCGATGCTGGCGCACGCCCTCGAGCGCTCGGAGAGCCTCGCTATGGCAATGGAGTCTCGCGGGTTCGAGGACTCCGGCGAACGTCGTTGCGCGTTCGAGGTGCCGCTTCGCGCTCGTGACGTCGCCTTCGCCGTGGGGCTGAACGCGGCGATCGTCGCCGCGCTCGTCCTGCTGCCGTAGGTGGGGTGGGCGTCTGGGTCGCGCGAGCTCCCCACGCCCGTCCGCGCTACGCGCGTCTGCAAGAGTTGACAAAGGGACTGTCCCTTTGTCAACTTCTCGATTCGAAGGGAGCTTCCCATGCGAGAGACCAAGACCGAGCAGTGGTGCAGGCTCTGCTCGGAGAACCCGGGCATGAGCCCGTTTGTGCTGCTCAAGATCTCGATGGTTTGGCATGGTGCCCGTCTTTCCGCGGCGGCGTTCGCTCGCCTGCAGGAGGGCGACTACCGCTTTGCCTCCGCCGAACCCTTTGACATCGCGTTCGGCGGGAGGCCCGCGCGCCTCGTCATACCCGGCGGCGTGCTCCTCCGCGACGCTACCTACGTCTACATAAACTGGGGCGAGACGTACGATGACCCCTACGTCATCGACTTTGACGAGCGTGCGGGCGAGTTCGTGCTTCGTGAACCGGCCACTGGCCCGATTGCGGCGGACGGCGACCCTGCGGGAGACGTCCGTGAGGGTGTCGTTGACGTCGTGGATTTCGTGCCGCGGCCCGAGCTCTTTGACCACGAGGCGGCGGGCGGCGTTCCCATGGACGAGCTCGCTGACGTTCGCGCCCAGAAGCTGATCCTCACGTCCTATCGCCGCTGCGAGTTCTGGGGTCGTGGTGAACAATGCCGCTTCTGCGCGCTGTTCACGCGCCACGGCATCGAGCCCGAGGTCCCTTGCGCTCAGCTTGGCGAGACCGTGCGCGCGGCTCTTGCCGAGCCCGGCCGCTACTCCGAGCTCTACATCTCCGGAGGAACGGACTACGCGGGCGATCCGCCGTTCGGACGCGAGCTCGAGCGCTACCTGCGCTGCGTTCGTGCCATGGGGGAAGCGTTCTCCGGGCGCTTCTCGTGCCAGGTCATGGCTCCCGCCTGGCCTCGCGAGCTCGTCAAGCGCCTGCATGACGAGTCGGGTGTCACCTCGTATAGCCCAAACCTCGAGGTCTGGGGCGCGGACCAGTTCGCCCGCCTGTGTCCTGGCAAGAACGCTCACGTGGGGTATGACGAGTGGCTCCGCCGCACGATCGACGCGGTTGAGGTCTTCGGTGCGGGCAACGTTTACACGCAGGTGGTTGGCGGGGCCGAGCTCGCCGGCGACGGCGCCGTGGCCACGCCCGAGGAGGCGATCGAGCGCAACCTCGAGGCGTGCGAATGGTTCGCTGAGCGCGGCGTGACCTGCCTGTCCGTCATCTGGCGTCCGCATCGCCGCAGCGTGCTGGGCTGGCGCCCGATGCCTCCCATCGAGTATTACGTGGAGCTCGCGAAGGGCTTCCACGACGTGCGCGCGAGCCATGGCCTGATTGCGTTCGAGGACGACTACAAGATGTGTGGCAACCACCCAGACGCGGACCTCGAGCGAACCGACGTCTCCGTTTGGAGGGGTGTGGGCCGCGAGGAGACTTCTCCTGGGGTCGTCGCCGCGGGCGAGACGCCCTCGGGCGAGGGCGCGCCGCGCGTGAGCGTCCCCGGCGAGGAGGAGGCTCTGTTCTGCGAGGCGTTCTCCGCCTCTGAGCTGGGCGTTGCCAAGCTTGCGGGCGAATGCGGCGTTGTTGTGGCGCTTCGCGAGGACCGCAGCGATCTGGGCGCGGGGCTTGCCCGGGCGCTCTGGTTCGACGAACCGGTCGAGCTGTGGCTTCGCGAGGGCATCGCCTGGCACCATGTGCGAGCTCGCGTCTGGCGCTGTGACGTCGTGGGCCCGGTCTTCTCCGCCGCGCTCGCCCGCGTGCGCGAGGGCTCGCCTTCCGCCGAGGTGGCGAGTGCGTGGGAGCTCCGCGTCGTCGAGGAGGCCCCCGTGGTCTCGGCTCCTGCCGCGCGCGTGCCTTCGCGTGCCCCGAGGCCGGAGCTTCACCTCGATAACCCGCTGTTGCACTGATGGGCGCGGGGTGCCGGCCCTAGTTGCACTGATGGGCGCGGGGTGCCGGCCCGGGTTGAGCTGGCGGGAGCAGTGCACTGCCCCAGGCTGCGTTCGTGGCAGCGCGCCGCTGTCCCAGGGCGAACAACGAACGGATGTTCTATGGAGCCGCGATGGCGTTTGGCGCCTCGCGGCTCGTCTCGTTACACTGAAGAGCTATGAGAAGCGGCACAACGGGGGAGTGGTCCATGGCTTCCGATTCCATCGTTATCAGGGGCGCGCGCGAGCATAACCTGCGCGATATCAACGTATCGATTCCGCGCGACAAGCTCGTCGTCATTACGGGCCTCTCGGGCTCCGGCAAGTCGAGCCTCGCCTTCGACACCATCTATGCCGAGGGCCAGCGTCGCTATGTGGAGAGCCTCTCCAGCTATGCGCGTCAGTTCCTCGGCCAGATGGACAAGCCGGACCTCGACTCGATCGACGGCCTCTCCCCGGCGGTCTCCATCGACCAGAAGACCACGTCGAAGAACCCGCGCTCGACCGTGGGTACCGTGACGGAGATCTATGACTACCTCCGCCTGCTTTTCGCCCGCGTGGGCACGCCCCACTGCCCGGAGTGTGGCCGCGTGATCGAGCGCCAGACGACGGACCAGGTGGCGGATAAAATCCTCGCCGCGGGTCAGGGCCGTCGCGCGCTGGTGCTTGCCCCCGTGGTTCTTGGCCGCAAGGGCGAGTACACGAAGCTTCTCGATGACTTGCGCGCGGAGGGCTTCTCGCGCGTTCGCATCGATGGCGAGGTCCGCGAGCTTGACGAGGAGATCAAACTCGACAAGAAGCTCAAGCACGACATCGAGGTCGTGGTGGACCGCATCGTCATTCGCGAGACGAGCCTCGGCCGCATCGCGGAGGCGGTGGAGACGGCGACGCGCCTCGCCGCTGGCAAGGTGGGCGTCTACATGCTGCCCGACCGCGATGACCCCGAGGGCATTCCCGGCGAGCTCCTCCAGTACTCGCTCGCGCTCGCGTGCCCCATCCACGGCCATTCGATGGATGACCCACAGCCGCGCGACTTCTCCTTCAACGCCCCCTATGGTGCCTGCCCTGACTGCGACGGCCTCGGCTTCAGGCGCGTGGTGGACGTGGAGTCGCTCATCGAGGACCCCAACCTCTCCGTTTCTGAGGGAGTGTTCGGCAGCTTCTTCGGCAGGTCGAACTACTACCCGCAGGTGCTCGCCGCGGTGTGCCGTCACTTCAAGGCGAGTCCTGACACCCCGTTCAACAAGCTGCCCAAGAAGGTGCGCGACGCCCTCCTCGACGGTCTCGGCTCCACGAAGGTCCGCGTCGACTACCACACGCTCGACGGTCGAGATACCAACTGGTCGACCACCTTCTCGGGCGTGCGCTCCGTCCTGTTCGAGAAGTACACGGAGACGACTAACGAGAAGATGCGCGCTCGCCTGGAGAAGTACATCCATGAGGTACCCTGCCCGACGTGCCACGGCGCGCGCCTCAAGCCGGAGATCCTCGCCGTCACGGTTGGTGACAAGTCAATCTACGACGTCTGCTGCATGAGCTGCCGCGAGTCGCTCGAGTTCTTCCGTGACCTCAAGCTCACGGAGCGTCAGGAGTTCATCGGCGGGCACATCGTGAAGGAGATCGTCGAGCGCCTGCGCTTCCTGGTGGACGTGGGCCTGGATTACCTCACCCTCTCCCGCGCCTCGGCGACGCTCTCCGGCGGCGAGGCGCAGCGCATCCGCCTGGCCACGCAGATCGGCGCGGGCCTCATGGGTGTGCTCTATATCCTCGACGAGCCCTCCATTGGGCTGCACCAGCGCGATAACGACCGCCTGATCAAGACGCTCGAGCGCCTCCGTGACCAGGGCAACACCGTGATCGTGGTCGAGCATGACGAGGACACGATCCGCGCGGCGGACTACGTGATCGACATGGGCCCCGGTGCGGGCGAGCTGGGTGGTGAGGTGGTCGCCGCGGGCACGCCCGGACAGATCTGCGAGTGCGCGGACTCGATCACGGGCGCCTACCTCACGGGTAGGAGACTCATCCGCTTGCCGGAGGAGCGCCGCCGTCCCGGCCGCGGCGAGCTCAAGATCGTCGGTGCGAGCCACAACAACCTCAAGAACGTGACCGTGAGCATTGAGTTTGGAACGCTCACGGTGGTCACGGGAGTCTCAGGTTCGGGCAAGAGCTCGCTCGTGACGGACACCCTCGCCCCCGCGCTCACCAACGCCATCCAGAACTCGCTGCGTCCGGTGGGCGAGTACAAGAAGCTCACGGGAATCGATCAAATCGACAAGGTCATCGACGTGGACCAGAGCCCGATCGGCCGCACTCCGCGCTCCAACCCGGCCACGTACATCGGCTTGTGGGATGACCTTCGCGCGCTCTTCTCGTCCACGCCGGAGAGCCGCGCCCGCGGCTATAGTCCCGGTCGCTTCTCGTTCAACGTGCCGGGCGGCCGTTGCGAGGCCTGCAAGGGCGATGGCCAGATCAAGATCGAGATGAACTTCCTGCCAGACGTCTACGTTCCGTGCGAGGTCTGCCATGGCGCTCGCTACAACCGCGAGACGCTCGAGGTGAAGTACCACGGCAAGAGCATCTCGGACGTGCTCGACATGAGCGTGACCGAGGCCCTGGCGTTCTTTGGGAACATCCCGCGCATCAAGAAGAAGCTCCAGACGCTCTATGACGTGGGTCTGGGCTACATCCGCCTGGGCCAGCCGGCAACGACGCTCTCCGGCGGCGAGGCGCAGCGCGTGAAGCTCGCCAAGGAGCTCCACCGCCAGCAGACGGGCAAGACCTTCTACATCCTCGACGAGCCCACGACGGGCCTGCACTTCGAGGACGTGCGCCAGCTGCTTGATGTCCTCCAGCGTCTGGTCGACGCGGGCAACACGGTGCTGGTCATCGAGCACGACCTCGACGTCATCAAGGTGGCTGACCGTCTCATCGACATGGGCCCCGAGGGCGGTGACGGCGGCGGAACCGTGGTGTGCACCGGCACGCCCGAGGAGGTCGCGGCCTGTCCGGAGAGCTATACCGGCAAGTTCCTCGCGCCGGTGCTCGAGCGCACGCGCGAGCTGCAGGATGCCCTCGACGCCTCGGGAGAGGGCGAGTGGGTTCCGCGCGTGAGCGCGTTCGGCGCCGCCCCGGCGGAGGAGTAGGCCCGCGGGTGCTGCCGGCTGGCACGCGACTGGCGGCACGCGCCCGGCCCGCGAAGGCCAGCGCACCCGGTGCGCGGGTGCGCATGCGTACGCAAAGACGGTGCGGCATCACGAATGGTGCCGCACCGCCTGTCGTTTGCGGGGATGTCGTGCGTCGGGCGTCGCGCGGGCCCTACACGTAGGTGGCGCCGCTGCGGACGATCGACTCGCGGATCAGGGTGTCCATCGCGTCGATGCAGAGGTCGGGCACCTCGTGGTCGCGCTTGACGACGGAGAGCTCGGTGCAGGCGAGGATCACGGCGTCGCAGTCGAGGCGGATGAACTCGCGCATCACGCGGTCGAACTTGTGCATGTCCGCAGGCCTGCCTGCCTTCACGTCGTCATAGATGATCGACATGACGTCGGTCTGGCGCTCGGGGGAGGGCACGACCCACTCGACGCCGGCGGCCTCGCACTCGCGCGAGTAGATGCCCGTGCGGACGGTGCCGTCCGTGCCCATGATGCCGACGCGCTTGGCGCCGCGGCCCTCGACGGCCTCGCGCACGGCCTCGCGTGGCATGTGGATGATGGGCACCTTTGTGAACGCCTGGATCTTGTCGAAGAAGTAGTGCGAGGTGTTGCACGTGATGGCGACGTGCGCGCACCCGAACGCCTCGAGTGCCTGGAGGTCGACGCGCATGCTCTCGAGCAGTTTGGCGTCGTCACCGGTCTCGATGGCCTCCGTGCGGTCGGGCATCGAGGCCTGGCTGATGAGGACGAGGTCGAGGTGGTCCTGGTCGCGCTCCGCCTTGGTATGGCGAATGACCTCGCTGTAGAAGTACGACGATGCCTCGGGACCCATGCCGCCGATGACGCCTAGCTTCTCCATGATGCACACCAGCCCGTCTTCTCCATGCGACCTGCGCATATTCGGTCTTCCGTAGTGGTTAACTATACCCTTCGTAACGGATACGTTGTGACGGTCCTGCGAAGGCCCGTCTACGAGCAGTTTTATGGCGGCCCGCATGTGGGTCGCCGCGGACGACGCGGCTTTGCCCCGCGTCTCGTACGGAAAGCAACGGGGCCGCCCGCGCGGTGCCCGTCGGGAGGAGCCGAATGGCACGCAAGGAGAGGGTCCAGAAGACGAACGCCATGCGCGAGCTCGAGCGTGGCGGCGTGGCGTACGAGGCTATCACCTTTGAGGAGCCCGACCCGACCGGCGTGAGCGACCTCGGCGTGCGCATCGCGAACATGCTCGGCTATGCCCCTGAGCAGGGATTCAAGACCCTCGTGTGCGTGACGCCTGCCAGCGGCCACATCGTCTGCTGCGTCCCCTCCGGCGACGAGCTCGACCTCAAGAAGGCCGCGGCCGCGGCGGGGGAGAAGTCCCTGACGCTCATGCACGTCCGCGACCTCGAACCCACGACGGGCTACGTGCGTGGCGGCTGCTCGCCCGTGGGCATGAAGAAGCAGTTTCCCACCCTGATCGACGAGACCGCGCAGCTCTTCGATGACATCTACATCTCCGGTGGGCGCCTGGGCCTCACCCTCAAGCTGAACCCGGAGGAGCTCGTCTCCTTCCTGGGCGCCACCCTCGCCGACATCTGCCGAGAGGACCTCCGATGACCGACGAAATTAAGGCGTCCGAGCAAGGCGACGTCCTGGCCGAGAAGCGTGGGGAGGCCGAAGCCGTCGCCGGTGTCGCCGCCGTACGTGCCGAGGCCGACGTGCCCGGCGAGGCCACCGTGCCCGGCGATGCCGCCACCGCCGAGACCGACGCCAATGTCGGCCGCAGCGCCGCGATGATGAGTGCCCTCGTCATCGTGAGCCGCCTCACCGGCTTTTTCCGTACCTGGGGCCAGGCCTTCGCACTTGGCACCACGCTGCTCTCGAGCTGCTATACCGTGGCCAATAACCTGCCCAACCAGCTCTACGAGCTCGTTATCGGCGGCATGCTCATCACGGCGTTCCTCCCCGTCTACCTCGACGTTCGCGAGCACAAGGGTAAGGATGGCGCCAACGCCTACATCTCCAACCTGCTCTCGATTCTGCTCGTCCTGCTCGGCGTGTGCTTCGTCCTGTGTCTCGTCTTTGCCGCGCCCCTGATCTGGGTGCAGTCCGCCAAGACCGACCAGGCGCAGATGGCCGATGGCATCACGCTCTTCCGCTTCTTCGCGATCGAGATCGTACTCTACTGCCTCTCGAGCCTGGCGTCGGGCATCCTCAACGCCGAGCGTGACTACTTCTGGAGCAACGCCGCTCCCATCTTCAACAACCTCATCACCATCGCGTCGTTCATCGGCTTCGCGGCGCTCGTCAACGTGAACTACTCGGCGGCCTTCCTCGTCCTTGCGCTGGGCAACCCGCTCGGCGTCGCCGTCCAGGTCCTCATGCAGCTCCCGAGCCTGCGCCGCCATGGCATCAGGCTCACCTTCCGCATTGACCTGCATGATCCGGCGCTGCGCGAGACCGTGGGCATCGGCGCCCCCACCCTCATTGTCACCGCGTGCTCCTTTGTGACGACCTCGGTTATGACGTCGATGGCCCTCGCCGCCGTGCCCGAGCAGGGCGGCTCCATCCAGTACTACGCGCGCCTGTGGTACACCCTGCCCTACGCCGTTCTCGCCGTGCCCATCACCGTGGCGATGTTCACCGAGATGAGCGAGAGTTTCGCCAAGGGTGACGAGCATGCGTTCAGGCGTCAGGTCTCGACGGGCATGGGGCACGTGATGTTCGCCCTCATCCCGTTCATGGTCTATCTGATGGTGTTCTCGAAGCCGCTCATGTCGTTGCTGCGCGTGGGCCAGTTCGACGCCGAGAGTGCCAACCTTACCGCCGCCTACCTCGCGACGCTTGCGCTCGCGCTCCCGTGGTACGGACTCCAGACCTTCTTCCAGAAGGTGTTCTCCGCGATGAGGCGCATGACGCTGTTCGCACTCGCCAATGTCGCGGCCTCCGTCGTGCAGGTCGCGTTCACCGTCGGGATGGTGGGCGTCCTTGGCATCCACGCGGTTTCCCTCGGCAGCGCTATTTTCATGCTTATGCTGTGTGTGGTGTCGCTTGCGTTCCTGCACCACGCCATGGGCCGGATTGGCATCCGCGGCCTTGTGGTTAGTAGCGTCCGCGCGTTGGTGCTGGGGCTTGCGGGCGGCGCTGTGGGCGCGCTCATCGTATGGCTGATGGGCGGCTTTGGCTCCCTGACGATTATGCGCGCGATTGTCGTCATCGTCGCGGGCCCTTTCAATTAGCGGAGCCGAAATGACGTGGCAAAAACGACGAACGCAAAGTAGAGCTTTTTACAGCAATTAGTCTACCTGCGGTTTCCCAAATGAGGATTGGGCCTCTACTCGGCGCGAGCGAAAAATGCCACGTCATTTCGTCATTCTTTTCGGGGAAAGCCAAAAACGACCGCCCATTTTCGCAAAGACGAAGGCGGCGGGCCAAGCAGACAGGATGCCGCGGCCGTCCTAAGCCGCTGGCACGCCGCGGCCGCTTCGGGCCTCCGGCGTGCCGTCTGCTGTTTCGGGACGCCGGTGCCGCCGAGATGCTGCGATTGCTCTGGACCGTCGGCGTGCCGCCTGCAGTTCCGGGCCGCCGCCGCTGACATGTTGCGATTGCTCTGGGCCTCGACACATCGCCTGCCGCTGGGACACCGGCGTCAACGGCCAAACTGCCGCCTGACCAGGTTGTGTGAGCATACAGTGACGCCATCTGTTGTCGGGGGTTGGGCGCGGCGGAATCCTCGCCTATACTGATACCACCCGAAAGGAGAGGGACAATGAACCTTAAACGCACAGCCCCCACCGTCGGCAAGCGCCTCGTCGTCACCGTTGTTACCGCGGGGCTTCTGTTTGCCACGTCGCCCACTGCCGCCCTCGCGGCGTCTTCGTCGGACCTCCAGGCCCAGCTCCAACAGGCCGAGGCCCAGACCGCCAAGTACCAGGAGCAGGCTAACAACGCTTTCGCCGAGCTCGAACAGCTCCAGGCGCAGCTCGAGGACACCCGAGCTCAGATCGCCTCCACGCAGGAGGAGGTCTCGCAGAAGCAGACCGAACTCGACGCCGCGCAAGAAACCCTCGCCGGCCGCGTCTCCTCCAACTACAAGACCGGCGGTGTCTCACTCGTCTCGATCATCTTCGACTCCTCGAGCTTCGAGGACCTCGTCAGCCGCGTCTACTACGCGAACCGCGTGGCGGAGTCTGACGCCGAGGTTATCAGCCAAGTCCAGGGCGTTCAGGCTGAACTCGCCGCCAAGCAGAACGAGCTCGAGTCCCAGCAGGAGGAGCAGCAGAGGCTCGTCGATGACGCACAGACCAAGGCCGGCGAGATCCAGAGCGCTCTCGAGCAGCAGCAGTCCTATGTGAGTTCGCTGTCGAGCGAGGTCCAGGAGGCGCTCGCCGCCGAAGAGGCCCAGCGTAGGGCCGAGGCGGAGGCCGCCGCGAACGCCGGCGGCAACGCTGGCTCGAACAACTCCGGCTCGAGCAGCGCCGCCTCTGGCAACTCCGGCTCGAGCAATAACTCGGGTGGCAACTCCGGCTCAAACGGCAACTCGAGTTCTGGCTCGAACAGCAACTCCGGCTCCCACTCCAGCGGTAACCAGGACTTTGGCTCCGGCGTCTCCGGTGCCATCGCCGCCGCCAAGTCCCAGCTCGGCGTCAGCTACTCGTGGGCCGGCAACGCCATCCCCGGCCAGGAGTTTGACTGCTCCGGCCTCGTGTGGTGGGCCTACAAGAAGGCCGGCATCTCCATCCCGCGCGGTCAGCGCATGAGCAACGGTCGCGGCAACTCGATGATCGGCTGGTGCCTCGATAGCGGCGGCTGGACGACGGACCAAAGCCAGCTCCAGGCGGGTGACCTCATGTTCTGGGGCGGCGGTGTCAACAGCACCACCCACGTGGGCATGTGCATCGGCGGCGGCCTCATGATCCACTCCAACTGGGGTGGTGTCGAAATCGCCAGCGTGTACTATTCGTCGGGCAGCTTCGTTGGCGGCGGCCCCATCGTCTAACGGGGCGAAAGAAAGCTAGACTTTGGCGGGGTGCCTTCCGGGGCGCCCCGCCTTTGTGTGAGTGTGAGACCCCGTCGCGCCGCTGGCGCGCGGCGGATGCAAGTGGGGCCACCGCGCCGGCTACGTCGCGCGCGGCGGCTGCAAGTAAGACCGATCCGCGCGCCAAGGTCGACCCGGCGCGCGTTCAGACATCCGATGCCGGCGGCGCCGGCGCGGGAGGGAGTGCGCATGAGCAGCACGGATAGGCGTCCGTTCGTCCCGGTTCTTCTCGGGACCGAGATTGCGGGATATGGCATGGCCCGCGCGTTCTATGAGGAGTTCGGCTCGACGTGCGTGGTGTACGGCACCTTTGGCCTCACGCCGACGGCCAACTCGAAGTTCATCGAGGTCCGCGTCGTGCCGGACCTGCTCGAGGGCACGCGCCTCACCGAGGTCCTGAACGCAGCGGCCGACGGCTTCGGCGATGTGGTCCCGCTGCTCGTTCCCTGCGGGGATGACTACTCCGTCGCGCTCTCGCACCAGATGGACGACCTCGACGCGCGCTACGCCGTCGTGTGCGCCTCCGGCGACATCGTCGACCGCATGAACGACAAGGAGAGCTTCTACCGGCTCTGCGAGGAGCGCCACGTCCCGTATCCCAAGACGGCCGTAACCGACGGACCGACCGTCCCCGAGCTGCCCTTCGGCTTCCCCGTGGCCCTCAAGCCCTCCGACGCCCCTGCCTACCGCGCCCACCCGTTCGAAGGCCAGAAGAAGGCCTTCGTCCTCGACACGCCCGAGGAGCTCGAGGAGACCGTCCGCCGCATCTACGAGGCCGGCTACCCGGGCCGTCTCATCATTCAGGACTTCATCCCTGGCGACGACCGCAACATGCGCGTGGTCAACGGCTACGTGCGCGGTGACGGCACCGTGACCCTCATGAGCCTCGGCCACCCGCTGCTCGAGGACTACTCGCCCATGGCGATCGGCAACTACGCCGCGATCCTGTCGTATGCGGACGACGCCATCTACGACACGGTGGAGAGCCTGCTTGGCCACAGCGGCTACCGCGGCTTCTTCAACATCGACATGAAGTACGACCCGCGCGACGGCTCCTTCCGACTGTTCGAGGTGAACCCGCGTGCCGGCCGCAGCAGCTTCTTCACGACGCTCTCCGGCTACAACCTCGCCCGCTACGCCGTCGACGATCTCCTTGACGGCGGCGTGCTTGAGCCCGTTCGCGCGACCAACGAGGTCCTCTGGTACGGCGTGCCCAAGTGCGTCGTGCGCAAGTACGTGGAGGAGGGCCCGGAGAAGCGCCGCGCGCTCGAGCTCATGAGCCAGGGCAAGTGCGGCACGACCATCTTCGGCGCGAAGGACAACAACCCGAAGCGCCTGTGGAACATGTCCAAGCTCTGGGTCCACTACGTGGTGGACTTCCGCAAGTACTTCGGCAAGAGGGACTTGTCCTAATGGCAGCCGAGAAGTGCGCGGGCGCCGCCGAGAAGTGCGCCGAGCAGCGCGTGGGGGCCGCGGCCACGGGCACCGCCGAGAAGGGCACCGAGCAGCCAGTGGGAGCCACAGGCGCGGGCGCCGCCGAGGCACCTGCCGCGGACACCCCCTCCGATCTCGCCGTCCGCCAGATGCTGGCGGCGCGCTCCGGTACGAGGTCCGAGGACTGGCACCTCACGTTCAAGGCGCGCCAGGCGATGCGTGTCGCTTGCGACGCCATCGCGGCGGCAGGCGGCCGCGAGGTCGCCACGCAGCTCTTCACCTGCTGCACCGCCGTCGACCCGATCACCTCTGCGGGCCTTTCGCCCGTCTTCTGCGACATCGACCCTGACACGCTGGCCATCCCGGCCGCGCTCGCCGGTGAGCCCTCCGCCGTCATGCTGCAGCATACCTGCGGCCTCATGGCGCCCGAGGCGGACGCCGCGCTCGCCTCCGCTGCTCACGCGCGCGGGGCGGTCGTGCTCGAGGACTGCGCGCACTGCGTGGGCCGTCTCGCCGTCGACGCCTAGGGCAGGCCGCTCGCGGACCTGTCCTTCCACTCCTTCGGCGTCGAGAAGATGCTGCCGACGCACTTCGGCGGTGCCGTCTGGGTGAACCCGGAGTTTGCTGCTACGCCCCTTGGCGCAGACGTCATCGCTCGCCTGGAGGCGCTGCCTGCCCTCGGTGAGCGCCGTGCCAAGGCTGCGCGCCACTACCTCAACCAGATTCGCGTCCTCAATCACCTGCCGGCCGGCATCAGCCACGCGCTGCGCCGCCGCCTGACGGCCAGCGGGGCCTTTGAGCCCGCGATCGGCGAGGCCGAGCTTGCGGGTGGGCTCGCGAGCGCGCCCGAGCGCCCGGGCGATTGGGTCTGCGACACCGCGCGCGCCGCGCTTGCCGGCCTTGACGCCAACGAGGCCCTGCGCCGCGAGGCCGTCGCTGTCTATTGCGAGGAGTTCGCGGACGTCGCCGGCGTGAGCGTCCCCGCTGCCGCCTTTGCGGGGGAGGCCCAGCCGCTTTTGCGCTTCCCGATCTTCCTCGAGGACGCCGAGCGCGCCGATGCCGCTATCAAGTCCGTGCGCGCCGCGGGACTCTATGCAGTTGCGTGGTATCGCGAGCCCCTCTTCCCGGGCGTCACGAAGCCCGAGGCCTACGGCTGGGACGGCACGCTCGCTGCATGGCCCAAGACCGCGCGTGCCTGCGAGGGCGCCGTGTCGCTTCCGACGGACGTCACGCCCGAACGAGCCCGCGAGGTCGCCCGCCTCGTCATCGAGGCCGCCCGCTAGCCCCGCCGGCTCCGCGCTCGGCCGCCGACAGCTCCCGCGCGTCCCGCTTCACCAACCGCATAAACGCGCTTCCAACATGGGCGCAACCAAGTGGCGTCGGCGCACCTGCCGGCGTCACTTCCTATATTGAATTCGCTTACATAACTGGGCTTATATTTCGGCGATGTTAAAACGTTTTCACCTTATGGATTTCCATCTTGCTATCCGTTTTATGCACGCTAGGATAGCTAACCAACGTGCTCGGGGGAGGCCTGACCGGGTGCGTTAAAAACGTCTCATCGGGCCGTATCGAGGAGGATGAAAGATGGAGTCCAAGCGTTTTGACATGACTCGTAGGAACTTCGTGAAGCTGTCTGGTGCCGCGAGCATTCTAAGCGCGACTGCTCTTGCCGGTTGCGGCAACTCCGGCTCTTCCGCGAGCACGGCCTCTGGTTCCGATTCCGCTAACGCCTTCAAGATCGGCAACATCGGCCCTCTCACCGGCGGCGCCGCCATCTACGGCAACGCCACCAAGAACGGCGCCCAGCTCGCCGTCGACGAGATCAACGCCGCTGGCGGTTCCATCCAGTTCGTCCACAACTGTCAGGATGACGAGCACGATCCCGAGAAGTCCGTTAACGCGTACAACAACCTGAAGGACTGGGGCCTGCAGGTCCTCGTCGGTACCACCACCACCGCTCCGTGCGTGGCCGTCTCCGCCGAGACCAACGCTGACAACGTCTTCGAGCTCACGCCGTCCGCCTCGTCAAACGACGTCATCGGCGGCCAGGCCGACGCCGACGGCAACGTGACCACGCCGCGCAAGGACAACGTCTTCCAGATGTGCTTCACGGACCCGAACCAGGGCACCGCGTCCGCTCAGTACCTCGCGCAGAAGCAGCTCGGCACCAAGATCGCCGTCATCTACGACAACTCCGATGCCTACTCCACCGGCGTCTTCAAGAAGTTCGAGGCCGAGGCTGCCGAGCAGAACCTCACCATCGTCTCGACCACCACGTTCACGGCCGATAACGCCACGGACTTCTCCGTCCAGCTGAATGACGCGAAGAACGCCGGCGCTGACCTCGTCTTCCTCCCAATCTACTACACCCCGGCCGCACTCATCCTCACCCAGGCCGCCAACATGGGCTATGACACCAAGTTCTTCGGTTGCGACGGCATGGACGGCATCCTCACCGTGGAGGGCTTCGACACCTCCCTCGCCGAGGGCCTCATGCTTCTGACTCCGTTCGTCGCCACCGCGACCGACGAGAAGACCTCCGCCTTCACCAGGGCTTACAAGGACGCCTATGGTGACGAGCCGATTCAGTTCGCCGCTGACGCCTATGACTGCGTCTACGTCATCAAGGACCTCCTCGAGAAGACCGAGTGCACGCCTGATATGAGCGCCTCCGACATCTGCGACAAGCTCAAGGCCGCCATCGTCGATGGCTACACCTACTCTGGCTTGACCGGCGAGAACATGACTTGGAAGGAGACCGGCGAGGTCTCCAAGGAGCCCAAGGGCATGGTCATCAAGGACGGCGTGTATCAGCCGCTGGACTAATCCTGCAGCGATTGGGCGGGCGTCTCGCGCGTTCCGTCTAAGACGCGTCGTCCTTAATAGTGTGGATAGCGAGCGGGGGCCATCGGCTTGATGGTCCCCGCT
>USBN01000013.1 GCA_900552935.1 uncultured Coriobacteriaceae bacterium | reverse complement strand
GTGACAACGCCCGCCGCCAACGCGAGCCTCGCCTTCCCTCGGGAGCCATGGGAACGCCTGTAGTTCTTTCGAATGAGTTGAGCCATGTAATCGCCTCCCCCTCAATCGTGGAGGCAACTAGGACCAAAGAGCGGCGCGAGGGCAAGAAAGTCCCACGCGCTCAAACCCAATTCAAACGCAGACCTAACAGGTTTTCGCAAAATCATGCCAAATCGCGTCAAACAAACTAGAAAGCACGAGGTAAAAGAAGCGCCGACACTCGTGGCATCGGTGCTTCAAATGAGAAAAAACTTTTTTGTCCCCAAATGAGGAAAGGCTACTCGTTCGCAGACTCTTCGCTCTTTACGGCAACATCCCCGGTCTCGCCAGTCCACTCGGCGGGAGCGAGTTCACGGTGACGTGCCCTCAGCTCGCGCGGAGGACGATACGAGGCGCAAGTGTTGAAGTCCACGTATTCGATGTTCTTCATCAGGTACTCGACCATCGCCTCATGGTCAAAGGTCTCCCACGCCTCACGTACCATGCGGAGGTTGGCGTGTGTCTCGGGACGGCGCGGCATGAAGAGCGTGCAGCAGTCAGGAGCCGTCTGCGCGCTGATGTCATACGTGCCGATCTGCTGGGCTCGATCGATGATCTCGATCTTATCCGTGCCAATGAGCGGGCGGAAGACCGGAATCGTGGCGACGTCATTCGTGGCAGTGATGTTCTCGAGGGTCTGAGAGGCGACCTGGCCAAGAGACTCGCCCGTGACCAGAGCCTTCGCACCCTCGAGCTCGGCCACGCGCTGCGCGACCTCAAACATGAGGCGGCGATACATGATGACGCGGAGCGCCTGCGGCGCCTTGAGCGATATCTCGCGCTGGCACTCGCCAAAGGGCACCACATAGAGGCGCCCGATGATACCAGCGGGCTCTAGCGCGCGAACGATATCCTGCGTGAGCCACTCGGACTCATCGCTCGTCATCGGACGACCGGAGAAGTGCACGGGCACGCAGATCGCGCCGCGACGGCCGACCATCCACGTGGCGACGGGAGAGTCGAAGCCGCTCGAGAGCAACGTAACGACCTTGCCCGCGGTACCCACGGGAAGACCACCCGCGCCGCGCTGAGAGGTGGCATCCGCATACACGTAGACGTCAGATTGAACGACATGGACGTTCACCGTGACATCAGGCTGGTGCATCTGAACGCGGAGATCCGGGAAGGCCTCGCACAGGGCGGCTCCAACCTGGCGGTTGAGGTCGATGCTGTGGATGGGGTAATCGGTGTTGGAGCGGCGACCATGAACCTTGAAAGACTCGCAGCCCGTGCAGGCACGAAGGCTCTCGATAGCCGCGGCATTGTACTCCTCAGGGTCACGGGCACAGCGCCACGCGACGGATACGCGAGCGACACCAGGCACGGCGGCGACCATGCCGGGGATATCCTCGGGCATGCCACCGTCTTCGAAGCTCACGCGAACGTACCCCGCAAGGCGCTCGACATGAGCCGAACGCCCCTTAAGGGCACGCTTGAGATTGGTGATAAGCTGACGCTCAAAGATAGAACGGTTCTTACCCTTGAGACCAATCTCGTGATAATGAACGAGGCAGACGCGATCAGCCACGGCGCTACTCGGCAATCGTGACGTTCGTGTCCTTGATGGCCTCGTCGAAGTCGTCCTGGACGTAACCGAGCTTACCGTCAGCGAGCTCATTCATGGCAATGGAGGTGGTGTCCTCACCGGAGACCATGGTGGTGATGTCGTCGACGTCCTGGATAGCAACGACGCGAAGGTGCTGGCCGCGAAGCATGTTGTTGATGTCGCAGGCGCGCTTCGACGCGACGGAGCAAAGCAGGAACGGGTTGTGCTCGGTCTTCTCGAGCAGGGTGTCGATTTCAGGCTTGATCACAGACATTGCTGAACTTCCTCAATTCATCTCGTGCGTTTCGAGCACTCGGAGCAGCTCCGAAGTGGCCCTCTCAAGGTCATCGTTGACGATTCGCTCGTCATAGCGCGGGGCGAGCTTAAGCTCGCCGGCCGCATCCGCAAGACGCAGGCGAAGGGACTCTTCGCTCTCCGTCTCGCGACCGCGGAGACGCTGTTCGAGGACCTCCATGGAAGGAGGCTCGATGAAGACGAGGACGGCATCGGGAAAGACCTTGCGAACGTTGAGCGCGCCCTGGACGTCAATCTCGAGGATGACGGACTTACCGGCGCTCAGGTTACGGTCAACCTCGGAGGCAAGCGTGCCATAACGGTTCCCGTGGACGTTAGCCCACTCGAGGAACTCCCCGGCCTCGACACGACGGTCGAAGTCATCGTTGGTGAGGAAGTGGTAGGAAACCCCGTCAACCTCACCTGGACGTGGCTGTCTCGTTGTGGCCGAGACCGTCAGGCCCAGGTCCGGACGCTGTTCTCTCACAAGAGAAACTAGCGTGCCCTTCCCTACGCCTGACGGTCCGGAAACTACGAACAGCTTAGGTGTGCGCGACACTACTTGGAGAGAATCTCGAGGAGGGCCTCACGCTGACGGGCACCAAGGCCCTGAACGCGACGGTTGTCAGCGACGGCAATCTCGTCCATGATCTTGGCGGCCTTAGCCTTGCCGTAGCCCGGAAGGGACTCAATGAGGGCGCGGACGGGCATACGCTTGGCGGCCTCGTCCTCAGAGTTCAGGACGGACTCGAGGGTGACCTCGCCGTTCTTGATCTTCTCACGGAGCTCGGCGCGAGCGTGGCGGGCCTCGGCGGCCTTCTTAAGGTTCTGAGCGCGCTGCTCGCCGGAAAGCGTAGGGAGAGCCATATTTCCTCCAAATGTAAGTACTTCTCAACACAAGTTCCGAAGGGGCTTCGGGTGCCCCGCAAATCGGCTGTATGACACTATGGCAATGTAGCAGCCACTTTGCAAGAACTTTCACGCATTTACCCGCGTTTTATACCTCACCGCCCCACAAAAACGGCACCTTGGATACAAATACACCGATTAGTGTCAGGACTAAGCGGGTTTTAGCGTGCCTCAATCTCCGCGACGATGGACTCGAAGGCGGCGACCGGATCCTCTGCCTGGGTAATCGGCCTACCGACGACAATGTGGCTCGCGCCGGCATTGACGGCGGCGGCAGGGGTCGCGACGCGGCTCTGGTCACCCAGAGCGGCTCCAGCCGGGCGAACGCCCGGGGTCACGATAAGTGCATCTGGGCCAAGAAGCTCGCGCATCTCGCGCGCCTCCATGGGCGAGCACACGATGCCGTCGAGGCCAGAGTCAACGGCGAGCTTCGCGAGGGCCGCGGCCTGCTCGGGAATCGGGCGCGTCACGCCAACCTTAGCCAGCTCCTCGGCGTCCATGCTGGTAAGCACGGTGATGGCGATCACATAGGGCTTGTGGCCAAACTCGACGAGGGACTGCTCGGCGGCCTCGTGACAGGCAACGAGCATCTTCTCGGAGCCAGAGCCATGAACCGTGACCAGGTCGGCGCCGGAGTGGGCCGCGCTCTTCACGGCGCCGCGGACCTGATGCGGGATGTCGTGGAACTTAGAGTCGACGAAGATCTTGAAGCCGCGGTCGCGAAGCTCCTTGACGAGCGGCAGGCCACCGTCATAGATGAGCGTGATGCCGACCTTAAGCCAGGTGGCGTGGCCCTCGAGCTTGTCGGCCAGAGCGCGAGCCTCCTCGGGCCCACAATCGAGCGCAACCATCACGCGGTCGCGAGCGGAGAGATCGTCAAAGCGGCCCATGAGGCCTCCTTCCGGGCGAGTCGCCCATCGAAAAAGGGGCGACCATGGAGGTCGCCCCAGAGAATCAAAGACCGACTAGCCCTCGAAAGCGCCGATAAGCTCGGAGATGTTGGAAACGCCCTGCGACTCGGCCCACTCGGTGAGCTCGCCGAGGATGCGAGGAGCCGCCATCGGGTCGACGAGGTTAGCCATGCCGACGGACACGCTTGTGGCGCCGGCAAGGATGAACTCGGCGGCATCGGCACCGGTCATGACGCCACCAACGCCCACGATGGGGAGGCTGACGGCATTGTGAACCTCCCACACCATGCGCACCGCGATGGGGTGAAGGGCGGGGCCGCTCATGCCGCCGGTGGGGCGGCTGAGCTTGCTCCTACGCGTGTTGACGTCAATGGCCATGCCGGGGATGGAGTTGATGACCGTAAGGGCATCCGCACCCTCGGCCTCGAGTGCCTTCGCGACGTCGACGACGCGAGCGGGGGCCATCTTGACGAGAAGGGGCTTCTTCGTATGCGGACGGACGGCACGGATGACCCCTGCGGCACCCTCGGGCGTGGAGCCCATGGCACAGCCACCTGCGGCGATGTTGGGGCAGGAGATGTTAATCTCGAGGCCGGCGGCGAACGGGGCGAGCTCCTCGAAGAGCTCGACGGCGGCGACGTACTCCTCGACGGAGTGGCCCGCAACCTGGCAGATGACCGCAGTGCCCTTGTCGGAAAGCTCCTGGAGGTACTCGCCGGAGCCCTGGATAAGGCCGCGGACGCCCGGGTTCTGGAGACCCACGGAGTTCATCATGCCGCTCGTGACCTCGGTCATACGCGGGGCGGGGTTGCCGGGCCAGGCCTCGGCGGCGCAACCCTTAGTGGTGATCACACCGAGCTGGCTCACGTCATAGAAGCTCTCGAACTGCCAGCCGTAGCCATAGGTGCCGCTCGCGGTGTTGATCGGGTTCTTGAGCTTAATGCCGGCGAGATCGACGGACATATCGACGTTGCTCACCATGCCACCACCTTCGAGTCGAAGACGGGACCTGCCATGCAGGCGCCCACCATGCCGTAGACGGTCTCGACGTTGCATGTGTTACAAGCACCAAAGCCGCAGGTCATCATGCGCTCGACAGAGACCTCGCACTTGACGCCGGCAGCCTCGGCGATAGCCGCGACGGCGCGCATCATGGGCTCGGGCCCACAAGTGAGGACGAGGTCATACGCGCCCGTGGCGAGCATGGGCTCGACCTCGGCCGTCACGAACCCCTTCGTACCAGCCGTGCCATCGTCAGTCGTGAGGCGAACCTCGCCGCACAGCGGCTCGAGCTCGTCGGTCCCGCAGATCTTGGCGGCAGTGAGGGCGCCCACGACAGCGTCAACCTCGGCGGCGTTGTCAGCGGCGAAGCGAGCAGCGGCGATGACGGGCGTGATGCCGATGCCGCCCGCGACGACGAGGACCCTCTTCGCGCCCTTGTCCATCTTCCAGCCGTGGCCACCGGGGCCGAGCACCGTCGAGGTAGAGCCGGCGCCCATGGCGGAAAGCCTACGCGTGCCATCGCCCACGACCGCATAGTACGTGGTCACGGTGCCGGCCTCGGCGTCAGCGGAGGAATACGAGAGAGGGATGCGGATGAGCTGGCGGGTATCGCCGGGGACCTCGAAGCTCATGAACTGACCGGGCTCGAGGGCTGCCGCCAGACGCGGGGCCTCGATCGTGAGGCGATAGACGCCCTCGGCCACAGGCTCGTTCGAGACGACGGTGAAGTCGTGGATGCGAGCCGGCGACGGAGTGGGATAGGCCATGTCTCTCCTTTCGGGCAATAGGCTGCACGAGGCGGCCGAATGATACGCGACGGCGCCCCGAGAGAAGCCTCCCGGGGCGCGCGAGATAAAACTAGGCGAGCTTGCAGTCCTTCAGGACGTGCTTGCCGGCAACGACGGTGTCCGTCGCGCGACCGGTGAGCTTGGCGCCCATGAAGGCGGAGTTGTGCTGCTTGCCACAGAACAGCTCCGGCGTGACCTCGAGCTCGATGGTCGGGTCGATAAGGGTGAGGTCCGCGGGGGAACCGGCCTCAACCTTAACGGCCTCGAGGCGGGCAACCTTACGCGGGTTCACGCACATGACCTCGACGAGGCGCTGCCAGCTCATCTTGCCAGTGGAGACAAGGTTGGTGAGCATGAGCGGAAGGCTCGTCTCGAGGCCCACGACGCCGAAGGGAGCGATCTCGAACTCGCACTCCTTCTCGTGGAGGGCGTGCGGCGCGTGGTCCGTGACGACGCAGTCGAGCGTACCGTCGCAGATGCCCTCGCGGAGAGCCGCGGTGTCGGCAGGGGTGCGCAGCGGCGGGTTCATCTTGAGGTTGGTGTTGTAAGTCTCGTCGAGGAGCTCCTCGTCGAGGAAGAGGTGGTGCGGGCAGACCTCGGCCGTGACGGGCAGGCCCTCGGCCTTGGCGGCACGAACAAGCTCGGCGCCACGGGCGGTGGAAATGTGGCAGATGTGGAGCGCGCAGCCCGTGAGGCGGCAGAGCTCGATGTCGCGAGCGATCTCGATCTCCTCGCCGGCGGCAGGCCAACCAGCGATGCCGAGGCGGGTGCTCACGCGGCCCTCGTTGACCATGCCATGCTCGGTCAGGGACTTGACCTCGCAGTGGCAGGCGACGGCACGATCGAACTGACGGACGTAGTCCATCACGGTACGGAGCATGCCAGCGCTCTGGACGCCGTGGCCGTCATCGGAGAACATGCAGGCGCCCTCGGCGACCATATCGCCAATCTCGGCCAGGGCCTCGCCGTTCTCGCCACGGGTGCAGGCACCGATGGGGCGGACGTGCACGAGGCCGGCGGCATCGCCCTTGGCGATCTGGTAACGCACGCCCTCGCCCGTGTCGGTCACGGGGTTGGTGTTGGGCATGGTGGCGACGTCCGTGAAGCCACCGGCGGCAGCGGCGGCGGAGCCCGTCTCGATGGTCTCCTTGTACTCGTAGCCGGGGTCGCGGAAGTGAACGTGGATATCGGTCAGACCCGGAACGAGGTACTTGCCCGTGCCATCGATGACCTCGGCACCCTCGGGGGCCTTGATGTTCGCGCCCACGCGGGCGATGCGAGCGCCCTCGACGAGGACGTCGGTAACGGTGTCGAGGCCGACCTGCGGATCGACGACGTGAGCACCCTTAATCAGCAGCATTCTCTTCTCCTCCAAGCAGCAGGTACATCTCGGCCATACGGGTGTAGAGGCCCGCAGCGACCTGGCGGGTCACGAACGAGTTCTGGGCATCGGCGGGAATCGAGTCGATCTCCATACCACGGTTCATCGGGCCCGGGTGCATGACGAGCGCGTTCTCCTTCATGCGGGCGTGACGCTCGGCAGTGAGGCCCCAGAGACGGTTGTACTCGCGCTTCGAGGGAATCGTGGCGCCTTCCATGCGCTCGAGCTGGACGCGGAGCATGTACACGACGTCGGCGTCCTCGATGACGGAGTCGAAGTCATAGGTTTCCTCGGCACCGAAGACCTCGGGCTCGGGAAGCTGGAACGTCGGGGGGCCAACGAGCGTGACCTTGGCGCCCATGGTGCGAAGAGCCGGGGCGAGGGAACCGACGACGCGGCTGTGGAGCAGGTCGCCGACGATGGCGACCTTGAGGCCCTCGAGCTTGCCGAAGTGCTCGCGCATCGTGTAGAGGTCGAGCAGGGCCTGGGAGGGGTGAGCGTGCTTGCCGTCGCCGGCGTTGATGACGCGGGCGTCGGTGTAGTGCGTGATGAGCTCAGCGGTACCAGCATTGCGCGCGCGGCAGACGAACATGTCGACACCGTAGGAGTCGAGCGTCTTGATGGTGTCCTCAAGGCACTCGCCCTTGGAGACGGAAGAGCTGGAGCCCTGGACGTTCAGGGAGTCCGCGGAGAGGCGCTTCTCGGCGATCTCGAACGAGGAGCGCGTACGGGTAGAAGCCTCGAGGAAGAGGTTTACGATCGTGCGGCCGCGAAGAGCGGGCACCTTCTTGATCGTGCGGTGGTTGATCTCCTCCATGGAACGGGCCGTATCGAGGATCTGCGTGATGTCATCGGCAGTGAGGTCCGTCGTGTTGATGAGGTTGCGAACGGAAAGCACTATGCACCGACCTCCTTATTGGCGATTGCGGCCTTCTCGGCCTCGATGTCCCAAATCTCGACCGCATCGCGGCCGTCAAGCGACTCGACGAAGACGCGGACGTCCTCCTCGTGGGAGCTCGGCACGTTCTTGCCGACGTAATCCGCACGAATGGGAAGCTCGCGGTGGCCACGGTCGACCATGACGGCGAGCTGAATGGTCCTGGGCCTGCCAAGATCCATGAGGGCGTCGAGCGCGGAGCGCACGGTACGTCCCGAGAAGAGAACGTCGTCGACGAGGATGATGTCCTTGTGGTCGACGTCAAAGTTAATCTGAGTCTCGTGAATGACGGGTGCGAGGCGACGGGTCACGTCATCTCGATAGAAGCTGATGTCGAGCTTGCCCACCGGCGGGCGGATACCCTCGATAGACTCGATCTCAGACGCGAGAAGATCTGCGATGTTGGCACCGCGGCGGACGATACCCACGATCGCGAGGTTCTCCGCCCCCTCATTGTTCTCGATGACCTCATGCGCGATGCGGGTAAGGGCTCTGCCCATCGCCGCAGCGTCCATGATGGTCGCCTTGGGTCCCAGTCCCTGCTGTTCCATGTGGCTCCCTTCACAAAAAAAGACGCCTATGCCTGTTGCGGCACGGGACGTCATCCAAGGGTCTCGCATGAGGCTGGGAAACTCACCAGCTTGTTCCTTGCCGGTGTCCCGCACCGTCTTAAAGGTTGTGATAACTATACTACTGATTACTAACTACTGGGCGAGAAACGCCCTTCACCGAATCGCCAAACGGTCGACTAAGCGACTGAGAAACCAGGAGCGCCCATGATCGAGCACAAGCTCTCTAACGTCCTTCTCAAGCCCGCGGAGCACCTCGCGGGACACGACGAGCTCTATGCCTTCTGCGCGAGCCCCCTCGACTACGACGAGGAGACGGCCGCGCTCAGGCTCGCAGAGCCCGCTGACTTCATGACCTTCCTAAACGCGTGCTCCGCCTCGAAGTGGGCCAAATACTGCGACATTACCACCGTGACGCTCAGGCTCGAGCTCTCCGGCGATGCCTGCGAGGTCATCATCAAGGGCATGCCCGAGGGCACCAAGGCCGACTCCGAGAACACCGTCGAGCTTGACCGGATCACCGTCGAGCCCGAGGCGGGCAAGGCCGCAAGCGTCTCTGCCACGTTCGATTGCTCGGGCATGGACCTCGTCGCATTCGAGCTTCTTCCCTCCGGCACGACTCTCCTCCACTCCGGCGCCTATTACGCCGAGGTCGACGAGGGACGCATCCACCCGGTGCGCATCGCGCTCTCCACGACGACCTTCAAGAAGGAGCACTACATCGTCCCCAACATCGAGCTCATGCGCGACGCCATTCGCTCGGACGATGGCCCCATCCACGATGCCTTCCACATGTTCGTGGTCGACAACGGCTCGACGCTCGACGCCAAGGCCCTCTCTGATGACCTCGTGACCGTCATCCCCAACGCTAACGTCGGCGGCGCGGGAGGCTTTGCCCGCGGCATGATCGCCGCGATGGACTCCCCCGCCGAGTTCACCCACGTCATCCTCATGGACGACGACGTTCACGTCTTCCCCGAGAGCATCAAGCGCACCTACAATCTCCTCGCCCTCGCGAACGAGAAGTACGCCCACGCCTTCGTGAACGGCGCCATGCTCTCCGTCGAGCAGCCCGAGAGGCTCTTCGAGGACGTGAGCCATGTCCTGCGCAGCGGCGTCTACCACAAGGTGAAGCCGGACCTCTTCATCGACCGCCTCGGCCAGGTCGTCGAGAACGAGAGAATCGACGTCGAGGTGGAGAATGCCTACGGCGCATGGTGGTTCTCGTGCATCCCCGTCGCCAACATCCGCGAGAAGGGACTACCCATCCCCGTCTTCGTGCGCTGCGATGACGTCGAGTACGGCCTGCGTTCCAACCCCACGTACATGACGATGAACGGCATCTGCGTCTGGCACGAGAGCTTCGAGGGACGCCCACGCGCCTCCGTCGATTGCTATCAGTACGTGCGCAACTTCCTCGTCATGGCCGCATGCGACGGACACGTCAACACCGAGCTCTTCATGGCCCGCGTCTGGCGAAACGTTCTGCTTCGCCGCCGCGACCTCGAGTACGGAGCCGCCGAGCTTCTCCTCAAAGGCGTGGAAGACTACCTGCGCGGCCCGCAGTGGCTCATGGAGGCCGACGGTAGCGCCCTCATACGCGAGAACGCCAAGCTCAACGACAAGTTCGTGCCTCTCGACGAAATCGACCCAGAAATACTCTCCGAGGGCAATATTCGCGAGGTCACCCTCGAGAAGCACCATGGCCTCACGCTCGCGGGCAAGCTAATGAAGACCATCCCGTATGACAAGCACCTGCTGCCGGACGCCCTCCTCAAGAAGGCTCCGGGCCACCTCATGGTCAGCGGGCCCACCCTCTACAGCCGCGACACCCTTGCTCGCGAGACCATCGTCGTCCTCGACATCACGGGCGAGAAGGCCTGCGTCCGCCGCATGGACCGCGCGCGCAACGCGCAGATCAAGCAGCACGTCCGCGAGCTCAAGCAGCGCTGGCAGCTCGAGCACGAGCGCGTGGCCGCAGACTACCAGGCAGCCTTCCCGACCATGATCAGCCAGGAGTTCTGGCGACACTACCTCGGCATGGACGAGTAGGGACGCTCGGCATCCTACGGAAGGGCGCCCGGCGTCCTGCGGACCATCCAGGTGCAAAAAAACGCGCCCCGTCACAATGACTGTTGACGGGGCGCGCATCTATTTTGGAAATGACCAGACCCGCCGAGACCGCCAGAACACCGGGGCACGGAGGCTGTAGGAACACCAGGGCACATGGCGATGGACTCCACGCCATCAGCTCGGTCTAGCAATCAGCCGAAGGGAGAGGCTAGCGCTTCTCCGGCCTCTTCACGTACTCGATTGCGGGATGGAACCTCAAGCCCTCGAACGTTCCACCCAGCACAGCCCTGGCGCGCTCGAGCTTGCGACCCTTCGCCTCGGTCACGATGCGCCAGAGGTGGTTGAGGTCTCGCGCGGCAACGTACGCGTAGCCAGCAGGACCCTCGCCGCGATAGAGCACGATGTCATTGCGATACGCAAGACGGAAACGCGCGATGCGCTCACCGGAGTCGATGGCGACGTTGCCGGCACCATTGACCTTGCACTTGTGCGTGACCACGCTCGTGCCCACGACGTAGCAGGGATACTTCCTCGAGACGCGGCGCGTGAACTCCCAGTCGTCGGTCCAGATGAAGAAGTCCTTGATGGGGAGGCCGAGCTCCGCGATGACGTCCGCCGGCACGAAGAGCGAGACGAAGGACGCGAGCGTGCAGGGCTGCAGCTCAGGGGTGAAATCCTCAATCGTGTGATGCAGCGGGTGCCTCTGGCGGTTCATGGAGCATGGGGTGCCGTCGGTCCAGAGGCAGACGCTCGTGAGGTAGCCGTACTCCCCGTTCAGGCCCTCGCCTGCGATGAGGAACTCACGCAGGGTGTCAGGATGGGTCATGCAGTCGTCGTCCATGACCCAGACGAAATCGTGGCCAAGCTCGACGGCCTTGCGCATGCCATAGTTGAACCCACCGGCGCCGCCGAGGTTCTCGCCCGTATTGAAATAGGCGATCTTCCCGGACTCAACGAGGGAAGCCAACGCCTCCTCGGTGCCATCCGTGCTCGCGTTGTCAACGACGATGACGGAAAGGCCATAACGCTCGCCAAGGGCGCCAAGGTCCTGCTTGCAAAGGCAATCAAGACACTCGAGCAGCAGGTCCTTGCGGTTATACGTCACGACGACGGCGGCGACGCTCTTGCGGTTCTCGGGGCTAGCGCAGACGGAGGCCATTAGTTGTACTGCCTCCTGTAGGCCTTGCATACCTCATCCGTGTCACCGATCATGCGCTGCTCGCCCTTCTCGATCCAGACGCAACGCGTGCAGAGTCGCTCGACCTGCTCGAGGGAATGGCTCACGAAGAGAACCGTAACGTTGCCGCTTTCGATGAACTGGCGGATGCGCTTCTCGCACTTCTCCTGGAAGAAGACGTCGCCGACGGAGAGGGTCTCGTCGACGATGAGGACATCCGGCTCGACGACGGTCGCGATTGCGAACGCGATGCGAGCGACCATGCCGCTGGAATAGTTCTTGAGCGGCATATCCATGAAGTCGCGAAGCTCAGCGAAGTCGACGATGTCGTCGAGGTGGGCGTCGATGAACTCCTTGGTATATCCGAGAAGCGCGCCGTTGAGGTAGATGTTCTCGCGTGCGGTGAGCTCGATGTCAAAGCCCGCGCCAAGCTCGATGAGCGGGGCGATGTTGCCATGAACGGTGACCTTGCCCTCGCTGGGATCGAGCACGCCGGCGATGATCTTGAGCATCGTCGACTTGCCGGAGCCGTTGGTGCCAACGAGGCCGAGCACCTCACCCTTCTTGACCTTGAAGCTGACGTGCTTGAGGGCGTGGAACTCCTCGAAGAACAGCTCGTGCTTCACGAGCTTGATGAAGTACTCCTTGAGGTTGTCGAGGCGCTCGCTCGCCATGTTGAAGATCATGGTGACGTCGTCTACCTCAATAGCGTAGTCCTCGCCCGGGGTGATGTCGGTCTTAGAAGCCATACGTATGAGCCAATCTCTCGCGTGCGAGACTTAGATGTAGAGGATGAACTTGCGCTCGAGCTTATGGAAGACCACCCAGCCAAGCGCAATCGCGATGACGGCCCAGATGGCGCACATGGCAACGGTGATGAGCTCGGGCGGCTGGCCGTTGAGGAGGATCATGCGCATGAACGTCACGTAGTTATACATGGGGTTCGCGAGCATGATGACGCGCATGAACGCGTACGGAACCTGGGCGATCATGCTGACGGGCCAGAACAGCGGCGTCACGTAGCTCCAGGCGAGGATGACGACGCCCCACAGGTGGATGACGTCGCGGAAGAAGACCGCGAGCGAAGAGAGCAGCATGCTCATGCCGATGCAGAAGCCCATGAGCAGAACGAGGAGCACCGGGAGCAGGATGATGGTCCAGCTGACCCACACGCCCTCCCACAGCATGACGATGAAGACGGCGATCATCGAGAACGCGAAGTTGACGAGCGAGAAGAGAACGCGCTCGACCGGGAACACCGTCTTGTTGATGCGAACCTTCTTGAGCAGAGGCGCGGCGTCGAGGATCGAAGTGACGCCCTGGTTGGTGGAGTCCGCGAAAATCGTCCAGATGACGTTGCCGAGGATGAGGTAGAGCGGGTAGTGCTCCATGTTGTCATAGCGCAGGAAGAACGAGAACACGAGCGACATGACAACCATCATGAGCAGCGGGTTGAGGACGCTCCACACGACTCCGAGCACACTGCGGCGATACTTGCGCTTGAAGTCCTTGCCGACGAGCTGCGCGAGGATGAACTTCTCCTTAGCGCGGTCAGACTTGGCGAACGCCTCTGATGCCGGAACGGTTGCCGTGGCTGTAGTGGTTTGCTCTTGGGACAAAGCCATCTCCTTGACGATATTTGGCCCATACGGGCCCGTCTTGTCAGCGCCTCGCAGACACCAAGGCGCAACGTAACTAGTAAATGATAGCAAGGGCGCCCTACGAGAGAAGGCCCGCCGCCGCACGCTCACCAAACACGGACACATAGGGCACGACCCCATACTGGCCGCCGACAACGACCTGTACGTACGTCGCCGCTGCCCAAGCGACAAGTACGAGGGCCATCGCCGCCGCACGCAGGCGCTTGTCCTCGATACGCATGATCGTATGAGGCATGAGGAGGATGAGCATGGGCGCGAAGTAGCGCGCGACGCGGTCGACGATGAATGGGAGAAATGCGGCCGAGACGTAAAGAGCGAACGCCAGGGTCGCGCACGCGACAAGCGCAGACTCGAGACCGGGAGCAGCGAGCTGAACTCGAGAGCCGCCCTTTCCAGGCGCCCCACTCGCCCCAACGGAGCCCGCAGCCTTCGCGCGAGCAAGCAGGGCGACCACGAATGGGAACGCCCACGTGAGACCGAACGTGATCATGGCATTGGCGCGCGGGCGAGGGCCGACATAGACACTGCTAGAGGGGTCGAGATAGAGGCCGAACCTCGTCTGGGCGAACACGACGCGCGCCACGTAGATCCCCACGAGGGCAAGCGCGACGCAACCTGCGAGAAGAAGCGCCGTGCGCATCGGCGTCATTCTTAGGCGGAGCAACGGCCAAAGAGCAAGCCACATGAGACAGCTCAGATGCATGAGGCTTCCCAGAACGACCCAGACGGCATAGCGTGCAAAAGCCTGGGGCGCGCTCATGTCGCGCTCCCCCACCCACTCGAGGCCGTTCATAACGCACGCAATAGCGAACCACTGGCGCGCGATGTTGAGAGACTCGAAGTAGAAGCCTGCGATGAGAAACAGAGCAAGGGACAGGACGGGGTCGGGCGACAGTCTGCGGCAAGCTCGTATCACAAGCGCATACGTGGCAGCGGACAAAAAGGCGAACATCCACTGGGGGTTGTCCGTAAACAGGTTGAGGATGCGGATGAGGGCATAAAAGCCGGGATCCATACCGGATGCGGGCGGCTGACCGGCGTAGAGGTGATACAGCTGCCAGTAGCCGAGATAGCCGGCTGACTCCATCGATGCGCTGTAGTCGACGCCGATGTCATATCGAAGGGACGCCGGAATGGTGAGGGCCAAGAACGCGACGAACCACAAAAGGTTCGAGACCTTGGGGTTCTCCTCCCGCAGCCCTTCGGCAGATAGCGCCGCCAGCATGGCGACCGCAGCAGTAAGCAAATAGACGAGCATGAATCCCCCGAGACTCGCAACTTGGCATCTCTGGCAACTATTTATTGCAAGTTCAATTTACCCCAATAGGCCGTTTACCCGCGAAAACGTCACGGTCAACGACTTCTGGGGACACAAATAACCCTATCACACCAAAATTTGTCAAAATTTCTGGTTGCACTCGCCCACAGCTTCTGTATACTAATCCTCGTTCGCACGGAGCAAAGCACTTGCTCCTGAAAACTGAATTCCTCGATAGCTCAATGGTAGAGCCCGCGGCTGTTAACCGCGTTGTTGTAGGTTCGAGTCCTACTCGAGGAGCCAGACTTGAATGGCCTCGCTGGAATCCAGCGAGGCTTTTTTGTTATATAGACACCACGCCGCACCCCCGCAGGGCGGGATTCGCGTGGCAGCCTTCCCACGCCGCTCGTCCGGACTATCGCCTCCCCCTCAATGCGATAATGGTCTCACGTAACCAACCCGAGGAGCGACGCATGGCAACGTTTCTGAACGATAGCCCCGTTTTTGGACCCGTCAGGAGTCGCCGCCTCGGCCTCTCCCTCGGCGTCAACATGATGCCTGCCTCTGGCAAGATCTGCTCGTTCGATTGTCTCTACTGCGAGAATGGCTTTAATTCCGAGCGCCGTTGCGACGGGAGGCACAATAGCGCCTCTGAGGTACTCCTGGCGCTCGGGCCCAAGCTCCGCGAAATGTCTGCCCAGGGCGAGCTGCCAGATGTCATCACGTTTGCCGGCAACGGAGAGCCAACGGGGGCACCGGAGTTCCCCGAGGCAATCGCAGGCGCAGTCAAGCTAAGGAACGAGCTCGCGCCCATGGCGAAGATCGCCGTTCTCTCCAACGGGACCTTCGCCGACAGGCCCGCCGTCCATGATGCGTTGATGCTTGTCGATGACAACATCCTAAAGCTCGACACTGTCGACCCCGCCTATATCGAGCTTCTCGACAGGCCCGTGGGCAGCTACGATGTCGAGCACCAGATCGAGACCTATGCGAGCTTTAATGGCCACGTCATCGTGCAGACGATGTTCCTGGCTGGTGAGTATGGGGGCAAGAGGCTCGACAACACCGGCGACGAGTATGTGACGCCGTGGCTAGCGGCCCTCAAGCGCATTCGTCCCCAAGAGACAACCATCTACACCGTCGCGAGGGACACGCCGGCTCCGGGACTTAGGAAGGCCTCCCCGGACGCGCTAGACGCAATCGCGCGACGCGTCGAGGCCCTCGGCATCCCCTGCCAGGTTAGCCACTAGGCACTAGACGCACAGCTTAACGAGAGCGCTCTTGAGTCCCCCAAGCGTATCCCATGAGCCATCCGCTCCCTTTTGCACGTAGACATCGGCCTCGGACTGGGCCGGGGTGGCATTCTCCACGCACTGCATGAGGACCTTGCCCGCCTCTTCGTCGTTCATCCCGCGCGACTGAGAGACGAACTCCTTGGCGATATCCGCCACCGAGCGGCAGGTAAGCGTCACGTGAACCGTGGCAGAGGACCCCGTCATCGTCACGTCGCCAACCTCGTAATCAAAATCTTGGAGATACGTGGAGATCAGCTCGTCATCGGATATGCCTATGTCTTCGAGTTGGCTTCCCACATAGGAGTTAAGCGTCTCCTTCGCAAGGTCCACGGCTTCTCCAGAGCCGGACTTGAGCTGCTCGAGCCCGTCCGTCACGCCATCGGCAATGGCGGCCTTGGACTCGGCATCGCCGGAATCGCCGCACCCCACAAGACCAATGGCAAAAATGATCCCAAAGATTGCGGCTATAACAGCGAACTTATCCTTACGCATGGCGACACCCCACAGACACTCGAAACATCGAAGTTTGCCCCATCCTACTCTTCTCGGGCAAACTGGCTCTCGTAAAGACTCGAGTAGAAACCATGAAGACTCAGAAGCTCCTCATGCGTACCGCGCTCGATGATGCGGCCATCGCGCATGACAAGGATGCAATCGGCATTGCGGATCGTACTCAACCTATGGGCAACGACGAAGCTCGTGCGACCACGCATGAGCTCGTCGAACGCCGCCTGTACCTGGAGCTCCGTGCGCGTATCGATGCTCGAAGTCGCCTCGTCGAGAAGGAGAATCGCGGGATCCGTCAGCATGACGCGGGCGATGCAGAGCAGCTGGCGCTGGCCCTGGGAGAAGGAGCCACCGTCCTCGCCAATAACCGTGTCATAGCCCTGGGAAAGCTGACGGATGAACTTGTCCGCATGGGCACGGCGCGCCGCCTCCTCGACTTGCTCGCGCGTCGCACCAGGGCGCCCATAGGCGATGTTGTCATGGACGGTGCCGGCGAACAGCCAGCTGTCCTGTAACACCATGCCGAACGATCGGCGCAGGCTCGCTCGCGTGTACTCGTCCGAGGAGCGTCCGTCCACCGCGATGGTTCCGGAGTTCACGTCATAGAAGCGCAGCAGAAGGTTAATGAGCGTCGTCTTGCCGCAGCCCGTTGGGCCGACGAGGGCAATACGCTCGCCCGGAGCCGCGTGGATGCAGATGTCCTTGAGGAGCTCACGGTCAGGCACATAGGAGAAGTCCACGTGGTCGAAGCTGACCTCGCCACGCGGACGGACGAGCTCTATGGCCCCCGGAACATCTGGCTCCTCCTCGGTGGCGTCCAGAAGGGCGAATACGCGTCGAGCAGAGGCATAGGCGGTCTGGATCTGAGCGATGACGCCCGTAATCTCGTTGAAGGGCTTCGTGTACTGGTTGGCGTAGCTCAGAAACGCCTGGACCTCGCCAACGGTAAGGCGTGCGGGGGCACCCGTGATGACGCTCAGGCAGCCCACCACAGCAACTACCGCGTAGATGATGTTGTTGATGAAACGCGTGCCGGGATTCGAAAGCGAACTCATGAACTGCGCGTGTTCGCCGGACGTGTAGAGGCGCTTGTTAATCTCATCGAAGCGCTCGCATGCCTTTGGCCCAAATGCGAACGCGTCGACAAGGCGCTGCTCGCCGACATACTGCTCGACATGGGCGCCGAGCTCGCCTTGGATGCGCTGCTGCTCGGCGAAGCTCTTATCGGAGAGGCGGGTGATGAGCCAGGCGGCACCCACGGACAACGGAGTCACGAGAACCACGACGAGCGCCATGGGCACGGAAGTCGCGAGCATGAAGCCAAGCGTGCCGACAATGGTCACGACACCACTCAGGAGCTGGTTGGTTCCCTGCAGAAGGCCGTCGCCGACCTGGTCGACGTCGTTCACGACGCGGCTAATGAGGTCGCCGCGCGGATGCGAGTCGATGAAAGACAGGGGCATGCGATTGAGCTTATCAGAGGCGACATTACGAAGATCGCGAACGGTCTCGTATGAGAGGCGGTTCACACAGTAGCCCTGGACCCACTGGAGCGCCGAGGCGGCGATCACGACGACGGCGAGCTCGCGCACGAGGGGGACGAGGATGCCAAAGTCAACTCGCCCGACGCCAATCATGCAGTCGATTCCGCGACCGATGAGGATGGGTACGTAAAGCTGCAGCGTCACGCCCGCGATCGCGCTCAAGAGGGATGCGAGCAACAGCCCCCTGTAAGGTCCGACGTAGGCAAGGAGCCTTCGCGTCACCTCAAGCGTGGACATGCTGGAGGAAGATCCGCCGGCATCACCATTGGTGCCGCCGAGGGAGTCCTTACCAGCAACGGTCGCGGTGACAGTCGCTACGGAACCGGTCGAAGCATAGGGATTCATCTAGTTCGCCTCCCCCTTAAGCTGGGAATCGCAAATCTCGCGGTAGAGGCCGCATGTTTCAAGGAGCTGCTCGTGTGTGCCAAGGCCGGCGAGAGTACCATGATCGAGGACGCAAATGACGTCGGCGGAACGGACCGCAGAGACGCGCTGGGAGACGATGACCGTCGTAAGCGGCGGCTTGCCAGCAGCGGCATCGCACTTGCCAAGCCCCCTGATGGCATGGCGCAGAGCGGCATCCGTCCTCATGTCGAGCGCCGAGGCCGAGTCATCCATCACGAGAATGCTAGGTGACCCCACAAGGGCGCGGGCAATGGTCAGGCGCTGACGCTGGCCTCCTGAGAAGTTCTTGCCGCCCGCCTCGACCGCGCTATCGAGGCCCCGGGGCATGGCCTTCACGAAGTCTGCCGCCTGCGCGACCTCAAGGGCCTCCCAGAGTTCGTCATCTGAGGCGCCAGAGTCCCTCCAGAGCAGGTTTGAACGAATCGTGCCCGCGACGAGCGACGCGCGTTGTGGAACGAGGGCGACCTCGCGGCGCAGGCTCGAAAGAGGCCAAGACCGAACGTCTTCGCCCATAACGCTGACGGCACCCGCGCTTGGATCGTACAGGCGGGAGATAAGGGATACGAGCGTGGACTTGCCCGAGCCGGTGCCACCGATGACGCCCAAGGTCATGCCGGGATAGAGCGCCAGCGTGACATCGCTGAGGGCGGGCGCGCCGCTTCCATAGGAGAAGGTCACGTGGTCAAACGCGAGCGCGGGGACATCCGTGGAACACGCGGGCTTCTCCCAAGCCTGGCCTGCGGCATCGCGAACGGAGGGTTCCGTCGCGAAAACCTCGTTGATGCGTGCCGCGGAGGCGCTCGCACGCGTGAAGACGACGACGAGATTGGCAACGTAGACGATCGAGAGGAGCGTCTGGGTCATGTAGTTCACGAATGCCATGACCTGGCCCTGCGTGAGGCCACCGACGTTAACGGACTGACCGCCTAAAACGAGAATCACGCATACGGCGACGTTCATGATGAGGAAGGTGGCGGGATTGAGGATGGAAGAGAGGCTACCAACCGCAGTGGCTATACTCGCCTGCGCTTCCGTGGCCTCGCGGAAGCGCTTGCGCTCGTGGTCCTCCCTCACAAAGGCCCTCACGACGCGGACGCCAGACAGGCCCTCCCTACACACCAGGGCGATTCGATCAAGAGCCTTCTGCATATTCGAGAAGTACGGCACACAGCGAGCCATAACCACCCAGAAGATGACGCCGATCAAAGGCGTGGACACCAGAAAGACAAGGCCGAGCCTGACGTCGATGAGAAGCGCCGCAATCATGGACCCAACGGCGAGCAGCGGCCAGCGGATAAGCTGGCGCACGCCGAGAGCGACCGCGACCTGGACTTGATTAACGTCGTTGGTGATGCGCGTGATGAGCGAGGGCGTACCGAAGCGGTCGAGCTCGGCAGAGGAGAGCTCATTGACATGCGCGTAGAGCGCACCGCGAACCTCGGTACCGATACCCTGCGAGCAAAGCGCCGCCATCTTCTGGCAAACGAGCGTAAACGCAATGCCGACGACGGCCATAACTATTAGCGCGACGCCGCTGATAAAGACGGAGTGGGCGTCGCCGGCAATGGCGCCCCGGTCGATCATCCTCGCGATGACGAGGGGCGTGAGCAGGTCGAAGAAGACCTCAATGAGCTTGCAGAGGGGCCCCAGCACGAAATAGCGCATGTAGGGACCGGAGAATCGCTTGAGGAGATCGAGCATAGCGAGTGGGCGCCTTTCGAATCGCGCAGGAGCATCCCGCATAAAGAAGATTGGACGCGCAAACTAGACACGTCCAACCATACTAAGCGTTAAACGTAAGGAACTTGTAAACCGAGAGCCGACCCAAGGGGCTAAGCCTCTTCAGGGGAAGGCAGCTCGGAGCCGCAGTGAGGGCAGCGAGTCGCGCCGGGCTTGTGCTCCTCGAGGCAGAAGGGGCAGATGGGAGCCGGCGCGGCGGGCAGCTCCTCCTCGGTGTGGACGCGGCTCAGGGCAAGCCTCTGCGCCTCGTTGAATGCCTTGACGATCGCGAAGACGATCGCGGCAACGAGGAGGAAGTTGATGACGGCTCCAAGGAACTTTCCGAAGTCGATCTCCGTGCCCGGGACGACGAGCCCGCCGATCTCGCCGACATTGCCACCGGCGATGAGTTTGATGAGCGGGTTGATGATGTCTTCTGTGAGCGAGGTAACGATGGCGGTGAACGCACCGCCGATGATGACGCCGATGGCCATGTCCACGACGTTGCCGCGACTGATGAACTCCTGGAACTCTTTGACAAGTTTCTTCATGGGTGCCCCCCGAGCGATGTAGCTGCGAACATCTCGCGTCAAGTATAACGAGACAAGTCACAGGGTCTTACCGCGCGCTTATCGCCAGGCAAACCATAGGGGTAATGCTGTTTGGCGACAGTAAAATCGGTGAGCCACGGCCTCAATCAAGGCCGAAACTTAATGTCCGCAATGGCGGATAGTATCTGAGATAGGGTATGAGTTTGACCTGGCGAGGCTAAGGAGGCCCACCATGCATGACGACTACGATGATGACTTCGACCTTGATGACTACCTGCACAAAAGCAAGTCAGAGAGAAAGTTTTCCTACGGCGGCATCATGATGACCCCATCCGAGCTTGAACGAGTCATGCGCGAAGAAGATCAGGAGAGGGAACGCGAACTCGAAGAGCGCAGGCACCGCAACGCTCCAAAGTTCTTCGTGAGCATCAACTTCACCCGCGAGCTCTAACTAGCAAGAGATAGATATAGGCGCACATGAAGGCAACGTTGATCCCTTCGGAACTGAGGATGGCATCGTATCCCCCCCTCACGGAACCTTCTCGATTAGATTGTTCTTAGAGCGGCAGTCCCCACTACAACTGGTCGCTTTGACTGTCGCTTTTTCTTAGTAATTAGTAAGGCTTTCGGGAATCCCGGCTTAAGAACGACAGGAATCCTCGAGGCGTTGAATAGTATTTAATTGGCCGTATCGTACTGGGTTAACTCACAGGTTACGATGCGGTCATTTTCATATGGGCTGCCGTTCTGAACGGGCTCGATGCATACCTTGACGGCCTGATCGAGCCGCTCCTGGCTCGTGATCGGTTCGAGCTCGTGTGGCATGTGCAGGTTCCTTCTGTCTGTTTCGGGCGCGTCGTCGCCACCCACCCACGGGCGGATGTCCATGAAAAGCCCCCGCGGGGCCTAGCCATCTGCTGGTCGGGGCAGCGGGAGTCGAACCCGCACGGGCTTTCGCCCGCGTGCACCTGAGGCACGCGCGTCTGCCAATTCCGCCACGCCCAGGCGAATGGCACGCCATGGAGGCGTCGAACCCCCCCGTCATCGGTTTTGGAGACCGCCGCTCTGCCGTTGAGCTAATGGCGCGTGCTAGAATTTGGTCAGCGAAAGCCTCCATGGGTCTGCTAGAGACACTTGGGGGCTTTCACTTGTATAGACGCTCCAAACTTCCGTCGCTATTTATGAAGAGCACCTCCGCGACGTCGTGCATGGCCATGCGCCTCTTCTTCTCCCCTATCAGTACGTCGTCGCCCGCGGCGTGCCTATACCTAAGGTTGAGGACGACCCGCGCGCTGCCGAGCCCCCATCCCCGAATTGGTGAGAGGCCCTGCGAAGGCTCCTCTCGATGAATGAGAGACTCCCGCCGTCACTGGCTGAGTCGCCGATTGGCTTGGGACCCTTGACCTCCCACCACTCGCCATTGATGCTGTGTGAGCAGCCCGGAGATGGGGATAGAGGCCGCGGCTGCGAAGTCCATCGCGAGGGTTCAGGCTGCGCAAACAGCGAAAGCCCCTCCGCGGCACATGGCCACGGAGGGGCTTTCTAGGTTCCTTCGGGAAGAGCTTAAAACCAGTTAGTCTAAGTTAGTCCAAGATTAACTAGCGTATAAGGGCGTAGCTGGGCAAACACAAACGCACTACTCCTCCATGTAGTCCTTGAGCTTGCCGGAGCGGCTCGGGTGGCGGAGCTTGGCGAGAGTCTTGCTCTCGATCTGGCGAATGCGCTCGCGCGTGACGCCAAACTCGCGGCCGACCTCCTCGAGGGTGCGCGGGTGACCATCCTCGAGACCAAAGCGAAGCTTGATGACCTTACGCTCGCGGTCCGCAAGACCATCGAGCACCTGCTCGAGCTGCTCGCGAAGCATCGAGTCGCTCGCGGCCTCGGGAGGAGCGACAGCCTGGGAGTCCTCGATGAAGTCTCCGAGCTGGGAATCCTCTTCCTCGCCGATCGGCGTCTCGAGGGAGACCGGCTCCTGGCTGATCTTCTGGATCTCGCGGATGCGCTCGGCGCTCATGCCCATCTCCTCGCCAATCTCCTCAGGAGTTGGGTCGCGGCCGAGGTCCTGCAGGAGCTGGCGTTGCACGCGGACGAGCTTGTTGATCGTCTCGACCATGTGGACCGGGATGCGAATCGTACGCGCCTGGTCAGCGATGGCGCGGGTGATGGCCTGACGGATCCACCACGTGGCATAGGTGGAGAACTTGAAACCCTTCGTGTAGTCGAACTTCTCGACGGCACGGATGAGGCCGAGGTTGCCCTCCTGGATGAGGTCGAGGAAGAGCATGCCGCGGCCAACGTAACGCTTGGCGATGGAAACGACGAGGCGGAGGTTCGCGGAGATGAGCGACTGCTTGGCCTCGAGACCCACCTGCTCGACACGATTGAGGCGGCGGAGCTCGACGCGGGAAAGCTCGAGCTCTCCCCTCTCATGGGCCTCAAGCTTCTCCGTAGCCTCAGTGCCGGCCTCGATCTTCATGGCGAGGTCAACCTCCTCGGCGGCGGTGAGAAGGTCCACCTTGCCGATCTCCTTAAGGTACATGCGGACGGGGTCACCCGTGAGCATCACCGTAGCGGCGTCCTGACGGCGACGAGCCTTGAGACTCGAGCCCTTCTTGGAACGCTTGGGGGCGGCAGGAATCGCGGGGATCTTCTCGCGAGGCATATCGTCGTCATCGTCATCGAGGGAGCCGATGCCGACGTTGTCATCGTCATCGTCGTCGCTAGACTCCTCGATATCAGAGTCCGGGTCGCTGTCGTCATCAGAGAGGACCTCGACGCCACGGGAACGAAGGGCCCCGTAGAGATCCTCGAGCTCGTCATCATCCACGTCGACGTCACGGAGAGCGACCTGAATCTCATCCTCGCTGACTGAACCGACGCCCTTGGCGCGGTCGACAAGCTGACCAAACACCCCCTCGAGATCGGCGGAGAGCTTGGTTTCCTTCTTTGCCTTCTTACTCGTTGCCACGGACTTCCTCTCGACATGGCCGTCGATGCACAGTTATTGCTATTTTACCCTGATATCGGGGTTTAACTCATAGAATTCCAGAGAATCGCTATTCAAGGGGCTGTGATGCCCGCAACTCACCCCGGCGCGCCCGGAGCTGCCCCAATTCCTGAAGCGCCTCGCGGGAGCGTGCCGAATCTGCGCCGCCGGCAAGGGACGCGGTGAGCATCGAAACCCTCCGGTCAATGGAGCGAATCTCAGCCTCGTTAACGACGAACTCGACGTTAGTCTGCGTGTCCCACGCGCTCGTCGAGGAGAAGGAGCTCGCAGAGAGAATCTTCGGCGCGTCCGGACAGGCGCGCGTCGCGGCGGCAACGACGTCTGCGGGCGTGGTGCCCACCGGCGTCGCGAGCATCGACCAGGCAATCGCCTCATGACGCGAATCAGCCCAGGCAAAGGTCGCGATGCGATCCGCGTAGCCACGGAACAGGTCGATGTTGTCCGCCATCATGGCGAGCAGGTTCCTCTCCGCCCGAATCTGCGTGCGATCCTCGGCAGAGAGCGCGCCGAGAGAGACCGAGGGCTGCGATTGCACCATGGGCTCCGGCTCTGGCACGTAGTCATAGCCGTAGTCATCCACGGGCGCATACTCATCTCCATAGCCACCCGAGGGCGCGTACTCATAGCCATAGTCATCGGCAGGAGCGTTCCCCGTCTCCTCACCCTCGACGGGTGTGGAGCGAATCTTCTCCTTCGTCACCTCGACGTTGATACCAAGCCTGCCGGCAACCTGCTGCGCATAGCCATCGAGGAGGTACGAGGATTTGAGAGGCGCGAGCACCTTCGCGATCTCCTCGAGCGCGGCAATTCTCAGGCCGGGGCTCGAAAGATCGAGCGTCTCGAGCTTCTTGTCGACAACGAACTCGATGAGGGGCCTCGCCTGGCGCAGCTGTTCCTCCATCGCCTCGCGGCCATGAGCCTTCAGGAACTCGTCAGGATCCTGGTTGTCTGGAAGCACGACGCAGGTAAGCGATGCCTTCGTGCTCTCGACATAACGAACGGCGGCCTCCGCCGCATGCTGACCGGCTGCGTCGCCGTCGAACATGCAGACGATGGTCTTGGCGAAGCGCGACAGCGTGCGGATGTGGTCTGCGGACAGCGCGGTGCCCAGTGCCGCCACCGTGTTGGTGAAGCCGGCCTCGTGCATCGAGATGACGTCCATATAGCCCTCGGTCACGATGGCGAAACCGCGCGCGGCGATGCTCTCCTTCGCATAATCGAAGGCGAACATGTGCTTGGACTTGTGAAACACGCTCGTCTCGCGCGTGTTGAGGTACTTGGGCTTGGCATCCCCCATCACGCGGCCGCCAAAGCCGATGCAGCGGCCTTGCTCGTCGTGGATGGGAAACATCACGCGGTCGAAGAAGCGGTCTCGAAGGCCGCCGCCGCGAGAGACGCCGAGGTCAGCGGCCTCGAGTTCGCCTCGCGAGAAGCCCGCCTGCTGGAGCTCGCGCACGAGGGACACGGACGGGTCGGCATAGCCGAGATGCCAGCGAGAGCAGATGTCCGAGTTGAACCCACGGCTCGCGAAGTAGGCACGCGCGGCGGCGGCGCCGTCACCCCTCCCGCGCATGAGGCGGGTAGAGAAAGAGGCCTGGGCAGCCTCGAGCGCGTCAATCACGCGCGTGCGCTTGGGCCCGCGCCTCGCCGTCCCCTGACCCTCTTCGATGTCGATGTGGGCTCGCTCCGCGAGGAAGCGAACGGCGTCGAGGAAGTCGAGGCCCTCGCGCTTCATGACGTAGTCGAACACGTCGCCACCTGAGTGGCAACCGAAACAGTGCCACAGGCCAGTCGACGGCGTCACGTGAAACGACGGACTTTTCTCGTGGTGAAAGGGGCAGCAACCCCAGAAGTCGCCGCCGCGCTGCCTGAGCACGACGGTCTCCGAGACGAGGTTGACGATGTCGGTTGCCTGGCGAACGCGCTCCTTGTCCTCCTCGGTAATCATGTGACACCCCCTGACCTCGAAGTTAGTTGATTCTGATACCCCGTCCGCCGAGCGCGTGGCCCGCCCAGTCGATGTTTCCGAGCACCGTTCGCTCGAGCTCCTCGAGCGTGGCAAACGGGCGGGAGTCGCGCAGCCACCTCACGAAGGAGACGCACGCCTTGCTGCCGTAGAGGTCCCCGTCGAAGCCGATGAGGTTCGCCTCGAGAAGCGTGCCCTCGGGCGCCTCGCCCTCGAAGCTCGGCGGAAGGCCGACATTGATGGCGGCGGGATAGGCGCAACAAACGCCATCCCCATCCGCAACCGTGACGAAGCCGGCATAGACACCCTGCTCGGGCACGCACGCGGAGAAATCGCAGACGATGTTTGCCGTGGGGAAGCCAAACGACGCCCCCTCTCCCCTGCCGTGCTCGACCCTACCAACCACCATGTGCGGACGACCGAGAAGCCCGGCGGCTTCCTCGACACGCCCCGCATGCACCAGCCCGCGGATACGCGTCGCCGTAACGGGAGCGCCGCCCTGCTCGAGGAGCTCGACGCCCGTGACGTCATAACCGCGGATATCACCGACCCTCTGGAGCAGTTCGAGGTCGCCCTCGCCGTGGGCGCCAAAGCGGAAGTCACTCCCAACGAAGACGGCTTCGAAATCGTCCTCGAACTCGTCGCCAAAGATGAGGCCAAGCGCCTCGCCGGCAAACTCCGCCCACGTGAGCGACGCAAACTCGCGATCGAAGTCGACGCAGACGACCGAGCTGACATCCGGGCAATCCGCATCCCCATCGAATGCGAGCAACGCACTCACGCGTCCCTCGTCCGAAAGAAGCTTGGAAGAGGGAGTAGGGCCGGCGAGCACATCCGCCGGGTCTGGCGTGAACGTGAGGACGGCGAGCTTGTCTCCCCGCTCTGCCGCATCTCGCGCCGCACGCTGAAGGAGCTCCTGGTGGCCGAGATGCACTCCATCAAAGGCGCCGATTACGCAGACATAGCGATCAGACTTCAGGAGCTTCTGCCCATACGTCATGTACGAGACATATTTATCGGAACCCTCGGAGCCTTCGACTGCCAGAGAGGCTAGACCCGCCGGCTCGGGCGTGTCGAGAAGACGCCCCGAGAGCGAGAGGAGCTCTCGCGCGCGGGCGGCAGCGAGGGGCATCTCCGGCGCGAGGTCCATGAGCTCGTGGACAAGCTCCGTAGAGTTTGCGGCAGCTACGGCCTCGGACGAGCCCGCAGGCGCGGCCTTCCCCATTGAACCCTTTGCCATCAGCGAACCCCTTCGATTGCCTGCGGGAAGTTGGTGGAGCAGACGAGATCGGTCGAGCGGCGTTGCCACACGCCAACGAGGGCGTGGTCCCACACGAGCGCAATGGGCTCGCCAGGCCTCGGCTCGCGACTGACGCCATCGAGCGAGACAAGGCCCATGGGAATGTGACGCCCGCAGGTGATATCCGCAATCTCGGCGATCTCGACCGCGCGCGTGGCGATACCGAGGCAGGCAACCGGGTCAAGCACGCGGTCCGCCATCAAGTCGCGGCCATGCTCGGCGAGCTCGTCGAGAGAGACACAGTCGGCGATTCTCACCATGCCCGCACTCGTGCGCCTCAGGCCGCAGAGGTGCGCGTGAGTCCCGAGCGCAAGGCCCAGGTCACGCGCGATGCTCCTAATGTAGGTGCCCTTCGACACGTCGAAGTCGCACTCCCAGACGAGGGGCGATTCCGCCGTGCCCTCGCCGGTGACGGAAAGCAGGCTCGCCTCGTGGATGGTCACATGGCGAGGCGACAGCTTAACCTCCTTGTCCTCGCGCGCGAGCGCATAGGCACGCTTGCCGCAAACGCTGATGGCACTAAAGGCGGGAGGCATCTGTTCATGCTCGCCCACAAGACCCGACACCGCACGCGCGGCGGCGTCAGCATCGAAAAGCTCAGGGGGCACCGCAGAAGATGCGATGACCTCGCCCTCGGCATCATCGGTCGTGGTCTGCGAGCCAAACTCGATGCGAGCGCGATAGCTCTTGCGGTCGAGCGTGAGCATGCCAAGGAGCTTGGTCGCCTGCCCCACGCCAACCACGAGCACGCCGGATGCGTCTGGGTCGAGCGTGCCGGCATGCCCCACGCGACGCTCGCCAAGCGCGCGCCTCACGCGGGAGACCACATCATGCGAGGTCATGCCACACGGCTTGTCAACCGCAAGAAGGGCGTTGATTCCAGATGTGCCACGTCGCATAGGTGTCGTTATGCCTCTCGGTCGATGTTCAACGATAGCTGTCGAGCAATGGGGGCGGGACTCTCGCCGGGACCCGCGGCAAGCACAGCGCGCATGAGGGGCAGCACCGCGGCGAGCGTGGCGTCGATGCCCATGTCCGTCGTAAAGCCAGAGGCAGCCTTGTGACCTCCTCCGCCAAAGGCGCGCGCGACGCCGGATATGTCATGGTCTCCCTTGGAGCGGAGGTTGCCACGAATGAGGCCATCGGGCGTCTCCTTGAGGAAGAGGGCGAGCTCGGAACCCTCGACGCTGCGAACGACGTCGATGAGGCCGTCGCACTCGTCAGGCAAGGCACCCGTACGCTCGAGGTCCTTCCTCGTGGCGTAGCTATAGGCGATGCGCCCGTGCTCGAACGTCACGATCCTGCCCATGACCACGCTTTCGAGGTGGAGGTAGGCGAGCCTGAAACTCTGGTAGACGTTGAGCGAGATGAGCGAAGGCGACGCGCCCGCATCCACAAGCATGCTGGCGCACTCGAACGCCTCGGAATCCGCGTTCTGGTACTGGAAGCGGCCCGTGTCCGTCACAATCGCGCAGAACAGGCAGTTGGCGATATCGGGAGTGATCGTGGCTCCCATCGCAAGCGCGAACTCCGCGATGATCACGCCGGCAGCGGCCGCGTCGGGACGAATGAGCGCGACGTCACCGAAAGGCGTCGTGGACGGATGGTGGTCGAGGATCGCGACATGAGCGCTGCGCTCGAGCACTGGCTGGGCTTGGTTCAAACGCGACGCAACGGAGAGGTCGACGATGATGAACAGATCGGGATCGCCCTCATACGTGCTCGCGCGAACGAAGGAATCCGCACCGGGGAGGAAGCGGTACAGGCGCGGCACAGGGTCGTTGTCTGCGAGCAGGTTCGTGACGTGCTTGCCCTCCCAGTGCTGAGAGATGAGCTGCGCGAGCGCAAGGCCAGAACCCAGGGCGTCGCCGTCCGGGTTGGTGTGCGCACAGATGACAATCTCGGTCGCAGCATCAATGAGTGCCGCCACCTGCGCGAACTTCTCTCGTTGTTCTGAGAAGACCTTCTCGTCCCCTACGTTCATGGTTTAAGCCTCAGCGTCCTCTTCGAGAGCGTCGACATCATCAGCGCCATCGGCGTCCTCATCGTCCCCGGCGCCATCGACGATGGGATAGCCGAACTCGTCCTTCTCGACGTCGATCGTAGGAGGACGGTTCTCGAGGGCGACGGCGATGCGCTCGGCTTCGTCGGTAGTGGTGTCGAGAGAGAAGGCGAGCTCGGGGGTCACGCGCCAACCGAGGGCACGGCCAAGCAGCGAACGAAGGCGACCCTTGGCGCGATTCAGCGCCGCCATGACGGACTCGTAGCGCTCGGGCTCGCAGGAGACGTAGGCGCGAACGAAGGAGCGGTCGACGGACACCTCGCAACCAGTGAGGGTCACAAGCTCGAGATCGGGGTCGGAGATCTCGAACAGGAGGATGCTGGCGAGCTTCTCACGCGCGATCTCGCCGTTCCTACGCGAAGAGGAGTTCTGCTTCATCGTTTCCACCTTCTTTGGTCAAGTAGGGGCGACCCGCGTTGGGCCGCCCCAGGTACGTTACTGGCGTTATACCCGCCCGAGGCTACTCGGTGCGCGCGACCTCGTCGATGCGATAGGCCTCGATCTGGTCGCCAGGCTTGATGTCCTGGAAGTTCTCGAGGCCGATACCGCCCTCGAGGCCGCTGCGGAGGGTCTTGACGTCCTCCTTGTAGTGGCGCAGGGACGCGATCTTACCGTTGTAGACGACGATGCCGTCACGGACGAGGCGCACGGAGTTGGTAGCGGCGATCTCGCCCTCCTCGACGCGGACGCCGGCGGCAATGCCGACCTTCGGCACCTTGAAGGTGTCGAGGACGAGCGCCATGCCCGTGGAGACCTCGACCTCCGTGGGCTTGAGCATGCCGATACGGGCGGCATCGAGGTCCTCGAGAGCCTTATAGATGACGTCGTAGCAGCGAATCTCAACGCCCTGGTGTTCAGCGGCGGAACGGGCCTTGGCGTCCGGACGCACGCCGAAGCCGATGATGATGGCGTTGGAGGCGTCGGCAAGGGTGACGTCCGTCTCGGTAATAGCACCGACGGCGGAGTGAATCGTGTTGATGCGGACCTCGGACTGGTCCATCTTGTCGAGGGAGTCCTGGAGAGCCTCGATCGAACCCTGGACGTCGGCCTTGATGACGAGGTTGAGCTCCTTGACCTCAGCGTCCTCCATCGTGGAGAAGAGCGTCTCGAGCGTGACGTGCTTGACGCGGCTCTGCTCCTCGATACGGGCCTTGAGGGCGCGCTGCTCGGCGAGAGCGCGGGCCTCGCGGGCCTCGGTGAAGACGCGGAACTCGTCGCCGGCGGCGGGGACGCTCTGGAGACCGAGAATCTCGACCGGGTCAGAGGGGCCAGCCTCGGTGACCGGACGGCCCTTCGGGTCGAGCATGGCACGGACGGAGCCGTAAGCCATGCCGGCAACCAGGGAATCGCCAACGTGGAGCGTGCCGCGGGTCACGAGAACCGTGGCGACGGAGCCGCGGCCGCGATCGAGCTTGGCCTCGAGGACGTTGCCGGAGGCGAAGGTATTCGGGTTGGCCTTGAGCTCAAGGACGTCGGCCTGGAGAATGACGGTCTCGAGCAGCTCGTCGATGCCGATCTTCTTCTTCGCAGAGATGTTGACGAACATGTTCTGTCCGCCCCACTCCTCCGGGATGATGCCGTACTCGGTGAGCTCCTGACGGACCCTATCGGGGTTGGCGCCGGGCTTGTCGATCTTGTTGACGGCCACGATGATGGGCACGCCGGCGGCTTTCGCGTGGTTGATCGACTCGACGGTCTGGGGCATGACGCCGTCGTCCGCGGCGACGATCAGGATGACGATGTCCGTCACCTTGGCGCCACGGGCACGCATGGCGGTGAAGGTCTCGTGACCAGGGGTGTCGATGAAGGTGATCGTGCGGTCGCCGATCTTGACCTGGGACGCACCGATGGCCTGCGTGATGCCGCCAGCCTCGCCGCTGGCAACGCCGGTGTGGCGGATGGCGTCGAGCAGGGACGTCTTGCCGTGGTCGACGTGGCCCATGACAGTCACGACGGGAGCGCGCGGGAGAAGATCAGACGGATCATCATAGAACGTGAAGGAGTTCTCCTCCTCCTTGCTCATGACCTTGACCTCGCGACCGAGGTCATCGGCGACGAGCTCGATGAGGTCATCAGACATGGACTGCGTCATCGTGAGCGGGCTGCCCAGGAGGAACAGGCGCTTGACGATGTCAGAGGCGGGAACGTCGAGCAGCTCGGCGAGCTCGGCGACGGTGGAGCCAGTCGGGACCTTGACCATGCCAATCTCGGCGACGTTCTGGTCGTTGGCGATGGCCTCCTCGATCGCCTGCTCCTTGGCGGCCTGCTCGGCCTGCTTCTGGCGGCGCTCCTTGCGCTTCTTGCGGCGGCCGGTCGACTCGCGGGACGCTTCCTCGACGCTGGCGCGGGCCTCCTCAAGGACGCGCTCGCGGTTGTACTCCTCGGCTGCCTTGGCCATGCGGCTGTAGCGATCCTCGCCGTCATCCTCGGCGTGGCCCTTGCGCTTGCCGCGGCCGCGCGCAGTGGCGGCCTTCTCGGGCGTGGCGGGACCCTCGTCCTTGGGGGCGCTCTTCGCAGCGGAGGGCTGGTTGCCACGACGGGAACGGCTCGGGGCGGCCTCGGCCTTCTTGGCAGCCTGCTCCTCGCGCTGCGCCTTGAGGATCTGCTCCTGCTGGGCGATCTGGTCGAACAGGCTGGTCATGGAAGGCACGGACTTGGGGGCGTTGTCGCGAACGCGGTTACGCTCCTCCTCTTCCTTGCGCTTGCGCTCGGCCTCGGCGCGCTCCTCTTCCTTGCGCTTGCGCTCGGCCTCGAGGCGAGCACGCTCCTCGGCCTCCTTGGCACGCTCGGCCTCGCGGCGCTTCTCGGCCTCGAGACGCTCCTCCTCGGCGCGGGCGCGCTCCTCGGCCTCGGCCTTGGCCTTCTCCTCGGCCTCGGCCTGCTTGGCAGCCTCGATCTCCGCAGCGCGAGCCTCGAGGATCGGGGCCATCTTCTTGCGAATCATCGAGTCGTAGGCATCCTCGAGGGTGCTCGAGGCGGACTTCGCCGGGATCTTCATGTCGGCGAGGTGGCCGAGCATCTCCTTGCTCGTCATGCCAAATTCCTTGGCAAGGTCATGTACGCGGGTCTTTGCCATGTGACCTACCTTCCTGTGCGGGCAATCAGTGCGGGTCTTGCCCGCGGGGTTTCAAGTCAAATGAGCCGTCTGGGCTCGAGCGTCCTAGATCAGGGAGTCCGGGTCGTCGGAGACCTCGACGTCGTCGCCGGCAAGGGCAATGGCCTCGTGGACGCCGCAGTAGCGGGAGTTGGGGCGAGCCATGTTGCGACAGCGGACGCCGTTAGCGCCGACGTACTCGCAGCGATGAGACTCGTCGACGTCGATGAGGTCCTCGGGCTCGGCAGAAGGCGCGGAGATGCCCTCGAGCATGCCGGCAGCGAGCGACTCGTTCTTGATGTCGATGTGCATGCCGGTCAGGCGAGCGGCGAGGCGGGCGTTCTGACCCTCCTTGCCGATGGCGAGGGACAG
>USBN01000012.1 GCA_900552935.1 uncultured Coriobacteriaceae bacterium | reverse complement strand
GGAGATGTGTATAAGAGACAGGTCTTGACCGAGCGGCGCGCCTCGCGAGCGGCGCGCTCGGCGTCTTCGAGGGAGCCCTTTGCGGAGCTGGCGAGCTCGCGATAGGGAGTGAGGTCGCGCTCGTTGGCCGCCTTGAGCGAGGCGAGGGCATCCTTGGCCGCGAGGTGCTGGGCCTCGAGGGCGGATTTCTCCGTGGAGGCTCGCGTGAGGTTCGCGTTGGCCTCCGCGAGCTCGGCTTTCTGGACCTCCAAAATGGTGTGGTAGTTCTGCTCGACCTCATGGCGGTGGTCGAGTTCCTCCTCGAGGGAGCGCTGCTCGTCCTCGGCCTTGGCGAGCTCATCGCGGGCGGCGGCGTGCGCGCGCTTGGCCGCGGAGACCTCGCGTACGGCGGCAAAGCCCTCCGAGACTGATGCCGCGCCGGAAGCGGCGAGGTCGCGGGCTATGTCGAGCGGAGCGGGGGAGTCGGGCGTGACGTCGGACTCCGGCTCGGTGGACTCGAGCTCGGCGGTGGGCTTCGGAGTTTCGGGCGTGGCGGTCTCTAGCGTGGCGGGAGTCGATGCCTCGGGCCCCGCGGCCGTCGTGGCTTCGTCCGCGCTCTCGACCTCGAGCGCGGGTGCGGGCTCAACTGCCTCCTCGAGCGGCTCCTGCTCGGTCGCCGTGGCCTCCTCTGCCATCTCCGCATCGGCCGCCGTGGCCTCCTCGGGCGTCTCCGCCTCGGCCGTCAGCTCTGGCTTGGCAGCCGTGGCCTCCTCGGGCATATCCGCGGCCCGTCCCGGAATTCCCGTCTTCTTGTCAGCCATGAAATACCTCCCTCTCGCGTCATCCTCCACATTGTCTCGCATGGGCGGGACATGATGTGCGCGGCAATGTGAGACAATCGCCTATTGCATAGGATGACAACGCGAGCGTGCGGGTTCCGGCGGCGATGCCGTCCGGCCCGGACGGCGCGAGCGAGCGCGCTCCGGCAAGCCCGGTGCCACTCCGCCCAGCCGCGCGCCGGCAAGCACAGCACCGCCCCGCCCAGCCGCGCGTGCCCGCGCCAGACGAGAAGGAACGTATGGACCTGCCTGAGAACCTCTTTAAGTTCGACATCATCGCGAACGATCCGAACACCCACGCCCGCTGCGGCGTCTTCCACACCGCCCACGGCGACATCCCCACCCCCATCTTCATGCCGGTGGGCACCAAGGCCACGGTGAAGGGCCTCATGCCCTTCCAGATTCGCGACCTCGGGGCGAAGATCATCCTCAACAACACCTACCACCTCGCGATGCGCCCCGGCGCGGACCTCGTGGCGGAGATGGGCGGCGTGCACGAGTTCATGCGCTGGGATGGCCCCATCCTCACGGATTCCGGCGGATTCCAGGTCTTCTCCCACAACGAGTTCATGAAGCTCACGAACAACGGCGTGCGCTTCCGCGCCGTCGACTACGACGGCCGCTGGGTCAGCTGGACGCCCGAGGACAACATGGCCATTGCCGAGAAGCTCGGTAGCGACATCTGCATGCAGCTCGACCAGTGCCCGGGCTATCCGGCCACGAAGGACTACGTTGCCCGTGCCGTCGAGCTCTCGAGCATGTGGGGGGAGCGCTGTTGGAACGCTCATACGCGTCCTGACCAGGCGCTCTTTGGCATCGTCCAGGGCGGCATGCACATGGACCTGCGCCTGAGGAGCCTCGCTCACCTCGAGGAGTGCGGCGACTTCCCGGGCTATGGCATCGGCGGCTACTCCGTGGGCGAGGACCACGAGACGATGTACGAGACGCTCGAGCCGCTCGTGGCGGAGTACATGCCCAAGAACAAGCCCCGTTACCTGATGGGCGTGGGCAACCCCACCACGCTCGTACGTGCCGTCGCCTCGGGCGTCGACATGTTCGACTGCGTGCTGCCTACGCGCACCGCGCGCATGGGCACGGCGTTCTCCAGCGAGGGACGCCTCAACCTCAAGAACGCGCGCTTCGCCCATGACCACGGGGTACTTGACGAGCACTGCGATTGCCCGGCGTGCCGCGGCGGCTTCACGCGCGCCTACATCCACCACCTCGTGCGCCAGAAGGAGATGCTGGGCGGCATCCTGCTCTCGCAGCACAACATTCGCTATCTCCTCGCCCTCATGGAGCGCGTGCGCGTCGCCATCGCCGAGGGCCGCTACGCCGAGTTCTATCGCGACTGGATGAACTCGCCCGCCGCGAACGACTTCTAGGGCGTTTCGCTTGGCGGCTTGCTGGGGCCAGACCTGTCGTAGATGACTGTGGAGGGGCGACGCGGAAGTGACTTCGCGTCGCCCCTTTGCGTGGCTGGCGACGCCGCCGGCACACGTCCTTCCCCGAAGGCCGAGAGGTAACCCTCCTGCAACTGTGCGGCCCTCCTATTAGGTACAATCGAGGGGTTAAACAGACTACGGCCGGGTTTGGCGACGCGATTTGCCGCTCGGCCACACAAGGGGGACCCATGAAGCGTGACGCCGACGAGGCTCGCGACGATGCCGCGGTATCGAGCGACGAGATTTCCAATTCCGAGAAGGACATGAAGGCGGAGGAGCCTGCGGGGGCTGCCGAGCCCGAGGGTGATGCCGAGAAGGACGAGCTCGGCGAGGCCGAGAAGGACGCCGAGCCGGACGCCGAGCCCGGCGAGGACGAGAAGACCGCCGAGCCCGAGGAGCCCGTGGCCAAGGCGGACACCCCGGCGAGTCGCACCGCCCAGGAGCGCAGCCGCCACTCGGGCGTGATGCTTGCGACCCTCGCGCTCGTGATCCTCGCACTCGTGGGCCTGCTCCTGCCCGCGTGGGGCATTCCGCTGGGTTGTGACCTCGGCGGCGCCTCCGTCGTGACCCTCACGGCGAGCGACTACGAGGACGGCACCACCGCGGCGGATGCCCTCGCCGTCCTCAAGAACCGTGCCGCGCTCCTCAGCGAGCGTGACATCCAGGTCACCCAGACCGGCGACGACACCTTCGAGCTGCGCGTGCCCGCGGGCTATGACGCGAGCTCCGTCGCCTCCGCCCTCACGCGCAAGGGCCACCTCGAGTTCGCCCGCCTCGACTCCGTGTCTGACGCGGACGCCCTCCAGCAGCTCCAGGCCGGCGCCTCGGGCGTCACCCTCGACGAGGGCACCTACGAGCCCTTCCTGACCTCTGACGAGGTGAAGGGTGCCACCGTGGTTTCCCAGAGCTATCGCGGCATGACCTACTACGCGCTTTCCGTCTCGCTCGACTCTGATGGCGCCTCCGCGCTCGCCTCCACGACCGAGGACCTCGCCTCCTCCTCCGGCCAGATTGCCGTGCTGCTCGACGGTGCGGTCATCGCCGAGCCCTCCGTGAAGAACAAGATCGAGGGCAGCAAGATCAGCATTTCCGGCGGCTATACCGAGGACCAGGCCACGGCGTATGCCGCCGCGCTCTCGGGCGGCGAGCTGCCTTGCTCCCTCTCCCAGACCGAGCCCGTCTCCGTCGCTGCTCGCGCTCGTGGCCACGCACGCGAGCTCGCGGCCGTGGCGGCGCTCGCGCTCGCGATTGTTGCCGGTGCCGTCGCCTCCGCCAAGCTTGGCCGCGCGGGCTTCCTCGCGGCGAAGCTCTCCTTCGTGGTTGTTGCCATCACGCTTGGCGTGCTGACCATCCTCTATCGCTTCGAGCTCGTCATCCTCGGCCGTGCCGAGCTTCTCGGCCTGGCCACCACCGAGGTCATCTCCATCATCTGCGGCGTGCGCATGGCCGCCCGCTATCGCGCGGCTCGCAACGAGGGCTCCTCGGTGCGGAAGAGCCAGCAGCAGGCGACGGGCCCTGAGCTCGCCCTTCTCGTCAAGGCGGCTGTTGTCGTGCTCGCGTTTTCCGTCGCGACTGTCTTCTTCTCACACGGCTTTGCCCGCGAGCTTGCGGTGACCCTTGCCGCCGGCGTGGCGTCCCTGCTCGTCGCGCTCGGCCTCTTCGCGCCCGCCGCCCTTTGCATCCGCACGGCCGCGGACGTGTTCGAGACCGCCGATGACGAGTTCGCGGCTGCACAGGACGGCGCCGCTGGCGTCACGGACGGCGAGTAGAGATGAGTGGCCTGCGAGAGAGCGGGCGTTGGCATCTGCTGCCCGGCGACGTTGCCGCCGAGCACGAGATTCGCATCGCCTGCGGCGTATCACCGCTCGTGGCGCGCGTCATGGTGGCGCGCGGCATCCGCGACGCCAAGAGCGCCCAAGAGTTCCTCACTCCGTCGCTTGACAGGGACTGGCATGACCCGCTCGAGCTTCCCGGCCTGCCCGCCGCGGCCGACCGCGTCGAGCGAGCCGTGCGCAACGGTGAGACCATTGCCGTCTTTGGCGACTTCGACGTGGACGGCATGAGCTCGACCTGCCTTCTTACGCTCGCGCTTCGTGATCTTGGTGCCGAGGTACACCCCTACATTCCCAGGCGCTTCGGCGAGGGCTACGGCCTTTCCTCCGAGGCGCTCCAGCGCGTGGTCGAGGGCTGCAACCCCGATCTCATCATCACGGTCGACAACGGCGTTGCCGCCGCGGTCGAAGTCGAGATGGTGCGCTCCGAGGGGATTGACGTCGTCGTGACGGATCACCACGAGCCCGCTGATCTCGTGCCCCAGGGCGTTCCCGTCTGCGATCCCAAGCTCGACCATAGCTGCCCCAGCTGCGACCTTGCCGGTGCCGGCGTCGCCCTCAAGCTCGTTCACGAGCTGGGCCGCCGCTTTGGCAGGCCGGACCTCTGGCGCGAGTACACGGACGTGGCGACGCTCGGCACCATCTCTGACATGATGACCCTCACGCGCGAGAACCGCGCCCTCGTCACGGAGGGCATCGCGCTCATGCGTCACACCAAGCGCGTCGGCCTGGTTGCCCTCGCCGCGGCCGCTGGCTGCGACCTCACCCAGATCGAGGCGAGCGGCCTGCCCTTCTCCCTCGTCCCGCGCCTTAACGCCGCGGGTCGCATGGGTGACGTCGACGTGGCGTTTGACCTGCTCATCTCCAACGATCCTGACGAGGCGGCCCGTCTCGCCGCCGAGCTCGAGACTATCAACCAGAACCGTCGCGACATAGAGTGCGAGCTCGCCGACGCCGCCATGGCGATGGTGGAGGAGACCTATGACGGCGGCCGCGCCATCGTCGTGGGTGGCGAGGGTTGGCACGAGGGCGTGAAGGGTATCGTCGCCTCGCGCGTCGTGAACCGCTATCACGTGCCCGCGATTCTGTTCTCCATCTCGGACGGCGTGGCGCACGGCTCCGGTCGCTCGGTCGGCTCCGTGAACCTCTTCGAGGCGGTCGAGAAGTGCGCGGATCTCTGCGTGCGCTTTGGTGGCCACGCCGGCGCCGTGGGCGTCACCATCGACGCCGAGAACCTCGACGCCTTCCGCGAGCGCCTCGAGGCTGTCATGGCGGAGCTGCCGGAGGAGCAGTTCGTCGATACGGACGAGGTCACGGCCATCGTCGGCCTCGATGAGCTGGACGTGCCCACGATCGACTCCCTCTCCGTCTTGAAGCCGTTTGGCCAGGGAAACAAGGTGCCCCTGCTTGCTGCGACGGGCGTGGTCATGCGCGCGCGTAGCCGTGTGGGCCGCTCCGGCGAGCACCTGCGCTTCCTTGCCACAGACGGCGTAAGCACCGTGCCGGCGATCATGTTCCGTACGCCGGACGTCGAGAGCGCGTGCGACTACGAGGGGGCCGTCGACCTCGTCTTCGAGGCCGTGGCGGAGACCTGGCAGGGCCGCACGAAGCCCAAGCTCATGGTGCGCGACATCATCTATCGCACGGCGGACGCCGCTCCCGCGCCCGCGATCGTCAACGAGATATTCTCCCGCGTCCCCCAGATCCTGGCGTCAGACTCTCGCGAGGGCCTGCTCGCGGCAGCACCTACGGGTGGCGATGCCCCTTCTGCGCTCGCGGGCGATGACCTCACGGCCTCGCTCGTCCATCGCTTCATCGGCGACCATGACCTGCTTCCCGCGCAGAAGCTCGCCCTCGACTCGCTTGCCGCGGGCAAGAGCACCCTTTGCGTCATGGCGACGGGCCGTGGCAAGTCCCTCATCTTCCACGTGCACGCCGCGCGCATCGCCCTCGCGCGCAAGCAGGCGAGCATCTTCGTGTACCCGCTGCGTGCCCTCGTGGCAGACCAGAGCTTCCATATCGCCGGGGAGCTCGCCGAGCTCGGCCTTTCCGCCCGCGTCCTCACGGGCGAGTCCACGCCGGACGTCCGCGCCGAGGTCTTCTCCGGCCTTGCCGCGGGGGAGGTCGACGTCATCCTCACCACGCCGGAGTTCCTCGCCATCCATTCCCGCGAGTTCGCCCGTTGCTCGCGCGTGGGCTTCGTCGTCATCGACGAGGCGCATCACGCCGGCACCTCGAAGGGTGGCAATCGCGGCGCCTACCAGGAACTTCCCCACGTGCTCGACGAGCTGGGCAACCCGACGGTCCTTGCCGTGACCGCCACCGCCGCCGAGCCCGTCGCCCGCGAGATCTGCCGCCTGGCTTCGATCGAGAGCGTATACGTTGACGACACCTGCCGCGAGAACCTCGTCCTCGATGACTCGCGCGAGCTCCGTGACCGCGATGCGGCGCTCACCGCAATCGCCAGCACGGGGGAGAAGTGCGTCGCCTACGTGAACTCCCGTGAGCAGTCCGTCGTGCTTGCTCGCGCGCTTCGCAAGACGAATCCCGAGCTTGCGCCCCACATCGCCTTCTACAACGCGGGCCTTACCCGTGCCGAGCGCAACCGCGTAGAGAACGCCTTCCGCGCCGGAGAGCTCACCTGCGTCATCTCGACGAGCGCCTTTGGCGAGGGCGTGAATCTGCCCGACATCCGTCACGTCATGCTCTACCACATGCCCTTCGGCGCGGTGGAGTTCAACCAGATGAGCGGCCGTGCCGGCCGTGACGGCAAGCCCGCGACCATTCACCTGATGTTTGGCGCCCGCGACGCCCGCGTGAACGAGCGCATCCTGTCCTCCTACGCACCCGGCCGAGACGAGCTCGTCTGCCTGTGGCGCGCGCTCCGCTCGCTCTCCGCGCGTGCCGCCGTTGCGGGCGAGAACAGCATCGCGCATACGAACGCCGAGCTACTCGATGCGTGCCTCCAGGTAACCCCAGGGTGCGGCCTTGAGGAGCGGTCGGTCTCCGCGGGGATCGCGATCTTCCGCGACCTGGGCTTTCTGACGGTCGAGGGATATGGCACGCAGCGTCGGATTCGCATGGCGGAATCGCCCGAGCGTATGGAACTTGACCAGTCAATTCGCTACCTTGAGGGCATGAGGTCCGGCGCCGAGTTTCGTGAGTTCCGCGACTGGGTGCTCTCAGCGACGCCCGAGGAGCTGATCGGGCGCATCAACAGGCCCATCGTTCCCGGTTTTGGGACGATGGCGCGCGAGGGAGGGGAGTGAGCCCCATGGCTGACACCAAGCACGAAGCCGCGACGGATGTCGAGCGACACGTTACCGCTCCGCCCGAGGGGGCGCCGGAGGTCGGCGCGGACGATTACCCACTGCTGCGCAAGACCTGCTCGCGCTACCTCACTCCGGAGGAGATGGCCAAGGTCGACGAGGCCTATCGCTTCGCCGCCGAGTTCCACCGCGACCAGAGGCGCAGGAGCGGCGAGCCCTACATCAACCATCCCGTCGAAGTGGCCCTCATCCTCGCGCATGACCTTCACATGGACGAGGACGTCATCTGCGCGGCCCTGCTCCACGATACGGTCGAGGACACGCCCGCCACGCTCTCGGACCTCTCCGGGCTTTTTGGCGAGACGGTGGCCGAGCTCGTCGACGGTGTCACGAAGCTCACGTCCATCGAAGTCGACTCGATGGACGCCAAACAGGCGCTGAACCTGCGCAAGATGTTCCTCGCGATGAGCCGCGACATTCGCGTCGTGATCATCAAGCTTGCTGACCGTCTGCACAACATGCGCACGCTAGCCGCCCTTCCGCCCGATCGCCGCGTCTTCAAGGCCCACGAGACGATGGATGTCTACGCTCCGCTCGCGGACCGTCTCGGCATCTCCTCCATCAAGTGGGAGCTCGAGGATCTCGCCTTCTTCTACCTCGAGCCCGAGGAATACCAGCGCATCGCCCGCATGGTGCAGGACTCCCGCGACCAGCGCGAGCGTGACACCGAGGAGGCCATCAAGACCCTCACCGACGAGCTCCGCCGCGTCGGCCTCGATGGCATCCAAATCACGGGACGCCCGAAGCACCTGTGGAGCATCTACCTCAAGATGAAGCGCAAGGGTAAGGAGTTCTCGGACATCTACGACCTCATCGCCCTGCGCGTCATCCTCAACACCGTGGGTGACTGCTACAGCGCGCTTGGTGCCGTCCACTCGCTCTGGCACCCGCTGCCGGGCCGCTTCAAGGACTACATCGCCACGCCCAAGCCCAATGGCTACCAGTCGCTCCACACGACGGTGGTTGGCCCGGACGCGCGCCCCATCGAGATTCAGATTCGCACGCGCGAGATGCACGAGCAGGCCGAATACGGTATCGCCGCCCACTGGCTCTACAAGCGCGCCGGCAACTCGCAGGGCAACATGAGCCAGGACGACAAGAGCGTCGACAAGCAGATCTCCTGGATTCGCCGCAGTCTCGACTGGACGGTCGAGGACGACATGGTTGACCCGCACGAGTTCCTCGAGGACCTGCGCGTCGACCTCTTTGGCGACGAGATCTTCGTCTTCACGCCGAAGGGCGAAGTCATGAGCCTGCGTGCGGGCTCAACGCCGCTTGACTTCGCCTATCAGGTTCACACCGAGGTGGGCAACCACTGCGTGGGCGCCAAGGTGAACGGCAGCGTGGTCTCGCTCACCACGCCGCTTGCCACGGGCGACCGCATCGAGATTCTCACCAACAAGAACTCCAAGCCCAGCCGCGACTGGATGAACATCGTGGCCACGCCCTCCGCGCGCGCCAAGATCCGCAAGTACTTCGCCGCCTCGACCAAGTCTGATGACGCGGAGTCCGGTCGCGGCGAACTCGCCCGAGAGCTGCGCAAACGTGGCTACGGCATCTCCACGCCGAGGAGCGTCAAGGCACTCAACCGCGCCGCCGAGGCACAGTCGTTCAAGACTACGGACGACATGTTCGCCGCCATCGCGAACGGCAAGCTCACTGCCAAGTCCGTTGCCAACAAGGTCGAGGCCATCCTTGAGGAGGGCTCGCCCGAGGAGGTGCTCGCCGCCCAGCAGAAGGCGAATGCCGAGGCCAATGCCGCTCGCCAGCAGTTCTTCGAGGCGGATGTGCCGATGGTCGGTAACAAGCAGACGCGCGCCACGCGCGGTCGCAAGCCTGGCGATGGACGCAAGCGCACGAGCTGCGGCGTCGTTGCCAAGGGTGACGCGGACCTCCTCGTCCACCTCGCGCACTGCTGCAACCCCGTCGCAGGCGACGAGATCGTGGGCTTCATCACGCGTGGCCGCGGCGTGTCCGTCCACCGTGCGAACTGTCCCAACGTGAAGGGTCTCATGGCTCACCCGGAGCGTATGATCGACGTCGAGTGGGATACCTCCGGCGCCACGCAGTTCCAGGTCGAGATCGTGGTCGAGGCGACGGACCGCATGGGCTTACTCAAAGACGTTACGATCGCCGTGGGAGACGCGGGTGGCAACATCCTCTCCGCCGCGACGAACACCAACTCGCACGGTGTGGCGAAGCTGCGTTTCCTCATCGCCATCAGCGACGCGAACCTGCTCGACACGCTGCTTGCCACGATTGGCCGCGTGCCCTCTGTCTATGACGCGAGGCGCATCATGCCCGGTGAGGGCGCGAGCTCGATTCACGGTAGGAGGTAGCGGGATGGGTGTGTTCTGGAATACGGGCGAGATGGCGCTCGACGGCGTCGCCGCGGTGGAGTCCGGCGAGCTCAAGGTCATCCGCTTCGTGGTGGGTCCGCTCACAACCAACTGCTACGCCGTGGTGAGCGAGGGTCGCGCGCTTGTGGTCGACCCGGGTGCCGAGGGCGCGCGCGTCGCCGCCGCGATTGACGTGCCGGTTGAGCTCGTGGCCGCGACCCATGGACACGCCGACCACGTGGGAGGCGTGCTCGCCCTGGTCAAGGCCACGGGCGCGAAGTTTGCCATCGCCAAAGCCGACGCCGAGCTGGCGTCGCGTGCCAAGCGCGATCGCGCCCTCGGGCTCTACTATGACGACGACGCGCCAGCGCCCGACGTGACGCTCGAGCCTGGCGAGGTTGTGGGCGTGGGGGCGGCGAGCTTCCGCGTGCTGCCGGTGCCTGGCCACACGCCGGGTGGCGTGCTGCTCGTTGGCGAGGGCGCTGCCGAGGGAATCTGTTTTACCGGTGACACCATCTTCTCAGGTAGCGTGGGCAGGACTGACCTCGCTGGCGGCGATAGGGCCGTGATGACCGAGTCCCTGCACCGTGTGGCCGGCGAGCTTGCGCCGGCGACGCATCTGCTTCCCGGCCACGGTGACGACACCATGATGAGCTGGGAGCTCAGGTGTAACCCCTACCTGCGCTAGCCGCGGGCACGGCCGCTGCGCCGGCGGAGGCACCTGCGCTAGCTGCGCGCGTGGCCGCTGCGCCGGCGTCGGTAACATGCTTCACGACAACAAAAGGGCCGACCTCGCATATGCGGGGCCGGCCGAATACTTGGTGCCCGAGGCGAGGGTCGAACTCGCACGAGGTTTCCCTCAGAGGTTTTTGAGACCTCCGTGTCTGCCATTCCACCACTCGGGCTTATGTGCGCTGTTCGCGCGACGGACAAGAGTATACAGAATGCCCGGCAGGAATGCCTGACGACACGCTTAAAGCCGATAAGTGCTCGCCAACGTTTCGACTTCTCGTGATGTGGCGGACTCGTTATAGAGAATGACATGTATGGGAGCGCTAAGCCAGCTATATGCATAAATATGCATGCGCTTGCTGTGAGCTCATGGCGGGGCAGTTGACCCTTTTCGTGGGACTGCGCCGCCCCCGCGCTGCCCGCCAGTCGCTCGCGCCGCGCCCCTCGGCCCTCGGCGCGGCACCGTACCATCAACCTCTTACGCAGGGGATTCTCATGCCGACTGTGAATTTACCTGCGGTTATACAGAATCGTAGTGATACTATAGGGTTTAGCCGATTTAATCGGTTTAGCCGGCTGGGTCGTTTGAACCGGTTGAGCCGGACGCCTGTCGAGGTTAGCGAGTGCGAACCTTTCGTGGAGGTTGATATGTTTGCAATTGGGGAGCGTGTCGTGCATCCCGGTCAGGGCCTGTGTACGGTTGTCGGTTTCGAGGATTCGCCGTTTCCCGTACTCGTCCTTGAGGCTGGCGACGGACGCAGCACCACGAAGCTGCTGTATCCCCAGGCCCAGGCAGACAAGCTCCATCCTCCCGTGAGTCGTGAGGACGCTCTTGCGGTCATCGAGGGCTACGACGATTTGACCTGCGACGATTTCACTGATCGCAATTCTGGTCTCGAGGAGAAGCACTTCAAGGCGCTTCTCAAGAATGGCGTGCCGGATTCCGTTCGTGTGGTCAAGACCATGCGCCAGCGTATTGCCGCCGCGGAGGCTGAGGGCAAAAAGCCCAGTACGTTCATGTCGCGCGTGCTGAGGGAGGCGCAGCGTAGATCCCTCGAGGAACTCGCGTGTGCGCTCGACTCCACGCCCGATGAGATCGTCTCGATGTTCGAGGCGCGTGGCCACGACATGGCGGATGAGGCTTAGGGCCGATCGTTCGCCTTGCTTGTCACGTGCTTGACTAACCTGCAGGGCTAGCCAAGCTTGCGAATCTTAGCCAAGAAGAATCCCTCGAACAAATCGCTCGGGCATACCGTGAGGGCACCGTCCAGCCCGCATGGCAGGGTGGGTACGGAGAACTCCTCTGACCCAAGTGCGCTGGCGGGCAAGCCGGCGCCAACCAGCTCGCAATCCTTGTGACGTGAGAGCGCCCAGCTAACCACGTCTTCGTTTTCGCGTACAAGCACGGAGCAAGTCGAGTAGACGAGCTCTCCGCCGGGCTTGAGCACGCGAAGCGCCTTGTCGACAAGGGCACGCTGCGAACGTTCGACGCCGCTCGCGAGGGCTGGCGTGAGGTATCGTGCCGCGTGGTCATCCTGTACATGGACGGTTCCGGAGCCCGTGCACGGCGCGTCGAGCAGAATCTGGTCGAAGGAGAACCAATCATCGAGCTTGCTCGCGTCCGTGCGCATGACCTGGACGTTCTTTGCTCCAAGTTTGGCGAGGTTGTGCTCGAGCTTCTCGGCGCGCGGCTTAGAGACCTCGCAAGCCGTCACGCGTGCGGCACGAACTCCATCCCCACCGGGAGCGAGCGCCGCCATCTGACTGGTCTTGCCGCCGGGGGCCGCGCACATGTCGAGGATATCTGCCCCAGCGCGCGGCGAAAGGGCGAGAGGGGGCAGCATGGAGGAAAGGCTTTGCAGGTAGATCTTGCCCTGCTTATACATGTCGAGATCCCAGAGGTCACGTTCGCGCGCTCCGTCTGCTAGGACGAAGGCGTCCTCGTACCAAGGTGCGCGCGTGAAGGCGATGCCAGCCGCATCAAGGTCGCCGGCGACCTGCTCCGCGCTGGCGAGGAGCGTGTTGGCGCGCAGGGTCACGCGGCGGTTGCATGCCCACCCCGTCTCGATGCGCGATGCCTCCTCACCATACTGGCAGCGAACGGCTTCGATGAGGTGGACGGGAAGGCCAAGCGCGGTATCTAGCTCCTGCGGCTCGGGAGTGGCTTTGGGCTCGCGGGGGCGTGCGTCCTGCCTGCCTGTGGACTTGCCGCGCTTGCTGCCACGCCTGCGCGAGCCAGCGCCCTGGTGTCCGCTCTTGCCTTGATAGCCCCTGGTCATGAATCCCTCGTTCCTCGTAATTCGCCTACGAGGTAGTATGGCAGAGGTTGCGGACAAGATTGTCCTTCTCGCGGACGTACGCCATGAGGAGACCCTCATGCCCTCCGTCGTGCGAGCGCGCTATGTGGAGACCTTCACATTTGAGGGTGCACTCAACTTTGTGCTTGCGCGTCTTGTGAATGCATGGCATACTACATAACCGTTGTGGCCAGATGGCCTCAATTCGAAGTGGGTCAGAGCTTATGGCCCCACCTGAACGGCGCCACGGGCAGCTGTCTGGTCAGACAAAGGAAGATACGCTCAAATCATAGGAGCGATTTACCTGAATCTTACCGGGGCTGCGCATGTCGCAGCTCCGGTTTTTTCGTGCGGTGGCGCCCACAAGGGCCAAGCCGCAACCGCGGCGAGGTGCCCCCACCAGGCACACCGCAACGAAAGGAAGGTGTGTAAGATAGCCAAATCCGATGGTCCCCGTATTAACGGGGAGATCACCGCTCGTTCCTGCCGTCTTATCGGTGTCGATGGCTCTCAGCTGGGCCTCTTCGGCGTTCGTGACGCGCAGCGCATCGCTTCCGAGCAGGGCCTCGACCTCGTCGAGATTGCCCCCAACGCGGAGCCGCCCGTCTGCAAGGTCATGGACTACGGCAAGTACAAGTACGAGCAGGCGATCAAGGCCAAGCAGGCTCGTAAGAACCAGGCCAAGGTCGAGGTCAAGGAGATGAAGTTCCGTCCCAAGATCGACACCGGCGACTACGAGACCAAGAAGGGTCATGTCATGCGCTTCCTCAAGAAAGGCGCGCGCGTGAAGGTGACCATCATGTTCCGTGGTCGTGAGATGGCTCACCCCGAGCAGGGTCTCAACGTGCTCGAGCGCCTGACGGAGGACCTCAAGCCCTACGCCACGGTCGAGAGCCAGCCCAAGATGGAAGGCCGCAACATGCACATGCTCGTCGCGCCGATCAAGGGCGCCTTCGACGAGAAGGCCGCAGTGGCAGACGAGAAGGATACGAAGGAGAACTAGCATGCCCAAGATGAAGACGCACAAGGGTACGGCCAAGCGTTTCCGCAAGACCGGCACCGGCAAGATCATGCGCGCCAAGGCTTTCAAGAGCCACATCCTCACCAAGAAGTCGCCCAAGCGCATTCGTGGCTTCCGCCAGGAGACCGAGCTCGCCCCCGCCGACGTCAAGGTCGTTTCGTCCCGCATGGGCAAGTAGCGCGCAGCGCAAGCCCTGTCTTTTTTCACTAGGAGTTGATCACACATGGCACGAGTCAAGCGCGCTGTCGCCGGTCGTAAGAAGCGTAATACCCTGAAGGAGCTCTCCAAGGGCTACTACGGCACTTCCTCCCGCACTTTCCGCGGCATGAAGGAGCAGGTCCAGCACTCCCTGCAGTACCAGTACCGCGATCGTCGTAACAAGAAGCGCGACATCCGTCGTCTCTGGATCCAGCGCATCAACGCTGCCGCCCGCATGAACGACATGAGCTACTCCACCTTCATGCACGGCCTGAAGCTCGCCGGCGTCGATCTCGACCGTAAGGTCCTCTCGCAGATCGCCTACGAGGACGAGGCTGCTTTCGCCGCTCTCGCCGAGGTCGCCAAGAAGGCCATCGCTGACGCCGAGTAAATCACTCGTCTCAAGCATATTGCTCGTCTAAGGTCCGTACGCAACGCGCGTGCGGACCTTTTTTGTGTCGCACGCGCGTTGCGTACACGCGAGCCCTTCTTTTTATGCCGTCAAGCCGAGTTGGCTATTGCGAACACATAGAGCTTTTAAGCATGTCTTAATGTGCGTAAAACCGGGTTAATGCCAAACGGCGGCGATCATTTGCGCGTTTAAACAGTCCGCGGCGCTCTATCTACGTCAATTGGTCGCCACGGATTCTGCCGCGGTCGGCCACAGCGAACAATCGACATGCATGCAGCCTCTAAGCATGTCGATTGCTGCTCTCTATGGCTGCTGCGGCCTCATGTTTGAGCCTTGCCAGCCGTTTTGCTCGCTTAAGGCTTACATGTGTGTCGCATCGCTGTCCCGCGTCGCCTTCGCGTGCCCTCGCCTTAATTGCTGCGGCCTATATGCGTGTTTAGGGCAAGCCTGCGTGCCGATTGCAACTTCGTGCAGCCAGCGGACCTCGCGCAATGAGCAAATCTCGCGCAGCCAGCAGGCCTCGCGCAGCTAGCAGGCTTCCCTGCAGGCAGCGCTACTTGTCGTCGTGGTGGAGGAGGTCCGAGATGGCCTCGTGGCGTTCTTCTCGGCGTTCTTCGCGATGCTCCTCGCGACGCTCCTGCTCGACTGCGAACGCCGGGTCATCGGGAGTCACGAGCTCGTCCTCGCCGCTCTTTGGGTTGTAGTGGTGAAGCAGCACCGGATCGAAAAGGTGAAGGTGCGCGGCGAACGCGAACGACGCGCCAATAAGGATGCAGAAGACGACGATACGCGGTGCGGTCTCGATCTGCGTCATGATGATGGCCCCCACGGACAGCATTGCCGTCCAGAGGTACATGAGCAGAACCGCCTGCTTCTGGTCATAGCCGTCCTGGATGAGGCGGTGGTGGATGTGACCCTTGTCCGCCTGCCCCACGCTCACGTGCGCGCGCTTGCGACGGATGATCGCGGAAAGCGTGTCGACGATGGGTACGAAGGAAATGACGAGAGGGACGATGATTGTGGTGAGGCCGGCGACGCGGCGGACGTTCAGCAGCGAGATCGTACCGAGCGAGAAGCCGAGCAGCAGCGAGCCGGAGTCGCCGAGGAAGATCGACGCCGGGTTGAAGTTGTAGCGGAGAAAACCAAGCGTGGCACCGGCGACGGCGATGGAGAGTGCCGCGGCGTCGCGCCTGCCGGCGAGATTCGCGAGCACGAAGAGCGTGCAGCACGAGATGAACGTGATGCCTGACGCAAGGCCGTCGAGACCGTCGATCAGGTTGATGATGTTCACGTAGGCTACGAGGTAGATGACGGTGATGGGGTAGGCGACCCAGCCAAGAACGAGCTCGCCGGGGCCAAACGGGTTCATGATGGTGCCGACGGTGAGGCCGGCCGCCACGGCGATGCTCGCCGCGAGAACTTGGCCCGCGAGCTTCGCGAGGGGTTTCAGCTGAAAAACGTCATCAAACGCGCCCGTCATGAAAATGACGAGGAACGAGAGGCCGAGCATCGGGTAGTTGTAGATCGAAAAACGACCGGGCATAAAGACGATGGGCCAGTGAAGGTGCATCGTTCCCATGTACTGGAGGATGACGGCTGCGATGAGTGCGAGGAAGATCGCGATGCCGCCCATACGCGGGATGGTGCGCTTGTTGATGCGTCGCTTGCTGGGCTTGTCGACCGCGCCGAGGCGAGTGGCTATGAGCCGGGCGAGCGGTGTGGTTACCAGCGTCACGACGAGCGCCGTTGCAAAGAGCGACGCGTAGGGAATCCACCATCTCACCAAGCGAGTAGCCTTTCAAACCTGCGGGCGGCATGCCGCGCGCGAGGGTATTCGTATCCGTTGCCCAGCAGATCGCCGGGTGTTTCGACCGACGAATGCGCCGGTCACGTTGAAGCGGGGCGGTTGCCGCCTCGCGAGTGCGCCGCAGATTGTTACGGCACAGTAACTACCTATGATACCAGCTCTGCGTTGGTGCGCGTCCCTAAGACGCAATCTCAGAGAGCAGGTTAATTTCATGTCAAGACTGGAACCGATAAATGGCTTCGGTATAGTGAAGGTGTCAGCTCCCCGCAGGGCAAACTGGGTGAACCGACAAGCGTTTCCTGGGAGCCCATATACCAGGCTCAGTACGGGCATCCTCCGTTGTTGAGGAAGGCGGAACAGCCGGTGAGGGCACCCACCTTTTGAGAGGTGGGTTCATTATCGCACCTGCGGGGAGCGACGTTGTTTTTACGCGCCGCTATCTATGGTGGTGCCACGCGCGGCAGGAGTGCTATCACGCGCGGAGTAGACCGGCATCACGCGTGGCGCCTATGCCGCGGATGACTCGCGCCCTATTCGAAAGAATCCACGTTACACGGCGGGGCTTTCTACGTCCTTGCCATACAATCTTTCATTCTTGCGAGATTCTCGTTTGACAGACGAGGCAAGCACGGTACAATAACCAACGCGCAAACGCGCCTGGGGACGTAGCTCAGCTGGGAGAGCGCTGCCGTCGCATGGCAGAGGCCGAGGGTTCGATTCCCTTCGTCTCCACCAGGAATTGTCGAGCGGGCCACGATGTGGCCCGCTCTTTTTGTATGCGCACGACATTCGAGCGCGCCTCATATGACGAGGGGAGAGGCCATGGCCGAGATGCCGAGAGAATACGAGACGTGCCGCCTTTGCCCGCGTGCCTGCGGGGCTCGCAGGGCGGAGGGAGCCCGCGGTGCGTGTGGGGCGACCTCGACCCTGCGCGTGGCTCGCTCCGCACTTCACTTCTGGGAGGAGCCTCCCGTGTCGGGTGAGGCGGGCAGCGGCGCCATCTTCTTCTCCGGCTGCACCCTGCGCTGCGTCTTCTGCCAGAACGCGGAGATCAGTGCCGGCAACTTCGGCATTGACGTGAGCGTCGCGCGCCTCGCCCAGATGATGCTCGAGCTCGAGTCCCAGGGCGCGCTCAACATCAACCTCGTCACGCCCGGCCACTTTGCTCCGCAGGTCGTCGAGGCGGCAAAGGCCGCGCGGAAGGCGGGTCTCACGGTGCCCATCCTCTGCAATACCGGCGGCTACGAGACGGTGGAGACCGTTCGTCTCCTCGCCCAGGTCGTCGACGTATGGCTGACGGACTTCAAGTATGCGGACCCGGTGCTCGCCCGTGCGCTCTCTGCCGCTGGCGATTATCCGGAGGTCGCGGCGGCGGCGCTCAAGGAAATGCTCGAGATCACGCGCTCGCGCGGGGGTCGCTCGCTCGGCGAGGATGGCAGGATACTTCGCGGCATCATCGTGCGCCATCTCGTCCTGCCGGGTCACGTGGATGACTCGCTCGCGGTCCTCGACCGTGTCTGGGACATCTGTGGCAACGAGGCGGATCTCTCCGTCATGAACCAGTACACGCCCAACGCAGCGTGCCGCGAGCGCGGGGGAGACCTCGCCCGCGCGCTAGGCGACGACGAGTACGAGGTTGTGCTCGATCATGCCGACGACCTGGGCTTCGAGCGTATGTGGTGGCAGCAGGGAGGCACGGTCTCGGAGAGCTTCGTGCCCGCGTTCGACGCGACTGGAGTCGAGGGTCCGGAGCTTGAGGGTTAGTGCCCTGCGCCGTGGCAGGGGCCCGGAGCTTGCGGGCTAGTTGTTCTGTGCCGTGGCAGGTGCCCGGAGCTTGCTGCCGACAACCGCGGCCTTGTCCTTGACGGACTGAGCCGTGACCAAAAGGGATAGACTCTCTAGGATTGACGATAACTCGCAAAGGAGTTCACATGGCAGACGAACAGGCCCCCCTCACTGACGAGGAGCGCGCCGAGCTCGAGCGCCTTCGCGCCGAGAAGGCTGCGCGCGAGAATGCCGCCCAGGCCGCGGCTCAGAAGGCCGAGCTCGAGCGTCTTCGTGCCGAGCAGGCCGAGGCGGATGCGGATGCCCGCGATGCCGCAAGGCGAGAGCGCGCCCGCGAGTACATGGAGCCTGACGAGGATCTCAAGATGCCCCTCGCCCAGAAGCTCGTGCTTCTCTTCGTGGCGCTGCTTATCGCTTGGTTTGTCGTGCAGGTTGTCGGCGGCGGACTCATCACCAATTAGGGCAACCTTCCGCGCCAGCCGTGGTCCAAGGACCCAAACCGCGCCGTCAGGGCGCCAGACGAAAGGGGAGGGCGCATGTCTCTCACCGACGTAACCAAGCCCACCGATGTGTCTCTTAACACGGACCTCTATGAGCTCACGATGGCCCAGGGGTTCTGGGAGAGCGGCCTCATGGACGCGGAGGCGTGCTTCACCGTCTTCTTCCGTGACGCCCCGTTTGACGGCGGCTATGCCGTAGCGTGCGGCACGGGCCAGATCGCCGAGCTTGTCGAGAACTTCCGCTATACGCCTGAGGACATCGCCTACCTTGCGAGCGTCCAGGCCCCCGGCGGCGGCGCGATGTTCAAGCAGGGCTTCCTCGACTGGCTTGCCGAGTTCACGCCCGACCTCGACGTCTGGGCTGTGCCGGAGGGCGAGGTCGTGTTCCCGCGCGAGCCACTCGTGCGCGTGCAGGGCTCCATGGCGGCGTGCCAGCTCATCGAGACGGCGCTTCTCAACCTCGTGAACTTCCAGACCCTCGTGGCTACCAAGACCGCGCGCGTCGTCCAGGCGGCAGAGGGCCATGCCGTGTCAGACTTTGGCCTGCGTCGAGCACAGGGCCCGGATGGCGGCCTCGCCGTCGCGCGAGCGTCGTTCGTGGGTGGTGCCAACTCGACCTCCAACTGCCTCGCCGGCAAGATCTACGGCATTCCGGTCTTCGGCACCCACGCCCACTCCTGGGTGATGGCCTTCCCGTCCGAGCTCGAGGCCTTCCGCGCCTTCGCGCGCTCCATGCCGAAGAACTGCGTCCTGCTCGTAGATACGTACGACGTTCGCCAGGGCATCGAGAACGCGATCACCGTCGCCAAGGAGATGGAGGCCGCCGGCGAGCGCCTCGCGGCCATCCGCATCGACTCGGGCGATCTCGCCAAGCTCTCCAAGTACGCGCGCGAGGCCTTTGACGCGGCGGGTCTGCCCTACGTGAAGATCTCCGTCTCGAATGACCTCGACGAGTACACGATCCAGTCCCTGTTCGCCCAGGGCGCGCCGATTGACTCGTTTGGCGTGGGCACCAAGCTCGCCACGTGCGACCCCCAGCCCTCCCTTGGCGGCGTGTACAAGCTTGCCGCCGTGCGCAAGGCGGGCGAGGCGGAGTGGCGTCCCACGATGAAGCTGTCCGAGGTCGCCTATAAGCGCACCATCCCTGGCATCCAGCAGGTCAAGCGCTTCGTCGATGGCTCCGGCTGCCCCGTGGGCGACGTCATCTATGACGAGACGATTGCCGGGACCAACTGCGCCCTCGCCGTGAACGTGACCGACTCCGAGGTCAGCTATGACTTTGGTGCCTACGAGGGGCGCGACCTCCTTGTTCAGATGGTGGAGGACGGCCGCGGCATCGGCGAGAGGCCGACGCTCACGGAGTCTCGCCGCGCCTGCCGCGAGGCGCTCATGCGTCTCGACCCGGCGGTGAAGCGCTTCCTGAACCCGCAGCTCTATCCCGTGGGCGTCGAGGACAACCTCGCCGCGCTGCGCGTGAGGCTCGCGCGCGAGGAGCGTATTGCCTCGTCGCCCATTCGCTAGGACGCTGTCTGGCAGGCTGCGTCGAGGACCTCGCGCCTGGTGACGTTCCCCAGGCTCGCTTTTGCTACACTCATAGCCGCTTCACGGCACGAAATGTTAATTCGCGGCCCCGCTCTGGGGCCGCGCGCACGTTGGAAGGACGCATCGTGGTCGAGACGATCGAGAAGCTGGTCAGGGCTGCACTGGCCGAGGCACAGTCTGCAGGCGAGCTGCCTGAGTTCGAGGTGGCGGACCTCGGCCTCGAGCGCCCCGCGGATTCCGCGAACGGCGATTGGACGAGCACCGTCGCCCTCCGCAGCGCCAAGGTCGCCCACATGGCGCCCCGCGCGATCGCCGAGGCCATCGCCGCCCACCTCCCCGAGGCTCCGGAGATCGATCGCGTCGAGGTCGCTGGCCCGGGTTTCGTGAACATCTACCTTTCCGTCGCTGCCGGTAACGAGATCTTCCGCACCGTGCGCGAGCAGGGCGAGGACTTTGGCCGCTCTGACCTCGGTGCCGGCCAGCGCGTCCAGGTCGAGTACGTCTCCGCCAACCCCGTCGGTCCGCTGCACATCGGCCACGGTCGTTGGGCCGCGCTCGGCGACTCCCTCGCCCGCGTTCTCGACCACGCCGGTTACGAGGTCGAGCGCGAGTACTACGTGAATGACCACGGCAACCAGATGAACACCTTTGGCAACTCGGTGTCTGCGCGCTATCTCCAGCTTGCCCAGATCATGGACGAGAAGGGCATCGACGCCCACGCCGCCCACGAGGCCCTCATCGCCGACTGGGCTGCCTTCGTCTCTGACGAGGCTGACGAGCACCCCGAGAGCCACCCCTACATGGACGCCTTCCGCGAGTCCCTCGGTGCTGACTCCTACGGCGGAGACTACATCATCGACCTCGCTGCCCACTTCATGGAGGCCGACGGCACTCGCTGGGTCGATGCTGACGCCTCTGAGCGCATGATCTCCTTCCGCGAGCGCGGCTACAAGCTCATGCTCGAGGACATCCGCCAGACCTGTGACGACATGCGCACCAGCTTTGACGTGTGGTTCAGCGAGCGCTCTCTGTACGAGAAGGACGCGAGCGGTACGAGTGCCGTCGACCGCGCCTTCGCCCGCCTGCGCGAGCAGGGTTATCTCTACGAAAAGGACGATGCCCTCTGGTTCCGCTCCACTGACTTTGGCGACGACAAGGACCGCGTCCTCGTGAAGGCTGACGGCGCCTACACCTACTTCGCCTCCGACGTGGCCTACCACTGGAACAAGTATGAGCGCGTCGACCACGTCATTGATGTCTGGGGCGCTGACCACCACGGCTACATCGCCCGTGTGCGCGCCGCGACTGATGCCCTCGGCTATGAGGGCAAGTTCGAGGTCCTTCTCGGCCAGCTCGTGAACCTGCTGCGCAACGGCCAGCCCGTCAGGATGAGCAAGCGTAAGGGCACGATGGTCCCGCTGCGTGAGCTGCTCGACGAGGTGGGCGCCGACGCCACGCGCTTCACGCTCGTCTCCAAGAGCTCCAACCAGATGATCGACTTCGATATCGAGGCCGTGAAGCGCCAGGACAACACCAACCCGGTCTATTACGTTCAGTACGCCCACGCCCGCATCTGCTCGATTCTGCGCCGTGCCGCCGGCGTCACTGCCGAGGAGGCCGCCGAGCTCGGCATGGACGAGATTGCCTCCCGCGCTTGCCCGATCGACTGTGACCTTTCCGTCCTCACCGATCCCACCGAGGCCGCCCTCGCGCGTAAGCTCGGCGAGTTTGGCGACCTGGTCGAGAGCTGCGCCCGTGACCGCGCGCCGTTCCGCCTCACGCACTACGCGCAGGAGCTCGCTGGTAGCTTCCACTCGTTCTACACCGCCTGCCAGGTGCTGCCGAGCGAGGGTCGTCCGGTCGACGAGGCCGTCTCGAAGGCCCGCCTTGCCGCGTGCGATGCCGCCCGCCGCGTGCTCGCGCTCACGCTCTCGCTCATCGGCGTCTCTGCTCCGGAGCGTATGTAGCGCGTGACGTTCGCTAGATAGATTGCTTGGCGCCCGCTGGGAGTTGTCCCGGCGGGCGTCTTTGTTTGGGGCTCGCTTGGGTGCGCTTGCGATTCTGCTGCGTGACTGACGCTCAACTCGTGCTTGTGCGATGGCGAGCAACTGGCTGCCGATTGCATCGCTTGGACTCGAACTAATGCCGGACGCCGGTGAAGTAACGTTTTGCTCGCACGATACTGTGACGAGTGTTATAGTCGAGAAAATCAGGCCTTTAGGCCAACGTTGTGCCGCGCTTTTGCGGCGCCCACTATTTCCCCAACCTCAGGCTTTACTTTCGCAGGACAATGCCGCGTTAGCAGCGTGGGGTGGGAGGCGACGAGTTCGCCCGATTCGAAGGGTCACCCACGTGACAGAAGAAAACAACGAGATTCCGCAGGCACCAAAGCGTCGCCGTCCTCGCGCGCGCAAGGCCGATGCCGTCCAGGAGGCTTCCGCCTCGTCTAAGGGCGACGCTGCTGCTAAGGCCCCTGCCGCTCAGAAGACTGACGCCGCCCCGAAGGCTGACGCTCCCAAGGCCCGCGCCATCAGGGCTCGTGCCGCCAAGGCCGATTCGGCCAAGGGCGAGGCGCCATCCAAGGCCGATGCCGCTCCCAGGGCCCACGCCGCCAAGGTCGACGTCGCACCCAAGGCCGACACCGCGCAGAAGGCGCCCGTCACTCCCAAGGCGGATGCCGCTCCCAAAGCCGACGTCGCCCCCAGGACTGACGCTGCCGGTGACGAAGGCGCGTTCAAGCGTCGTCGCTCGCGCGCCCGCAAGGACCGTGACCAGGCTTCCGCCCCTGCGTCCGATGGAGGCCAGAACGCCTCTTCGCAGGCAAGTGGCCAGAACGCTGACAAGCAGCAGCGCGGCTATCAGCGCGACCGCCGCGACGTTCGCCCGGGCCGCGGTGCCGACAAGCAGAACGCACAGGGCCAGCGCCAGTTCCAGAACAACAATGGCGGCAACAACCGTCGCCGCAACCGTCACAACAACAACGGCAACAACGCGGGCAACAACAACGGCGGTCCCACGCTCTCTCGCGAGCGTGCCGCCTCCATGCTCGTGGCAGAGCTGCGTCGCGAGGCGGTTAACCTCGGCGTTGAGTACGTGGGCATCCGCAAGGCCCAGCTCGCTGAGGCGGTCTACGTTGCCGCCGCGCGTGCCGAGGGCTTCCGCGACGTCGCCGGCGTGCTTGACATCACGAGCGAGGGCTATGGCTTCGTTCGTACCGGCAACTATATGGCCGGTGACGACGACGCCTTCGTTCCCCAGCAGATGATCAAGCACATGGGCCTTCGTCGCGGCGACTGGATTGAGGGAACCGTTCGCCCGAGCCGTCCCAACGACAAGTATCCCGCGCTTTACAAGATCGCCACGGTCAATGGCCTCGAGCCCGAGCTTGTTCGCTCGCGCCCGCGCTTCCGCGACCTCACACCCGTCTATCCCAATGAGCGCCTTCGCATGGAGCACGGCCGTGACTCCATCACCGGCCGCGCCATTGACCTCGTGGCTCCTATCGGCAAGGGCCAGCGCGGCCTGATCGTGAGCCCGCCCAAGGCTGGCAAGACCACGGTGCTCAAGCGTATCTGCGAGTCCATCGCCGCCAACAACCCCGAGGTCTATCTCATCTGCCTGCTTGTCGACGAGCGCCCCGAAGAGGTTACTGACATGCAGCGCTCCATCAGGGGCGATGTCGTTGCCTCGACGTTCGACATGCCTGCCGAGAACCACACAATGGTCTCCGAGCTCGTAATCGAGCGCGCGAAGCGCCTGGTCGAGATGGGCCGCGACGTCGTGGTCGTCCTCGACTCCATCACGCGCCTTGCCCGCGCCTACAACCTCGCTGCTCCCGCAAGCGGCCGCATCCTGTCCGGCGGCGTTGACTCGGCGGCGCTCTACCCGCCCAAGAAGTTCCTCGGCGCGGCGCGCAACATCGAGAACGGTGGCTCCCTGACCATCCTTGCCTCCGCCCTTGTCGAGACTGGCTCCAAGATGGACGAGGTCATCTTCGAGGAGTTCAAGGGCACCGGCAACATGGAGCTCAAGCTCGACCGCGAGCTTGCCGACAAGCGCATCTTCCCGGCAATCGATCCGGTTGCCTCCGGCACGCGCAACGAGGACCTGCTCATCGACGCGGATCTCCAACCGTTCGTCTGGGGCCTCCGTCGCATCCTCGCGAACATGAACAACATCGAGCGTGCCGAGGCCTCTCTCGTCAAGAGCCTCCGCGCTACGGCGACGAACGAGGAGTTCCTCATCCGTTCGGCCAAGAAGGCCCAGCAGTCGGAGTACGTCGACTCGCTGTAACAGCTTGTCGTGCCGGGGCGTGACGTTCCCCGGGCGCGCGCCGGCTGAATCGAGAGACATGCGGTCGCGCTGGCGTTGAATGCGCCAGCGCGACCGTTTTGCTGTTCGTGGCGCCATGCGGCGATTGCGCGCCGCGGCTTCCCCCTCCAAGAATTCATTGCCTGGGGCGCATTCCGCCGCACTATAATGACTCGCTGATGTATAGTCATTCTACTGGTGCCCACGTGCTGTAAAAGCAGCCTTTGCGCCACGAGGTTCCTATGCACCATGAGGAATAATTGTTCGAGCGACGGTACACGCAGACCAAACACACCAAGCCGTTGCCCGATTGGCCGCCAGATGTCTGGTGGGCCCGTCGTCGCAATCCAAGGGATAATCTGCGCACGCCGTCGCCTCCACGAGGGAGGCGTTTGGTCATGACGAGCAGGCACACGAACCCTGCCATTTGTGCCGGTCTGGCCGGCTTTGCTGCGTGGGCGACCCCCACGTGCGCCAATGCGCTTACGGTTCTGGGCCAAGACGTCTCTAGGATCGATCCCGGCCTTAGCTTCGCTGCTGGATGCATCGCCGGTGCGGTTATCGCCAGCGGCACCTCCCTCGTAGTCACGCGCATGACGGAGACACGCCATCGGGCTGCCTTTGATTCCGCGGGTCGTATGCGGAGGGCCAATGGTCAGGCGGCTCCTTCCGCTTGGGATATGTCTGGCCAAGATGCCACCGGGATCCTCTCGTCCGGCGGCGCCGGGGAGACCTCGGCGGCTGTCGTATCCGAGCAACAGCCTCGCCATGCCGCGCGCAGCACGCAGCGTGGCATGACCGGATCTTGGGAACAGACGGGCAACATTCGCGTCCAGCCTGCGCCGCACGCGGCCGCAGCCGCGCCCGTCGCAAACAACCACACCGCCCCCGCAGCTTCCGCGTCCGGCCACGCCGCCCCCGCATCCGGCCACGCCGCCCCCGCATCCGCCACTGCCCAGAGGCAGAGGGAGACCCGCTACACCGTTCCCTCGCACTACGGCGTGATGAACGATGCCGAGGCGGACGCCGCCTGGGACTCCTGGCTGAAGGGCTCGGATTCCGTCGACTACGCTGACGTTGCGGAGGACTATGTCCGCAAGATCACCCTCGCCGAGCGCATGGCCGCGCGTGCCAAGGGCGTTGCTAGCGTTCTCCAGGAGCGCCTCGGAGCTGCGAAGATGGAGGGACTTCCCGTCATCGCGCGTGCCGATGGCAGCGTTGGTGACGTGGGGGAGGCTTGGTGGGACCAGGCGTTTGGTAACGAGGTGCGCCCCGCGACGGCCTCCGTCGCAGGCATGGAGTCTGTGAACGAAGGGCTAGCGGATAACAGCGCCGTGCTCTTCTGCGCCCAGACGCCCGCCGCCGCTGCCGCTGCGAAGGACCTTTGGGTCGCCCAGGCCGCCCAGGTCGCGGCTAGGCAGCAGTCGGCTGCACCCGCGCAGGCTGCCCAGTCCGCAGCCGCCGCTTCCGCGCAGGCCGCTCAGCCGGCAGCGCCGCAGTCCGCATCCGCCGCGGCAGCGCCGCAGACCGCGCGCCCCGCTTCCGTCGCCGTTGAGCCCAGGCGCGACCGCGAAGTCATCGCGACCCGTCTCGCCGATCCGGCCGAGGCATTCCCCGCTCGGGGCCAGCGCTGGAGCGACCAGCAGCAGGACCTGTGGGCCGTTGCCCTCGCCGCGCTTGACGAGCGCACCAACGAGGACATCGCCATGGCTGCCGCCAACGCTGTGCCTGCGCCTTCTCCGGCCTCTTTTGACGAGGAACTGGACGAGGTCGATCACCTCGAGCCGGATACCATCTTCATGGCGTTTAAGCCGCAGGCGGGTCGTCCTGACGTTACGGATACCGACAGCTACGTCGACATGCTCGTCGACCAGGAGCTTGCCCGTAACGAGAGCAAGAGCGTCCGCAAACTCGCGCATCACAGCATCCGCAAGCGCTTCAAGGTCATCAACGGAGGCACGGCCGATATTCCCGCTCGCCACCTCGCGTTGCAGGGCTAGGGGTGGCTCTTATCGAGCCTGGCACCTCGCGAGCCGCTGGCTGCCGCGCCGACGCCTCGCGAGCTGCTGATTGTCGCACCGGTGCCTCAACCAGCAAAACCAAAAGCCACCGCGTCCCCGTGTGGGTGCGGTGGCTTCTCGTCTTTGCGTGGGCCTTGTTCATTTGGAGCAGGTCGCTCTTCCCGGGACCAGAATCCACGGCTCAGAGCGCCGTTGTCGTCGACATCCTACGTCCTGCCTTCGAGGCACTTGGTGTCACGGACGCGACTCTCATGTCCTTCCTCGTGCGCAAGGCGGGGCACTTCCTCGAATACGCCCTGCTCGGAGTCCTTCTCGGCAGCACGCCGGAAGAAGGTCGTCCCGGGTGGCGTCAGGTCGTTCCGGGCGTGATCGTGCCCTCTGCGGACGAGACCCTCCAGCGCTTCGTGCCAGGCCGCTCGGGGCAGCTCTCGGACGTGGCGCTTGACTGCGCGGGTGTCGCCTTTGGGTTGCTCGTCGCTACAGGTATTCGATCTGCGCGCCGCAAGTGTCGCAGGTGAGGATGTGCGTCTCACACTCGGGGAAGCGTTCCTTGAGGCGAACCTGGAGGAACTTGGCCACGATCGTGTCATCCGTTACGGCCATGAGGGTCGAGCCAGAGCCAGAGATCCACATCGTCTTCGCTCCGCCCGCAAGGCAGGTCTCGCGGATGGCGTCGTAATCCGGGATGAGGGCGCGGCGGTAGGGCTCCTGCAGCCGGTCGTCGTTGGCGTCCGCGATGAGCGAGGCGTCGCCCGTCTCGAGGCCGCGGGTCAGGCCCGCGACGCGGCCCATCTGCCAGACGGCGGTCGAGAGCGGGACCTCCTGCGGCACGACCTTGCGCGCCTCGCTCGTGTGAACCTCGTAGGGAGGGATCACCGTGACGAAACGGAGGCGATCGCTCACGTCGTAGCGTAGGCAGCGCGGTAGGCGGCCGTCAGGGGTGAACGAGCATACGGCTGCGCCCAGGATCGCGGGCGCGACGTTGTCAGGGTGGCCCTCGACGCGCGTCGCCATCGCCACGAGCTCCTCGCGCGTGACGGTGTGGCCGGTGAGCGCCGCCGCGGCCATGATGCCGGCGACGACGCAGGTGCTCGAAGACCCCAGGCCGCGAGCGACGGGCACCTCGGTCTGGATGTCGATCGAGACGCCAAAGGGCTCCTCGCCCCACTCTGCCAGCGCGTCGACGAGCGAGACGTAGACGAGGTTGTTGGCGTTGCGGAACTCCTCCGGACAGCCGGTGATCGTGAGCTCGTCGGCGCGCTCGAACGTGAAGTGCGAGTAGAGGGAGACCGCCATGCCCAGCGTGTCATAGCCTATGCCGAGGTTCGCACTGGTGGCGGGGACGGATATGCGGATCATGCGAGGATCCTCGCCGCCGCGTCCTCGACGTAGCCGCTCATCTCGGGAACGCTCACCACGTCGGAGAACCTCTCCTGAGCGTCACGCAGGGCGGAGAGCGCCTCGGGCACCTTGGCTCCGGTGACCTCGAAGAGCGCGTCCATGCACTCGAAGCCGTCCATGTCGGTCGTGTCGTGGCCGAGTGCCGCGAGGACGTCCGCAGAGAACTTGTAGGGGCTTGCCGTGGAGAGGCAGACGCGGGCGACGCCGTCCGCCGGGCGAGCCTCGAGGACGTGGCGGGCGACGGCGGTGTGCGGGTCGAGGATGACGCCTTGACGCTCCCAGGTCTCGCGGATCGTCTCGCGCGTAGCCGTGTCATCGGCGCGTCCGCACTCGAACGTCTCGTGCAGGCGCTCGAGGACACGCTCGGGCACGGTGTAGAAGCCCTGCTCGGCAAGGTCCTTCATGAGGGAGGACACAAGCTCGCAGTCTCCGTCGGACAGGTAGAACAGCAGGCGCTCGAGGTTGGACGACACGAGGATGTCCATCGAGGGCGAGATGGTCTTGTGGAAGGGGCGCCTGCGGTCATAGGTGCCGGTGGTGATGAAGTCCGTTAGGACGTCGTTGGCGTTAGAGGCGACGATGAGCTTGCGCACGGGAAGGCCCATGAGCTTGGCGTAGTAGCCGGCGAGTACGTCGCCGAAGTTGCCGGTGGGCACGCAGAAGTCGATCGCGTTGCCGCTCTTGAGCTTGCCCGTGGCCACGAGCTGGGCGTAGGCGTCGAAGTAGTAGGTGACCTGCGGGACGAGGCGACCCACGTTGATCGAGTTGGCGCTCGAGAGCACGACGTTCTTCTCCGCGAGCCGCTCTCGCAGGGCCACGTCCGCGAAGATGCGCTTCACCTGGGTCTGGGCGTCGTCGAAGTTGCCTTCGATGGCGCAGACCGCGACGTTCTCGCCGCGCTGGGTGGCCATCTGGAGTCGCTGGACGTCGGAGACCTTACCGTGGGGGTAGAAGACGGTGACGCCGGTGCCGGCAACGTCGGCGAAGCCCTCGAGGGCTGCCTTGCCGGTGTCGCCGCTCGTCGCGGTGACGATCATGACGCTGCGACCGTCACCCTCGCGGGAGACACGCATGAGCTGCGGGAGCATCTGGAGGGCGATGTCCTTGAAGGCGCTCGTCGGGCCGTGCCACAGCTCGAGCGTCCAATCGTCGCCGCAGGGGACGACGGGCGTTACGGCGGGGGAGTCGAAGTTAGGGCCGTACGCGGCGTCGACGCAGCCGGAGATCTCCTCGGCGGTGAAGTCGTCGAGGAGGTGGCCGAGGACGAGGCGCGCGCGGTCCTGATAGGTGCCGGCGAGCAGGCTCTCGAGCGAAGGCGCGCCCTCGGCGACGTCATCGCGAACGAACAGGCCTCCGTCTGGGGCGATACCCTCGAGAATTGCCTGCTTACTTGTTAAGGATTCGTTTCGCGAGCGTGTGCTGTGGTAGAACGTAGTCACTGCTCTTCTCCTTGCGTGTCGGCGCGTTTGCCCGCGAACCTGTTTCCGCGGGCGCTCAGGACGTTTTCCGCATAATAGCGCGGGGAGTGGCATCCGGGCCGCTCAAAGCCCAGCTGAGACCGTTTGGTAACAGGCGGGCTGCCTGGCGGAGGTTTGGAACGGGGCGCGGAGGCGCTCAGGGATCGACCTTGACGAGGAGTCACATGATCAAGATCACCAAGTTCGGCGGATCGAGCGTCGCAGACGCCGGCCAGTTCAAGAAGGTCAAGCGCATCATCGAGGCCGACGAGGGCCGTCGCTTCGTGGTGGTCTCTGCCGCGGGTAAGCGCAACTCCGAGGACAACAAGATCACAGACCTCCTCTATCTGGTCGACGCGCACCGCACCTATCACGTCGACTGCACCCCGCTTCTCGCGGATATCAAGCAGCGCTTCGTCGACATCGCGACCGAGCTTGGCCTCAGCTATCCCATGGCCGAGAAGTTCGACGAGTTCGCCGCGCATATCAAGGAATACTCGACCGAGTACATCGTGAGCCGTGGCGAGTACTTCACCGCCCGACTTATGAGCGAGTACCTGGGCCTTCCGTTCGCGGACGCCGCCGAGTACGTGCGCTTCCACCACGACGGGTCTCTCGACATGGAACGCACCTGCGACCGCATCCATGACCTCGTCGTGCGCGAGGGTAGCTTCGTGCTCCCGGGCTTCTATGGCGCCACGAGCGAGGGCGACATCAAGCTCTTCAGCCGTGGTGGCGGCGACATCACGGGCGCCATCGCGGCTCGCGCCCTCAACGCGGACCTCTACGAGAACTGGACGGACGTCTCGGGCTTCCTCACGGCCGACCCGCGCATCGTCAAGCGCCCGCGCGCCATTCGCCGCATCACCTTCGACGAGATGCACGAGCTCTCCTACATGGGCGCGAGCGTCCTGCACGAGGAGGCGATCTTCCCCGTGCGCGAGGCCAACATCCCCATCGCGATTCTCAACACCAACCACCCGGAGGAGCGCGGCACCATCATCCAGGAGCGCGTCGAGCCCACCGAAGACGACCCCGTCATCACGGGCATCGCCGGCAAGAAGGACTTCCTGACGGTCCACATCGCCAAGGCCAAGATGGGCAGCTCCGTTGGCCTGCTCGCCCGCGCGCTCGCGATCTTCGAGCGCTATGGCGTCTCCGTCGAGCACGTGCCCACGGGCATCGACTCGTTCGGCGTGGTTGTCAACGGCGCTGACGTGCACGACAAGATCTACTCGATCGTGGCCGACATCCAGCGTGAGCTCAAGCCCGACGAGGTCAAGATCATCGACCACCTCGCCCTCATCAGCGTGGTTGGCCGCAACATGTCCAACCGCCCAGGCACCTCGGGCCGCCTGTTCAACGAGCTGGGCGAGAAGGGCATCAACATCCGCCTCATCACCCAGAGCTCCCAGGAGATCAGCATCATCTTCGGTGTGAACGACGCCGACTTCAAGAAGACCATCCGCGCCGTCTATGACGCGTTCCTTGACGAGGAGTAACTCATGGCTGACAAGAAGAACGTAGCGATCCTTGGTGCCACGGGAGCCGTTGGCACGCAGATGCTCGAGTGCCTGGCCGAGCGTGACTTCCCGGTGGGGGAGCTTAGGCTCCTGGCGAGCGCGCGCTCTGCGGGCAAGGTCGTCGAGTGGTGCGGCCGCGAGGTCGTGATCGAGGAGGCGCGTCCGGAGGCCTTCGAGGGCATGGATATCGTCCTCGGCGCCGCGGATGACGACATCGCCAAGGCGCTCTTGCCCGAGGCCGTCCGCCGTGGCGCCACGGTGGTGGACAACTCCCACGCCTTCCGCCTCGACGAGGACGTGCCTCTTGTCGTCCCGGAGATCAACCCCCAGGACGTCGCCTGGAACAAGGGCCTCATCTCGAACCCCAACTGCGCCACGATCATCGGCCTCGTCCCCACATGGCCGCTGCACAAGCTCGGTCACGTCTCGCGCATGATCGTGAGCACGTACCAGGCCGCGAGCGGCGCTGGCGTGCCGGGCATGCGCCAGCTCGAGAACGAGCTGGGGGCCATCGGCCGCGGCGAGGAGCTGCCTGAGCCCACCGCGTTCGTCGACCAGCTCGCGAGCAACCTCATTCCGCAGATTGGCTCCGAGAAGTTCGAGGGCTTCACGTCCGAGGAGATGAAGCTGCAGAACGAGGGCCGCAAGATCATGCATCTGCCCGAGCTGCGCGTGAACTGCACCTGCGTGCGCGTGCCTGTGCTGCGCTCGCACTCCGAGAGCATCACGCTGGAGTTCGAGGAACCCGTTTCGCTCGAGGACGCCTGCGAGGCCCTGGCCGCGGCTCCGGGCGTGAAGCTCGTCGACGACCTCACCGCTGATGTCGCGCGCGACCGCTACCCGATGCCGCTCTACACGAGTGACCAGGACCTCATCTGGGTCGGTCGCATCCGCCGTGACATCTCCAATCCCGAGCAGGGTCGCGGCATCACCTTCTGGTGCTGCGGTGACCAGATTCGCAAGGGTGCCGCCACCAACGCCGTCCAGGTGGCAGAGCTCCTGCTCTAGGCGCTCAGACGGGCGCTCGGGCGTTTTTTGGCGGGAAGGGCGAGCCCTGCGCGATTGCCGCGGGGCCAGCGTTTCTCACCCAGGCCATCATGGCCCTGCCGCCGTGGCGCCTGCCTCGAGCTTGCCGCGGGGTCTGCGTGTCTCGTCCAGTGGGGTCGGCCGCTCGAGCTGCGAATGTCTCTTGTCGTAATCGTGGCGTCTTGCGCTAGAATGGGTTGACCGGCGAGCGAAGCCGGAGTCACGCGCCCTTAGCTCAGCTGGATAGAGCACCGGACTTCTAATCCGACGGTCGAGCGTTCGAATCGCTCAGGGCGCACCATGAGTTGTCGAGGCCAGGGGGCAATTTGTTCCCTGGCCTCTTTGATTTTTGATTTTCTTTTTGGGTGAGTCGATGAGAAACACCTGGTCACAAGCCTGGACAACGTTTATTTCGACATAACTTCAAAGAAATCTAAAAATTCCCCTTGCATGGATCGGATGTGGTGTGCATAATAGACGAGCTGCTTCAAGAGGTGGCCAGATGGTGGGTGTAGCTCAGTTGGCAGAGCGACGGACCGTGGCTCCGTAGGTCGAGGGTTCGAGCCCCTTCACCCACCCCATCTTAGACAAGCACGGACCGTTAGCTCAGCTGGTAGAGCAGGGGACTCTTAATCCCAAGGTCCAGGGTTCGAGTCCCTGACGGTCCACCATGTACTTCCGCTTGCACTCGCCAGGGTGTAAGATACATAGCACGGACCGTTAGCTCAGCTGGTAGAGCAGGGGACTCTTAATCCCAAGGTCCA
>USBN01000011.1 GCA_900552935.1 uncultured Coriobacteriaceae bacterium | reverse complement strand
CTGCGGAGTAGTCCGTGGGAGAGCAGGACGTCGCTGACCAACGAGGGGCATTTGCTGTTTAGTGGGCCCGCCGGATCCAACCGGCGGGCCCGTTTTTCGTTTGGGCGGGGTCTCTTTGTTTGTCCGGGCGCGGCGACTCCTTCTCGCTTTCATCGATGCCGCTTCCCGTGGTCGACTCGACCCCGGCTGCCCCTGCGACCGACGTGAGCCTGCGCCGCACCGTTCCGCGGGCTCGCGCCATCCCAAGCCACGACAGAGGCGCCCCGCCATCGGATGAGATGGCGGGGCGCCTTTTGCTTTGCATCTCTCGATATCCTTTGTCGCCGGACTGTGCCAACTTGGGTATATCCCTTTGCTTTTGTCTCACCTATAGATATACCGTTCACCGTTCACCGGTAGTAATTGTTCTGTTTTTCGCCAGATCTTCTCGTTAGGTTTTGGCAAATGCCTGGTAAAAGAGGCTGGGCATTAATTCATGCAGAGAGTCCGACAACCGCTTACGGGTTAATTAGGCTCAGTGGACAATATTGTTTACTCGCGGTTGTAGTCTTCGAGTCCCAATTAGTTATAGGAGGGACTCCAATGAACGATAACGGTGCTCGCGGCTATAAAGTCGTTGCCTGCTCGGCTTCTTCCGGCGAAGAGACTGTTGGTGTGAAAGAGGGCAAGGGAAGAGGGAGAAAGAAATCGTCTTCTCAATCAGCTTCTTCCCTGTCTATTGTCGAGCGAACTCGTCTGGTTGCAGATCTTCTGGGATCTTTGGCGCGCGATCGGCTCCTTGTTCTTTCCTCTGAAAAAGGCTTGGGGAAGCATGTTCTCGCTTCCCAGCTCATTGGTTCGCTTTCTGCGTCTGGGTATGAGACTACTTGCGTCCGCCTTGCCGGGGTTTCTCCTGATACGGCTTGCCGTAAATTGCGAGCTCGAGTGAAAGAGAGCGTGGCTCGCCTGTCTCTTGACGGCGCCTGCGGTCAGCTTCTGGTCATCGACGGCCTTTGGGGGATGGACGACCCATATTTTGGAAGAGTCACGCGAACAATATGCTCGGCTGCATTTGGTAACTGCCTTGTTTTAATCGTTCTTCGCGAGGATTCTGAGTCTCTTCTCGAGTTCCTTCCGCCTTGTAGGGTTGTTAGAGCTGGCGATTTAATTGTCGATGATAGGGAGCTGTCTGCCTGGGAGCCCATGTTGGGTGGGCTCTCGGCTAAGGATGTCATGCGCTGTACTCACGGCATTCCTTCTCTCATCTCGAACCTTCGGGTCACGCGTGTTTATCCTGGCCGCATTCCTTCGGGCTCTTATTGGAATCGTTGCGTTGCCGACCTATTCTCTAATGCTTTGCGTTCTAGCCTGATTGAGGAGGAACTTGAACTCCGCCTGGTCCTTCTCGCTCTTGGTAAGGGCGAGGTATCTAATCTGTCTTCTCTTGGGATTAGGGTTTCAGGCGACATTCTGGCTGAAATAGCCGAGACGTGTCCTCTATTTGGTATCGACCTAAGAAATGACCGATTCGACGTTGTCCCGTGCGAAGACTCCGTTGTAGCAAAGGCGTTGATTGAACGCGAAAAAGGCAATGAGGAATTAATTGCATCTCTAGTGAAGCATCTTGCCGCCAACGGAAAGATGAGAAGGGCAAGCGCAATCGCCCTTGCATCAAGTGACCAACGCATCCTTAAGTCCCTTGTCGGTGAGTATCCGCTCGAGATGATTGATGCTGGGCTTACTGGGACAGTAGTAAGGACCGTGCTCGCCTCGGGTCGCGATCCAAGGATGTGCGCTGCCGCTAGAATCATTGAGCTCTTCGGCGTAGGGGCGGGCTCTTCTGGCGTTGCTGATGCGGCTGCCGGATTCATGATTTCAGGCGAGCGTGCCAAGATTCACGAGCAACAAATCAAACTACTTGAGGCGATGCATCGCTGTCGGTCCGAAAAGAGCGACACACTATCTCCCAGTTGGTTTGATTCTTCCATGTCGTCAAGCCATCCTCTAGTGGGCAAACTCGCTCTTATAGGAAAGACGCTCTCCCTTGGATTCAATATGTCGTTTGTTGAAGCGTTTAGGGAGATGCTGCTTGCGAAAAATGATGCTGCTGAATCCAGCGATCCCTCTGTGCTCTCGGCGGTCCTCGCAATCTATTTCGAGGCGGCGCGCGAAATAGTTGGGGATCCGCCAAACCTTGGAGACGCGGCGACTGTTGCTCGAGCGGAGGAGTTGCTCGCCGGCGACGTGCCGCCCCAGATGAGGAACTCGACGCATCTTGTCCTCTCTGCAGCGCGGCTTCTCTCCGGAAGTGCTGACGGCTCGCTTGAGAGCGATCGCTGTGCATCGAGCTATGCTGTGCGAGGAGAGTGGCGGGCTGCTTCGTGGGCAAACATCGCGGGGGGTCTATCGGATTTCGCGTCGGCGAGTTTCAGACGCGCCCATGTCCATGCTGCGGCAGCATTTGGGTATGCAAAGACCGCAGGAGATGAAAAAGCAATTGTTGTTGCCCGCATTATGGAGCGCGCAACATTGCTGAAGTTCGGGGAAAGCGGCGACTTGGGCTCGGCGTGGGAAGTTAGCACCTCGGAAGCGAGCTCGGATTTAGCGCTGCTGGATAGACTGCACGAAGCTCTGGGGCGAAGAGACGCCGAAGGCGTGTCAACGCTTGTCGACGAAATGGGAGAAACTACCCCAAGTCTAAGCAGCAAAGTGCTCGTCTCCTATTTGGCAAAATATGACGGGGCCGTGGGGCAGCGCATTCTACGCGAGCTGCCGCCATCATGGGTGCCTAATGGAGAGCCATCGTGCGTGGGGCAAGGTGATGCGAGCGTCGCGTTTCATGCGTCGCCGCAAAACTCAACCGTACCGTTTACGGAGGGGCTCGATCCCGGCGGCGATCCTGTTCTTGACGTGAATGTGCTGGGAGGGTTTTCGGCTCGAAAGGGAGGCGTCAAGATACGGGAGGGCGCATGGAGAAGGAGAAGGGCCCGTGATCTTCTTGCCATGCTCGCTCTGACCCCGGGACATACGATGTCTCGGGCGGAGGCAATCGTTCAGCTCTGGCCCGAAATGGATCTTATTCGAGGCAGGGAGAGCTTCTATAGCGTGCTGAGCGCCTTGCGTGCGGCTTGTGGCCAGGTTGCGGGGGAGATTGACTACATAGCAAGCGGTCAGGGTCGAATTTGGCTCGACGAAACGTTGGTTCGGTGCGACGTCGACGAATTCGAGCGTCTCGCAAGGCTAATTGTAGGTGGTGGTCTGCCGGAAACCGAGGTGGTGGCCCTATGCCTCAAACTTGAGGGGCTCTACCGCGGAGGTTCCTACGTGCCTGTTAGCGATCCGGATGGGAAGTACCGGCGCCGACACGAGGAATTGTCTCAGCGCTATGTGGATGCGATGCTCAAAGGGTCTGAGGCGGCGCTAAGGCTCAATGACGAACGGCAATCGAAGTGGTTTCGCGAAAACGTGAGGATGGAAGTTGGGGCCACCTCTGGAGTAAAGGTCGATAGATCGGCTCTTGGATGACTGACTCGGGGCGTCCTGACCCAAAAAAGCCGTAGCCAATCACAAACTGGCGGAAGAAACCCGATTGATATGGGAGGCGCGCAGGGGCAGCCCCGCACGCGGCGAGAACGGGTGCGCATATTGTGGTGCGGAATTGCTCGCCTGACGCATGGGCGAGCAACGGCTAAAGTAAATACTGACTAAAAAGAATGCTGGGGGCATGCTCGCCCGCGTGGACCCGGAAGACAATAGGGGAACGACATGGCCGGTCTCTTTTCGAAGATCTTGTCCATTGGCTCTGATAAGGAGCTGAGGGAGTACAACGCTATTGCCGATGAGGTCGCGAAGCTTGGAGACAAGTTCGCGAAGATGGATGACGAGGAGCTTTCGGGCCAAACCGTGCTTTTCCGCGAGCGCCTCGATAAAGGTGAGACGCTGGACGATCTCCTTCCCGAGGCGTTCGCCTGTGCTCGTGAAGCTTCGGATCGCGTCCTTGGCATGCGTCATTTCGACGTGCAGGTCGTGGGTGGCATCGCGCTTCATAGGGGAACCATTGCTGAGATGAAGACCGGCGAGGGCAAAACCCTCGTGTCTACGCTTGCCGGTTATCTCAACGCCCTTTCTGGCAAAGGCGTTCACATTGTCACGGTGAACGACTACCTTGCTCGCCGTGACTCCGAGTGGATGGGTCAGCTCTATAACTTCCTTGGCCTTGAAGTTGGCTTGCTGCAGAACGGCATGCCTCTCGCTGACAAGGCTCCCGCCTATGCGGCCGATGTCACGTATGGCACCAACTCTGAGTTTGGCTTTGACTACCTGCGTGACAACATGGTTACTCGTGCTTCCATGCGCGTGCAGCGCGGCCACAATTTTGCGATTGTCGACGAGGTCGACTCCATCCTTATTGATGAGGCTCGTACGCCGCTCATCATTTCCGGCGCTGGCACGAAGTCCGCTGATACCTACAAGGACTTTGCCCGCGCGGTTCGCGGCCTCGTTCGAGCCGAGGAGCCCGAGCGCGATCCGCTGGGTGGTCCCGTGCCCGAGCCCGATGGTGACTACATCATGGACGAGGCGAAGCACACCATCGCCGCGACCGAGCAAGGCCTTCGCAAAATCGAGGAGCGCCTTGGCGCAGACATCTACTCCGACCTCTCTGGCCAGCTCGCCAATCACCTCCAGCAGGCGCTGAAGGCCCAGTACATGTTCCATCGCGACAAGGACTATGCCGTTCTCGACGGCGAGGTCAAGATCGTTGATGAGTTTACGGGTCGCATCATGGAGGGCAGGCGCTGGTCCGAGGGCCTGCACCAGGCTGTCGAGGCAAAGGAAGGCGTGCTTGTTCGCGAGGAGAACCAGACACTGGCGACCATCACCCTTCAGAATTATTTCCGCCTCTACGACAAGCTCTCTGGCATGACAGGCACCGCCATGACCGAGGACGCGGAGTTCCGCGAGATCTACAAGCTTCCCGTTACCGAGATTCCGCCCAACAAGCCGGTGATCCGCGTCGATCACGATGACCGTATCTACCGCAATGTTGACTATAAGTTCCAGGCCGTCGCAACCGATGTGGAAGAGCGCCACGCCAAGGGTCAGCCCGTCTTGGTCGGCACGGTCTCTATCGAGAGCTCCGAGCGCCTCTCTAAGATGCTTACGCAGCGCGGCATCAAGCACGAGGTCCTTAACGCTAAGTTCCACGAGCGCGAGGCCCAGATCGTTGCCCAAGCTGGTCGCGAGGGCGCCGTTACCATCGCCACCAACATGGCGGGTCGAGGCACGGACATCCTGCTTGGCGGTAATCCCGTTGAGCTTGCCAGTCAGCTTCTTGCCGAGGAGGGCCTCACCGAGGATTCTGCTACGCCCGAGCAGCTTGCGGATGCCAATAAGAGGGCCAAAGAGTCTTGCGCCGAAGAGCGCGAGCGCGTCCTTGCTGCTGGCGGCCTTGCGGTTATCGGCACCGAGCGTCATGAGAGCCGCCGCATCGATAACCAGCTTCGTGGCCGTTCCGGACGCCAGGGCGATCCCGGCGAGACGCAGTTCTATCTCTCCCTCGAGGATGACCTCATGCGTCTCTTCGGCGCAGATCGTATGGATCGCATCGCCGCGATGATGGCGAAGTATGACATGCCGCCTGACATGCCCCTCAAGGCCAAGATGGTCTCCAAGGCCATCGAAGGTGCCCAGCGCAAGGTCGAGGAAATCAACTACGCCATGCGTAAGAGTGTCCTCGACTACGATGATGTCATGAACCAGCAGCGTCAGGTCATTTACGAGGAGCGTAACAAAATTCTCGACGGCAAGGATCTGACTGAGCACATCAGCGAGGTCACGAGTGCGACCGTCGAGCGCGAGGTTCGCGAGTTCTGTCCCGAGGGCACTGCTATCGAGGATTGGGATCTCGATGGTCTTCGCTCCTGGGTCAAGGAGCTCACTGGAGAGGACGGCCTGCCCGAGCTTTCTCGCGAGGCTGACACCTCTGACGTCGTGAAGATCATGGACGAGTACGTCGAGAGCCTCTATGCCAAGCGCACCGAGGACCTTGGCGAGGAGATCACCCAGCGCCTCGCGGCCCAGGTTATGCTTCGCGTTATCGACACGCGTTGGATGACGTATCTCCAGGAGATGGATTATCTCAAGACGGGCATCGGCCTTCGCGGTTTTGGCCAGCGCGATCCTCTCGTCGAGTACAAGCAGGAGGCATACGCCGCCTTCAGTCAGCTCGTCGACACGATGTATGAGGACTTCCTCCGTACGATGCTGCACATTCGTCGCAACACCGTGCCCGCCCAGAACTCGCAGATGGCTCCGTCTGCCCTCGAGGGCGCGCGCTACTCTGGTCCCGCTGAGGTTGATGGCGATTCCGGTGCCCGTACTTCCACCATCTCTCGAGCAAAGCGGACGGCTCCCGCTGTTCGCGCAGAGCGTCGTGACGCCGCGGCTCCCTCGCCGAAGGCCTCCGATGCCAAGCCGCATACCTACCGCAAAGCGGACGACCCTGATCCCTATGTGGGCATTGGCCGCAATGACCCCTGTCCTTGCGGTAGTGGCAAGAAGTTCAAGAACTGCCACGGGAGAAATCGCTAGTGTCTGAGGTCGCAAACGAGAGAATCGCTGCTCTGGAAAGCAGGCTGGCCGAGGTCGAGGGTTATCTCCATGTGGAGGAGGCCCGCGGAACGGTGGCCGAGCTTGAGCGTCAGAGCGCTGAGCCCAGTTTTTGGGATGACGCGAACGCCGCTCGCGAGACGATGGCGAAGCTTGCCCGCGCGAAGGAAGATGTCGCAGGCATTGACGCCGCGCATGCGAAGCTCGAGGATGCCCGTGCCGCCTGGGAGCTGGGACAGGAGATGGGGGACGAGGACTTGCTCGCGGAGTGCGAGGCCAACCTCGACTCCCTTGAGCATGACCTCTCTGAGCTCGAGCTCGCGAGTTGGTTTACGGGCGAGTTCGACGGTGGTGATGCCATCGTCAACATAACGCCTGGCCAAGGCGGTCTCGAGGCGCAGGATTGGTGCAGCATGCTGCTGCACATGTATCTGCGCTACTGTGAGCGACGCGGCTGGAAGGTCACCATCAACGATGCTCCCGCGGCGGAGCAGATCGGCATTGATCGCGCCACGATCACCGTGTCCGGCAAGAACGCCTATGGCATGTTGCGCGCCGAGCAGGGCGTGCACCGCCTTGTCCGCATCTCTCCGACGGATGCCAAGAAGCGCCGGCAAACCACTTTCGCAGGCATTGAGGTCCTTCCGGTTCTGCCAGATGACATCGAGGTCGAGATTGATCCCGGCGAGGTTCGCGTGGACGTCTACCATGCGAGTGGTCCCGGTGGTCAGGGCGTCAACACGACGGATTCCGCTGTCCGTGTCACGCATCTGCCTACGGGTATCGTCGTGACGTGCCAGAACGAGCGCAGCCAGATTCAGAACAAGGCTACGTGTATGCAGATTCTCCGCTCGAAGCTCTATGAGCTCGAGCTTCAGAAGCGTGCCGAGGCGCTCGACGAACTTCGCGGACCTAAGACGGAGATTGGCTTCGGCAACCAGATTCGCAGCTATGTGCTTTATCCCTACCAGATGGTCAAGGACCTTCGGACGGGATGCGAGACGGGTAACGTCGATGCCGTGCTGTCTGACGGCGATCTCGACCCGTTTGTCGTCGCGTATCATCGTTGGGTCGTGGGCGGCAAAGAGCCTGCGAGCATTGCTGACGAAGACCAGTAAGCGCGTCCCGGAACTAAAAGGCCAGCAAAGGCGCCCTAGAACCAAATGGGTCCAGGGCGCGTTCTTGTATCGCGTTGGCACGTATGTATGTTTGGCGAGCAAAGCCCCGCAGTGCGGGTCCGCCCAAAGCTTATGCCAGCAGGACTTCGTGTAGTTCGTCGATGGAGTCCACCACGGCGTCTGCACCGGCCTCTTCGAGCTCAGCACGCTTGTGTGTGCCAAAGGTGACACCGATGCTTGCCGTGCCCGCGGCGCGGGCGCCCTGAATGTCGTAGAAGCGGTCGCCGATCATGACGCATTGATCGGCACTAGCGCCGAGCTCCTCCATGACCATGCGGATGAGCTTGGCCTTTCCTCCTCCGTCGACATCCTCCTTGGCAAAGACGCAAGAGAAGAGGCTGTCTAGGGCAAGGTCTTCAATGCAGAAGCCAAGCCTCATCCGGGTCTTAGAGCTTGCAATGGCCAGCTTCTTTCCGTGCTTCGTGAGGTCCTCCAAAAGAGCCCGCATCCCGGGGTAGAGTTCGTGGCTTGCGGGATTCTTCCAGTCATAGAGCTCGAAGTATCGTTTGGTGATGGCGAGGTCCTCCTCCTCGCTAACGCCGTAGATGGCTGCGAAGGCGCCGGGGTAAGGAGGGCCGACAACACGGCTTACGTCACCCATCTGCTCGGGCGTGAACCCCGCTTCGGAAAGTGCTTGCGTTGCGGCGGCGACGATGTAGCCCTCCGTGTCCGCGAGCGTGCCGTCGAAATCGAAGATGATGACGGGTCGGTAGCGAGGGTCGTTCTCTTGAACCATGGGACTCCTTCAGTTTGTCATTCGAAATGCTCGAAGCGGATTTGCTCGCGCGGGGTAATCATTGGGGCGCTGGCCCGCCGCGAGGCTTAAAGCAGCCCTGGCATTTCGTCCGCATCAACCTCGAGGCCGGGCTCGGCGCGGATGACCCTGCTTACGCCATGGGCTAGAAACGCAGAGACCTCCTCAGGGGTTGCGCCGGTGTCGGTGATGAGGGTATCGATGTCATCGACCGTGCCAAACGGGAAGCTTGAGGTTCGGCCAATCTTCGAAGAATCTGCCACGAGGAAGTGCTCGTCTGATTGGGAAAGCATGAGCGCGTTGACGACGGGCTCCGGGGCGGTTGCGGAGGTTATGCCATCGGCGACAGAGATGGCGGTACAGCCGAGGAAGCACTTCTTTGCACGGATGCGCCGCACGTTATCCATGGCGATTTCTCCCGTCATTGAGGCGCGAGGCGGCCTAATCTCCCCGCCGGTAAGAAGGATGGAGAGAGCGGGGTGCTCGCCCATGAGGAGGGCCTTGCCGTTGTTGGTGACGACGGTGACGTCGCGCGCCTCAATGAAATCGATGATGGAGAGAGCCGTCGAGCTGCCGTTGATGAATATGCAATCGCCGTCGCAGACGTACTTTGCCGCCTCGCGGGCAATGGCTCGATTGGCCCTGACGCGTTGGGACCCTGATGGGCGCCCAAGTGGATTGAGGAGGGAGGCGCTTCCATGCTGGCGCGAGAGAACGTGGCGGCTCTCGAGCCAGTCGAGGTCACGCCTGATCGTGAGTTGCGACACCTCGAAGTGCTCTGCCAGCTCCGCCACGCTTGCCTGCCCGTCTCGCTCGAGGAGAGCCATGATGGCGTCTCGTCTTGCCGCTACGAACGCATTGCTCCTTCGCATGGGGTCAGCTCTCCTTTTATGAACGTTCTAGGGGTTCGTTGATCATTCCGATCTATTCGATCGGCACAGGGGTGAGTTTACGAGAGAACAACCATAAAACACAACGACCATATTCATAAATCGGTGAACGGCAGAATGAATATTCTTTTATGTGCGAGACGAACTAAGTATACGAACTGAAGTTATAAATAATTTGTCGAATTATCAAAACGACGAACTATGTAATTCGAGATAAAAGCGTTGTTTAGCTGCCAAAATACTACCGGTCGCGGTTAAAACACAGTCGCTTGGCGACGTGAATACCGTTCGAAAAAAAATAGTCGCCCCGATACCGATGGGTGTGGAAAAATCGTCTGCGTAACGTTCATAAGACGTAAATGCGCGTCAATAAAGGAGGGCGAACGGATGCTAAGCGATCTTCTTGATCCGAGCCTGGTGCAGCTCAACGTTGAGGCTGCCGACTGGAAAGATGCCATCTACAAGGCCACCCAGCCCATGGTCGATGGCGGTAAGGTGACCGAGGGCTACGTTGCCGACATCATTAAGGGCAAGGAGGAGCTAGGCCCCTATTTCGTGCTGACCGAGCACGTCGCCCTTCCGCACGCGCGCCCCGAGTGCGGTGCCCTCGAGAGCGCCATCGGCATCGTCACGCTGAAGACGCCCGTCGAGTTTGGCTCCGAGGCCAACGACCCGGTGAAGTACCTCTTCCCGCTCGCGGCCAAGGACAGCGACGCGCACCTGAGCGCCCTGCAGTCCCTCGTCGAGCTGCTTGCTGACCCGGATTTCTTCGATCAGCTTGACTCCGCCAACACGCCACAGGATGTCATGGACCTCGTCCATGCTAAGGAAGGGAAGTAACAAATGTATCGTGCACTCGTCTGCTGCCGCGCCGGCATGGGCTCTTCGATGATGCTCAAGATCAAGTGCGATCAGGTCATCAAGGAGCACAACCTCCCCATCGAGACCGAGCACGGCAACCTCGACTCCATCAACGGCTTCAACGGTGACCTCGTCATCACGATGAGCGACCTCACCGAGGAGCTCTCCCATGACTCTCGCGTACCGTCTGCCGTGGGCATCACGAACATCGTGAACAAGGGTGAGATCACCGAGAAGCTCACCGCTTGGGTTCAGGAGCACGACGCCAAGTAGGCGTCTGAGGTCATCCGGCGCCGCAAGTCTTGTGCGTAACGCCCAAAGCTTGCGGCCGCCGGACCCATCGCACAAATCGTTTCGGCTTAGCCGGATGGGTCAGAGCCCGTCCGTTAGGTAATTTTGTCCAAATCAGCTGAGAGGAAATCAACATGCTTGATGCCATTCTCGCGCAGCTCAGGGACACGTCGGTGATTATGGGCGTCATCGCCCTCGTCGGCCTCCTGCTGCAGAAGAAGTCCGCGGTGGACGTCTTCTCCGGTACCGTTAAGACCATGATTGGCTTTATGGTCTTCAACATCGGCTCCAGTGCCATGAGCTCCCAGGTCACCGTCTTTTCTGACATGTTCAGCCGTGCCTTCCAGGTCTCCGGCGTTGTGACCCAGGTCGAGGTTGCGACCTCGCTCGCTCTCCAGACCTACGGCACCGAGGTTGCCATGGTCATGGTTCTGGGCTTCATCATGAACCTGGTCTTCGCTAAGTTCACGAAGTTCAAGGCCGTCTTCCTGACCGGCCAGCACTTCCTGTACTTCGCCTGCGTCCTCGCCCTCGTCTTCATCTCCCTGGGCGCCCCGTTCATGGTCACCGTCATTCTCGGCGGCGTCATCCTCGGCATCTGCGGTGCCGCTCTTCCGACGCTCTGCCAGCCCTTCGTCAACAAGCTCGTTGGCGATGACTCCATCGCTATTGGCCACTTCAACTGCATCGGCTATGCCTTCGCCGGTTACGTGGGCAAGCTCTTCGCCAAGAAGAGCGCCGATGGCGAGCTCGATGCTCCCCAGGCCGAGGAGAAGCAGCTCCCCGAGTTCTTCAAGCTCTTCAAGGACTTCGTGTTCTCCGTCGCCCTGTTCATGATTGTTCTGTTCTACATCGTGACCATTGCCTGCTTCGTGACTGGCCACTTCGGTGATGAGCTCGCTTCCGGCAAGGCCTTCACGTCCTACTTCGGCAATGACCTCTGGTTCATCTGGCCGTTCCTCGCTGGCCTTCAGTTCGCTGCCGGCATGTCCGTCCTGATCTACGGTGTCCGTCAGTTCATCGCCGCCATCACCGAGGCCTTCGTCGGCATCTCCGAGAAGCTCATCCCCGACGCTCGCCCGGCCGTTGACTGCCCCGCCATCTTCCCGTTCGCCCCGAACGCCGTCATCATCGGCTTCATCGGCTCCTTCCTCGGCGGCCTCGTCGCCATGGCCCTCATGGTCGCCTTCCACAGCGAGACCATCATGATCCCGGCCGCTGGCATCTGCTTCTTCTCTGGCGGCACCTGCGGCGTCTGCGGTTACGCCTACGGTGGCTGGAAGGGCGCCTTCCTCGGCTCCTTCCTGGTCGGCATCTTCCTGTGCGCTGGCCCGCTCGTGCTCTACCCGGCCTTCGCCCAGCTTGGAATTGCTGGCGCTTCCTTCCCGAACGTTGACTACAACATCGTCGGTTCGATCATCTACGAGATCGGTCACTTCTTCGCCTAAGATCTGCCGTTCTAGCGGCCCCGGGGTGGCACAACGCGTCGCCTCTCCCGGGGCCGCACCCTTTGACCTAGGAGTTATCTCATGACCGACAAAGACAACCAGCAGGAACGTGACGTTGAGCTGAGGATCGAGGAAGACCGCACCCGCCTGCTCGTGTGTGGGCTGGGCCTGCTTGTTCTCGTCTTCGCCATCCTGTTCGCGGCGGTCTGCGCCTACGCGCTCGCAGACGTCACGGGAAACATCGCGCTGTTGCTGGTCGTGGTTGTCGCCATCACCGCCGTTTGGTTCATTTCGAAGCGCATGGGCCGTTTGCTTGGCAAGTACGCCGCGCACGTCGGCGTCTGCGATTTTGGCCCGAACGAGCTCACGATCTACAAGAAGGCCGCCTTAACGAAGGCCGTCGTCGTTCCCTACAAGCAGATCAAAGGCTATTCGATTGTGCGCCAGGGTTCGTCGCTCAGGTTGCTCCTGTGGGGCAGTTGGGTCACCCATCCTGCGGGCTACGAGTACGTGGGCATCACGAGGCCTTTCATGAAGGACACGCTCGATGACCTGGAGGACCAGATCGAGGAGTGCATGGCTCGTCATCACGTAAAGAAGCACAAGTAGTAGTTAATTCGCATGGCCGGTTCCTGTCGGGCGCCAGGCCAAGCGCAGGCCAGTTGGCAGAGTGCTCTCGCGAGCGCCAGGCCAAGTGAGAAGGAGAAAGCATGGCAACGTTTAGCGGCGTCATCGTGCCGATGGTCACCCCGTTCAACCGTGACGAGAGCCAGTCGATCAACTACGAGGCGGGCGAGCAGCTCGTGGAGAAGCTCATCGCCGGTGGCGCGAGCGGCATCTTCACCTTTGGCTCCAACGGCGAGTTCCACGTCTGCACCCCGGACGAGCGCATCGAGTTCTCCAAGTTCGTCATCGAGAAGGTTGCTGGCCGCGTTCCCGTCTATGTGGGTACCGGCGCCTGCTCCACGCACGATGCCGTCGAGATGTCCAAGCGCGCCGAGGCCATTGGCGCCGATGCCCTTTCTGTCATCAACCCGTACTTCATGAGTATCAGCGATGATCAGCTCAAGGGCTATTTCGAGACCGTCGCCGCGAGCGTCTCCATTCCCGTGATGCTCTACAACATCCCGAAGTCCACGGGCAAGAACATTCCCGCCTCCGTCGTCGCAGAGGTCGCTCAGATCGACAACGTCCGCGGCGTGAAGGACAGCTCCGGCGACATGGAGAACCTCAAGAGCTACATCGAGGCCTCCGCTGGCCACGACGTCGACGTGATCGTGGGGTCTGACGGCAAGATCTCCGCCGCCCACGCGCTTGGCGCCACGGGTGCGATTGCGGGCACCGGCAACCTCATCACCGAGGTCGTCGTCAACCTCTGGAAGGTCCTCGAAGCCGGCGACGACGCCGAGGCCCAGCGCCTGCAGGCTGAGGTCGAGCCGATTCGCGACATCCTTCACCTCGGTTCCACGCCTCAGACGCTCAAGCGCTCGCTCGAACTCGCTGGCTATCCCGTCGGTCCCGCCCGCTTCCCGGTCAACGAGGTCGCTGACGGCATCGACGAGAAGATCGTCGCGATGCTCGACCACTACGGCATCAGCCACGAGTAACACCACGGAGGGTTCCGAAGCCAGGGCGCTCATCGGAGCCTGACGTATGCGGCACGTCTGAATTGCAAGCCACGGGCGCGTTCGCGACACGGGTAGCCATCCGCGCGTCATCGAAGGGGAGGCGCGCGGGCAAGGATAGGGGAGTCAATCATGAAGATGCAGAAGGCGGCCATTACTCAGGCCCTTTACGACACGTGCGCGTTTGCCGTCGTGCGCGTTCCCACCATCGAGCGCGGCCTCGAGATTGCTCGCGGCCTACTCGCTGGCGGCGTCAAGGCCATGGAGGTCAGCTACACGCTGCCCAACGCCGGCGAGGTCATCGCCGCCATCAAGGAGGAGTGCGGAGACGAGATGATCGTCGGTGCGGGCACCGTCATGGATCCCGCGACAGCTCGCATGGCCATCATGGCCGGCGCCCAGTTCATCGTCGCGAACTGCTACTCCGAGGGCGTTTCCGAGATCTGCAACCTCTATCAGATCCCCTACGCGCCCGGCTGCACCACGATGACCGAGGCCAACCACGCGCTGGCCACCGGTGCCGCCTTCGTCAAGTGCTTCCCGATTTCCAACGTCTATGGTCCGAGCCTCGTTGGCCTGTTCAAGACCCCGACGCCCTGGATGCCGCTCATGGCCTCTGGCGGAATTAACCTCGATAACCTTCACGAGTGGATCGAGAAGGGCATCGACTGCGCCGGCATGGGTGGCCTGCTTACTAAGGGCTCCGAGGAGGAGATCGCCGCTAACGCCGCCGCCGTCCGCAAGATCATCGACGAGACGCGCGCCGCTGCCAACTAGCCTGAATCTCGGATATTTGGCTGGTGAACGCTGGGATGGATGATTAGATGACGGTTGGCATGGACGCGTCGCAGGTTCTGTATGGGGCAAAGGCGGCTTCAAGGGAGGAGCTTCTCGCACGACTGAGCGAGAAGGCGGTCGAGCTCGGGTTTGCCGATGACGCTAACGCCGCGTACGAGGCCTTTCTCGAGCGTGAGGCTTTGGGCGCAACAGGCTTCGTGAGCGGGTTCGCGATTCCGCACGTCAAGTCTCCCGTTGTGAAGCGCCCCGGCGTCATTGCCGTGACGCTGGCCGAGCCGCTGTCATGGCCCTCGTACGACCATTCCGACGCGGGTACGGTCATCGCGCTGCTGATTCCTGAGGACGAGGCGGGGGAGACCCACCTCAATCTCCTCTCGCGCGCCGTTGCCATGATCATGGACGAGCGCATTCGCGAGCTTCTTGACGCCGCTGCGGACGCCGGGCAGCTTGCGAGCGTGATTGGCGAAGGCCTGAGGCAGTAGACCTTTGACGTGGCGATGCGCGGGCATCGGGCAAGAGGTCGCCGGCGCGGCCGAGGGGGAGGCCGTGTGCGCCGGTCCTTGAAAACGGAAGGTTAACAGATGAGGGGCACGGCCTGCACATGCGGCCGCGCCCCTCATCGCTTTCGCGGCAATTCTATGTAATTGATGGCTTTGTTAAGCCTTTCACCTGCAGCTTTATCGAAATTTCTTCCAAAAGAGCGATGGCGAGGGGTGCCGCATGGGATACACTGAGCGCGACGTTCCTCTGGAAAAGCAACGTTTAATTCTGTCGGTAACCATTAGACCAAAGGAGTCTCATGGAAGAGAAGGAGCAGAAGGAGCTCGAACTGCTGGCGGCTAAGGTTCGCCGCGACGTCGTCGAGATGCTGCTGCACCGTGGCTACGGCCACCTGGGCGGCTCGCTCTCCATCGTCGAGGTCATGGCCGTTCTCTACGGCAAGCAGCTCAAGCACGATCCCAAGAACCCCAAGTGGGAGGACCGCGATCGCCTCGTGCTGTCCAAGGGCCACGCCGGCCCGGCCTGGTACTCGGTTCTCGCCGAGCGCGGCTTCTTCGACCGCGACATGCTGTTCACCCTTAACGATGGCGGCACCAACCTGCCGAGCCACCCCGACCGCACCAAGACCCCGGGCGTCGACATGACCACGGGCTCCCTCGGCCAGGGCTGCTCCACCGCCGCCGGCATCGCCACCGCCCTCGCCAAGAAGGGCTCTGACGCCTACACCTACCTCATCGTGGGCGACGGCGAGCTCAACGAGGGCCAGTGCTGGGAGGCTTTCCAGTACATCGCCAACTACAAGATGGACAACCTCATCGTCTTCATCGACGACAACAAGCGTCAGCTTGATGGTTGGACCAAGGACATCATGAACCCGTTCGACTACGTCGCAAAGATGCAGTCCTTCGGCTTCTACACCCAGAAGGTCAACGGCCAGGACGTCGTGGCCGTCGACGCCGCCATCACCGAGGCCAAGCAGCACAAGGGCGAGGCCCTCTGCATCGTCCTCGACACCGTCAAGGGCGCTGGCGTCAAGGCCTTCGAGGAGATGGAGAGCAACCACGCTCCCAAGTTCAACACGCCTGAGCTCAAGAAGACCGCCCAGGATGCCGTTGACGCCCTGAACGCCCAGGTTGAGAAGCTTGAGGAGGAGATCGCCTAATGTTCAAGCTCGCTGAGGACCGCAGCGCCACCGGCGCTGACCTTCGCAATGTGGTTATGGGCACCCTCCAGAAGCTCATTGCTGAGAACGACAAGATCATGATGCTCGAGGCCGACCTTGGCGGCGCCAGCAACTCCCTCAAGATCAAGGAGTCCAACCCGGACAACTTCATCGAGTGCGGCATCTCCGAGGCCAACATGATGGGCGTTGCCGCCGGCATGTCTTCCGAGGGCTACATCCCGTTCGTCCACACCTTCGCGCCGTTCATCGCGCGTCGTGCGTTCGACCAGGTCTTCCTCTCTGGCGCCTACGCGCACAACACCATCAACATGTACGGCTCTGACCCCGGCTTCTCCGTCGCGGCCAACGGTGGCACCCACACCTCCTTCGAGGATGTCGCCATCATGCGCACCATTCCGGGCGCTCGCGTCTTCGACGTCGCTGACGCCGTGCAGATGGCTTGGGTCGTCGAGGCCTGCGCCGGCATGCCTGGCATCAACTACTTCCGCGGCGACCGCAAGGCCATCCGCAACGTCTACGCCGAGGGCTCCACGTTCGAAGTTGGCAAGGGCAACGTCCTTTGCAAGGGCTCCGATGTGCTGATCATCTCCGCCGGCCGCCTCGTCTCCGACGCCCTCGACGCCGCCGAGGAGCTCGAGAAGCAGGGCATCTCCACCGAGGTCATCGACATGTTCTGCATCAAGCCGCTCGATGAGGAGCTCATCCTCTCCGAGGCCAAGGGCAAGAAGGCCATCGTGACCTTCGAGAACCACGGTGTCATCGGTGGCCTGGGCGACGCCGTCGCGTCCGTCCTCGCCGAGAACGCCGTTGCCGTGCCCTTCAAGCGTCACGGCATCGTCGAGCAGTTCGGCCAGGTGGGCACCGCTGATTGGCTCCAGAAGGAGTTCAAGCTCACCGCCGCTGATCTCGAGGCCACTGTCAAGAGCCTTCTCTAGTCTCTGACGAAAGCCACTAGGTAAGCCGAGGGGCGCCGGGCATATGCCTGGCGCCCCTTTTCTGTTCCGGGCGATGTCGGGGGCGCGGCGGCAACCCCTGCGGCCGGGGGGCAGGCCACGCGGCGGCAATCCTCGCGGTCGGGGGCAGGCCACGCGGCGGCAATCCTCGCGGTGAAGCTAGAGCGTGGAAGCCATCCACCTCGTGCGACAGGAGAGGATCTCCTGCCTGGGGCGTGCGTCCTCGTTGTCCAGGAGTTCTAGCAGCATTTGGCAGGCGAGGCGGCCTTCCTGGCGCACCGGCTCGATGATCGTCGAAATCGTGGGCGTCGTGAGGGCGGTCCACTCCGTGCAGTTGAGGCCCAGAAGACCAATCCTGTCTGGCATGAGGTCGCGGCTGTTTTCGAGGGCTTGGAAAACGCGGGAGAGGGCCCACTGGTTCTGGACGAAGACGAGCGTGCGATGCGCGGGGGAGAGCGTGTACTTGAACTTCTCGTAAAGCTCCGTTACCGAGGGCCCATCATGGTTGACGGGAATCTCGGTGTAGTCGATGTTGTGCGCGGAAAGGACGTCTGAGAATGCGCTCGAACGTTCGATGCGCGTGCGGAGCGACATCTGCGTAGAGGGCGCGGCAACGCTCACGAAGCGGTCGTAGCCCGATTCGATGCAGGTCTGGATCGCAGTGTAGACGCCATCGTAAAGATTTGCCTTAACCCAGCTGGTGGAGAGGTCAAACGTATCGCAGTCGAAGAAGACCACGGGCCGTCCCGCCCTACGGACGCGGTCGTGGATTGCCTTGAAGTTCGACGTGGGCTGGATGATAAAGCCGTCAACGCCAAGCGAGAGCAGCTTCTCGACGCAGGCCTGTTCGTTCTTGCGGCTGAAATTGGTGCCGCAGACAACGGTCTGGAAGCCCACATCACGTGCGACGCTCTCGACTCCGCTCTGGATCTGGCCGGCCCACAGGTTCGTGTTGTCGAGCAGCACGAGGCCAATAACGTGGGTTGGCTTGCCAGAGAGTGCCTGGGCCTGAGCGTTGGGCACGTAACCCGTTTCGCGGATTGCCGCCGCAATGCGTTGCTGGGTGGGGGCGCCAAGCTTCTCGAGCTTGCCGTTGAGGTAATAGGAGACTGACGCCGTCGAAGTTCCCGCGAGTTTCGCAACGTCGACGATCGTGACCCTTCCTGCGGCCATGTCTGCCTCCTCCGTAACGGTCAAGAAGCCTTCGCCTGCGCTGGCGGAAAACGTCAAATACTTCTTGACAATCATTGCGTTGAACAAATCAAGAGTATACGCGTTTGGTTAATCGCGTAACGAAAATAGATAATTAGCGTTCTACCTGGCCGTTTACCGACATGCTCTAGCAAATGACTTCCAATACGCATACATTTAGCATGTGGTTAGGAGCCCTGGGGCTATAGTATCGAGGGCTGGTTTCGCTCGCCAAGGGGGAGGGCGGAGCCAAGCTGGTCTGCTCGCGATGCGACGGACCCAGGTCCCACTGTCACCAAAGAGACGTAACAGCGAGATGAATTGGGAGGATCCGCATGAAGTTCTTCATCGATACCGCCGACCTCGACGAGATTCGCGAGGCTGAGAGCTGGGGCATCCTTGCCGGTGTCACCACCAACCCGACTCTCTACGCCAAGACGGGCGGCAAGCTCGCGGACTTCGAGAATCACATGGCCAAGATCTGCGAGATTTGCAAGGACATCCCCGTTTCTGCCGAGTCCACGGCCGAGACCACCGAGGAGATGATCGCCGAGGGCCGTCGCCTCGCCGCCATCGCCCCGAACATCGTCGTTAAGCTCCCGATTTGCGAGGCGTCTCTGCCTGCGACCCACGTGCTTGCCACCGAGGGCATCCGCGTCAACATGACGCTTATCTTCTCTGCCCCGCAGGCCCTGCTCGCTGCCAGCGCCGGCGCTCGCTACATCTCGCCGTTCGTCGGTCGCTTCGATGACATCGGAGATGACGGCATCGAGCAGCTCGATACCGTCGTTACCTGCGTCAAGAACTACGACTACGGCTACTGGGAGCAGGAGGACGGCCCGGAGATCATCACCGCCTCCGTCCGTACCCCCAACCACGTGACCCAGGCCGCCCTCATCGGCGCTGACATCGCCACCGTGCCCTTCGCTGCGCTCAAGAAGTGCGTGCACCACCCGCTCACCGACAAGGGCCTCGCGTCCTTCAACGCTGACTGGGAGAAGGTCAAGAACGCCTAAAGGCGGGCCAAAGTGATTTGCCTGCGCCCCTGAGTGCGACTCGGGGGCGCTTTTTCGTGCCGCGCGTTCGAGTGATGGGGCCTTTAGTTCGAGCGGCGGGGCCTTTAAGCTGCATAAAGCGTGTGCCGAGGGGAAACATCGTGTGTGGCCTCTGTGGGGCGAACCTCGGCTTTGCTATTATGGAGCGCGTATCTGCCTTCCTATCGCGCGAAAAAAGGAGCAATAAGTGGCCAACCACTTCCGCAGCAGCGAGGGACAGGACGGCATGGACGGTCAGCAGCCTGACGTCGCCACGCCGTACGTTTCGCAGCCCGACGTCGCATCTGATGCGACGCAGGCCACCCCTCCGCAGGCCCCTGTTGAGCCTGCCTATCAGGCTCCCGCCGAGCCTGTCACCCAGGGAACCGCCTATCAGCCGCCGGTTATGCCGACGCCCCAGAAGATGAGTTCCATCGCCTCTCAGATCGCGGATCCGTTTGCTAGCGCTGACGGTCTCGACGTTATGCCCGGTGCTGACTTCACTGCTGGAGCCTCGTTCGATTCCGATGCCGGCACCTCGTTTGACCCGAGCTCAGAGGCCGGTTTCACCACGACCTTCGCCCCCATCACCAAGGAGGAGGACACCTCGCAGGTGAATGCCGGAGGCGTTCCGGTCATCTCGTTCCAGGGCGTTTCCATGGTCTATCCGGCACAGCCCAACAAGCCGGCGCTCGAGAACGTCGACATCGACGTCTACGCGGGCGAGTTCGTCTTCCTCGTGGGCCACTCCGGCTCCGGTAAGTCGACGCTGCTCAAGCTCATCACTCGCGAGCTCAAGCCCACCCACGGCCGCGTCATGGTCGCCGGCCAGGACCTTACCTCCATGCGTAACTGGAAGGTGCCGTACCTCCGCCGCCAGATCGGCTGCGTATTCCAGGACTTCAAGCTCCTGCCTGACAAGACGATCTTTGACAACGTGGCGTTCGCCCTCGAGTGCATCGGCAAGCCGCGCTCCGTCGTCAAGGCGCAGGTCCCCGAGGTGCTTCGCCTCGTCGGCCTGGGCGAGAAGATGGATGTCTACCCCGACCAGCTCTCCGGCGGCGAGCAGCAGCGCGTCTCCGTCGCCCGCGCGATGGTCAACCGCCCGCCGCTGCTCGTCTGCGACGAGCCCACGGGTAACCTCGACCCGGCGATCTCGCTGGGCATCATGAAGCTGCTCGAGCGAATCAACCGCACGGGCACCACGATCCTGATGGCGACGCACGACCGCCAGATGGTTGACACCATGCGCAAGCGCGTCATCGCGCTTGAGGCCGGCCACGTCGTTCGTGACCAGGAGAGGGGAGGCTACGGCTACTATGGCGCCGTCTAACTTTGGTTATTCGCTCCGCGAGGCGGGGCATCACTTCGTGCGCAACGGCTCCACCACCTTTGGCGCCGTCGTGACGATCTTCCTGTCGCTGTTCATCATCGGCCTGTTCGCGATGGGCTCCGTGCTGCTCGATAGCATGGTTGGTACCGTCGAGGACCAGGTCACCATCCAGGCCTTCCTTTCTGACGATGCGGCCGACGCCGACGTCGACGCCCTCCAGACCAAGATCGAGGGCTGGGATGAGGTCGACTCCGTTACCTATAAGAGCAAGGACGACGCCCTCGCCGAGTATCGTGAGACCATGACGAAGCGCAACGCCGCCGACGCCGTGGCCGCGCTCGACGACCGCAATCCCATTCCGGCTTCGCTCGTCATCAAGCTCAAGGACCCGCAGGACGTCGAGGGCGTGGCAAAGCGCCTTGGCTCCGATAGCGACTTCGCCAAGGTCGCAGACGTCACCAAGTCTGACGACGGCACCACCTCTGATCCCGCTGACCAGGTCCAGTACGGCCAGGGCACCGTCGAGCGCCTCTTTACCGTCACGAACTGGATTCGCATCATCACGCTCGTGCTCGTCGTGCTGCTCACCTTCGTGGCCTTCGTGTTCATCAACAACACGATTCGCCTCTCCATCTCCGCGCGCCGCCGCGAGATCGCGATTCAGCGTCTCGTGGGAGCGTCGAACGGCTTCATTCGCGGGCCGTTCCTCATGGAGGGCGTGCTCCAGGCCATTTTCGGCTCCGTGCTCTCCATCGCTGCACTCGAGGTCATCCGCCGCTTCGGCCTGCCGATGCTTGCCGAGCGCATCTCGTTCCTCAGCTTCACGGTGTCGACTCACGCGACGCTCTCTACGTATGGCCTGCTCGTTGCCATGGGCCTCATCATTGGTCTCTTTGGCTCGATGATCGCCATGAGGCGTTACCTCAAGGTCTAGGGAGTTAGATGGCCCACAAGCGTCATAAAAAGTCGTTTGCGAAGCATGCCGGTCCCATGCGGGGCCGGCATGCGGCGTTAGCGGGAACGCTCCACGTCGCGCGTCCCGGATCAGCCACGGTCGAGACTGCCGAGGGCACCTTCCTCGTGGCTCGCGGTGGCCTTCGCGAGGGAATGGACGGTGACGAGGCTACCGTCGTGCTCGTGCATCGTGGCCCGGGTGACCCTCAGGCTGTGGTCCAGGGGGTGCTCCATCGCGCTTGCGAGCGCTTCGTGGGAACCTTCGAGGTCGCGGGTCCGCTGGGCGCCGTTGTGCCGCTCGACGAGCGCATCCGTCGCGACTTCTTTGTCTTGCCAGACGATAAGAGCGCCGAGGCCCTGGGCGTTGCCGAGGGCGATGTGGTCGAGGCGCGTATTCTCACGTATCCCGCTCGTTATGAGGCTGGCGTGGTTACGCTCGAGCGCCGCATTGGTAGACCCGACGGCCTCGACCTTCCCATCGAACGCATCATCGCGAGCAACGGCATCGCGGTGCACTTTGGCGAGCCCGCGCTGGCGCAGGCGGAGGGGATTCATGAGGACGCGGCCGAGGTGCTCGCCGCACAGCCTTGGCGCGAGGACTTGCGTGACTTGCTTTGCATCACGATTGACCCGGCTACGGCGCGCGACTTCGATGACGCCGTTTCTTGCGAGAGGCTTGCCGGCGGCGGCTACCGTTTGGGCGTCCACATCGCCGACGTTTCGCACTACGTGCGTTGGGGCGATTCCATCGATTTGGAGGCCCGCGCCCGTACCTGCTCGACCTATCTCGTTGATCGCGTGCTTCCCATGCTCCCCGAGCGCCTCTGCGACGACGTTTGCTCGCTCATGCCTGGTCGAGACCGCCTTGCCATGAGCGTCTTTGCCGACCTTGACGCCTCGGGCAGGATTCGTGCGTCCCGCGCGTGTTGCTCGGCGATTCACCCGAAGGCGCGCCTTAGCTACAGCGAGGTCGATGACGTGCTCGAGGGGCGTGCGGATGCGAGTGCCCTCGCGTGCGAGGAGGACGTCCCGGCGAATGCCGTGGCAGAGGTGCTCCGCGCTCTTGACGAGGTCGCGGCGAAGCGCCGCGAAGTTCGCCGCAAGCGTGGCTCGATTGACTTTGATAGCGTCGAGGCGAAGGTGGAGCTCGACGACGAAGGCCGCCCGACGGGAGTCTCCGTCCGCACGAGGACACGCGCTACCTCGCTCGTCGAGGAGGCCATGCTCGTGGCCAACGAGGTCGTGGCCGGCATGCTTGCGGGTCACGAGGAAGAGCTGCCTTGCGCTTTCCGCGTCCATGAGCAGCCGTCCCAGGACCCGCTTATGGCGACGGTGCCCGTCTTGCGCGAACTCGAGTTGCTTCGCGTGGGCGAAGCCGAGAAGCTTATCTCGGGAGACCCGTTCGTCATTCAGGCGTTGATCGACCGAGCAGAGGGAACGCCGGCCGAGGCGCCTGCGAACGCGCTCCTCCTGCGCGCACAGAAGCGTGCCATCTACCTCCCTAGAAATGATGGCCACTACGCGCTTGGGGCTAAGGCGTACTGCCACTTTACTTCTCCTATCAGGCGCTATCCTGACGTGACGGTGCATCGCGCGCTTAAGGCACTTATGGGGCACGGTGGAGACGCGGGCCTCGATAAGCGTGCACGCAAGTCCGCCGCCACTCTCATGCCCCAGATCTGCCGCACCTGCTCTGACCGCGAGAGAATTGCGGACGCCGCCGCGCGCGAGAGCCAGAAGGTCAAGATGGCCGAGCTTATGGCAGGTCACGTGGGCGAGAGCTACTCGGGCGTCGTGACGGGTGTCGCCAGCTACGGGCTCTTCGTCCGTCTTGACGAGACGTTTGCGGAAGGCCTTCTGCCCGTTCGCGCTCTTGGCGAGGAATGGTTCGCCTACGATGAGGGTAGGATGTGCCTCACCGGAGAGGCGTCTGGCAGGAGCTGGCGCTTGGGCCAGCGCGTTGCCGTCACGGTCTCCGGGTGCACGCCCGAGAAGGGCCAGATAGACTTTGCGCTCGCGAAAGGCGGCAACGCCGGTGCGGGCTCTCTCTGCCGGGCTTCGGGCGCGGCGCGAAAGGAAACGAAATGAGCGAACGCACTAACCTGACGGAAGAGCTCGAGGCCGCCGAGGGCCTGATTGCGGCTGGCGAGGGCGAACTTGCGGTCGAGCTGCTAGAACGCCTTGCTGACGATGCGGAGGAGTACGCGGACCGCAATTGCGTCGCGAACGAGGACGAACAGTGGTTCAGCTTCCCCACGCCGTTCGAGCGCCTCTGCTATCGCCGCATCGAGGGGGATCCGCGCGAGCTGCATGACGTGGGCGAGCCGTTCGACCGGCTCTATGCCGATCTCGCCTTCGTTCTTGTGAGCGAGGGCGACTACGCTGGTGCGACGGAGGCCCTCCGCCAGGCCGTACGCTGGAATCCCGTCGACTGCGCCTACCGCCTTGACCTCGCCGAGCTCTATCGCACCAACGGTGACCTTGACGAGTACCTGGGCCTGACCTACTCGGTCTTCGAGCGTGCGAGCGACGTGCGCCACCTTGTGCGTGCCTTCTGCAACTTCGCCAGGCACTTCCAGGACACCGGCGCGGATGCTGCCGCGGCCGCGTGCCTGCGCTGCGCCCGCAGGCTCGACTGGCAAGACGACGTTCTCGACGGCCTTCTCTCGCGTGTGAAGGGCACCCAGTCTGACCCGGATCTCCTCACGGATGACCAGGCCGAGGGCGTTCTTGCCGAGCAGGGCCTGCCTACTGGTGCGAACATCGACGTGGTGATCTGCCTGCTCTCGTGTGCGACGGAGGCCGCCTCGCAGCGAGATCGCAGCCTTGCGACGAACCTCACCGTCCGCGCGCGTGACCTTGTGGGGTCTCCCGCGGTGAAGTCGCTCCTCGAGATGATTCGCGACACTGACGTTGCCGGTTATGGGGAGTGACTATAATGCCGATGCCTAAGAAGCGCGAGCGTAAGAGCGTCGCTCGCAACAAGTCGGCGCGCCATGAGTACGCGATCGAGGAGACCTTTGAGGCGGGCCTCGTGCTCAAGGGCACCGAGGTGAGGAGCCTGCGCGAACGCGCGTGCCAGATCACGGACTCGTTCTGCCTCATCCGCAACGGCGAGTGCTGGCTGCATGGCGTGCACATCCACCCGTTCAGCCACGGTTCGATTTTCAACGTTGATTCGGACCGCAAGCGAAAGCTCCTGCTCCACCGCAAGCAGATCGACTACCTTGACGGCAAGCTTCGTACCAAGGGCATGGCGCTTGTGCCGCTCGAGATGTACTTTGACGAGCACAATCGCGTTAAGCTCGTGATTGGCCTCGCTCGAGGCAAGAAGCTCTACGACAAGCGCGCGGACATGGCGAAGCGCGACGTCGACCGTGAGATCGCGCGCACGCTTAAGGAGCGCAACCGCTAGCGCTTAGGGCGTGGCCGCCGCCGCGCGCGGCAGCTCGCCGGCATCCCCGCCATTCGGCGATTGCCGCGTGCGCGGGCGGCGCTCATGGGTATAGTTAGGCGCGTCAACCAGGGGCCTGCGGGCCCAGGCGAGAAGGGGGCCACCATGGCCGAAGAGTCCACGTTCGACCGCATCGTCAAGATCGTTAAGGAGCAGGACGGCCTCGAGGACGTCGAGGTCACGCCCGATACCAAGCTTACCGACCTTGGACTTGACAGCCTGGCTATCGCCGAGGCGATCATGTCCTGCGAGGACGAGTTTGGCATCGAGTTCGACGGCGAGGAGATTCCTGAGACCTTCGGCGACCTCGTCGAGATGGTAGACGCGCTCGCCTAGTTCTGGGTAGAATCACTCCACGCGACTTCTTAGGTCGCGTGTGGCGGTGCGCCTCGTATGGCACTTAGGTGCCGTGCCCGTGGCGCGCTCGTCTTGGCGCTCCGGCGCCACTTGTTCTTTGTCAACTCGCATGGTGGCCAGCGGCCGGGCAAGACCCGTGCCGAGTCCCCGTCCACACCCGTGGGGGCGACTGGTTTCGACAGGGTGGTCCTGAGGTGGGCAGCAAGCCGTGGTCTCCTCGCCACGTTAAACAGGGGTACCGTCAAATTGAATTGACGACAACTCTTTCCAGGGCTCTTACGCCCTCGCTGCTTAATTAATTAGCGGCCGTCGAAGTGGGGGTTTCTCCTGCTCCTGCGGAGACGTCATTTTAGGGAGATGCTCGTGCGGACGTCGTTGGTATGCCGCTCGATAAGATTGAACCAGCTGGGATGCAGAGCGCGGGTCACGGAGTGTGACGCATCCGAGACTTAATCGGTGACTGAGCTTGGAGACACCTGCCAGGGGACTGTTCTGGACCGGAGTTCGATCCTCCGCGCCTCCACCATGTCTGTTGCGCCCCGTCCGCGATTCGCGGGCGGGGCTTTTTCATGCCGCGTGGCGGCGCAGTGGCTTGCGTCTGCTGTCGTAAGGCTGCCTGCGTTCGTACCGTCGCCGTCACAAGACTGCCTGAGCCCGCGCCGTTCGCCGTCGCGAAGCCGCCTGCGTTCGTACCGTCCGCTGTCGCGAGACTGCTTGCGTCCGCGCCGTCTTCTGCGGCGCGCCCTTCTCGGCGGTGGTGTTTTGCGGAGCTTGTCGATGCATGGCCGAGATTATGTAAGGCGAACGGGTATAACCAAAACCAACGGATACTCGGGCGCTCGCGGCGCCATCGGAGGAGGCATCATGGCGTTTAGCTTGTTCAACAGGGGAGATAAGAGCGCGTCCGGAGCGGGCGTGAACGCGATGGGAGCTCCCTCCACGGGCGTCGACCTCGTGCTTGAGGGAGGCGGCATGCGAGGCATCTTTACCGCCGGCGTGCTTGACGTGCTGATGGAGCAGGGCGTCTATGGCTTTGACACCGTGTGGGGCGTCTCCGCGGGTGCCATCAATGCCGCGAGTTACCTCTCTCGCCAGCAGGGTCGCTACATGCGCGAGACGCTGGCCTTCCGCGATGACTCGCGTTTTATGGGGTTCAAGTCGCTTGCCACGACGGGCGACATCGCGGGGGCGGATTTCCTTTATCACAAGATCCAGGATGAGATTGATCCGTTCGATTATGAGACGTTTGCCGCGCGCCGAAGCCGCTACATGGTCGTCGTGTCGGATGTCGTCTTTGGCACGCCGAAATATCTCGAGGTCAAGAGCCTGCCGGAGGATATCGAGAAGATTCGCGCGTCCGCGTCGCTACCCGTCATCTCGCGTATCGTCGAGACCGAGGGTGGGCGCTATCTTGACGGTGGCACGACGGATTCCGTCCCCGTGGAGCGGGCCCTTGAGGACGGCGCCCGCGCGGCGGTCGTTGTGCTAACGCAGGACCGATCCTACAAGAAGAAGGGCGGCTACGAGCTCCAGGCGCTTGCCGATCGCCGCTATGCCGACTTCCCCTACTACCTCGAGGCGCTTCGCACACGAGCGGGACGCTATAACGAGCAGCGCGAGCGTATCTGGCGTCTCGAACGTGAGGAGAAGATCGCCGTTATCGCCCCAAGCAAGCCAGTGACCGTCGGGAGCACTTCGGGTTCGGACGGTGAGGGCCTGCTGCGCCTCTACCTTGATGGCCGCCGCCAGGCAACTGAGGCGCTTGACGTGGTCAGAGCCCTCAGCGTGTAGGTTGCGGACGGGGTGGTGCCGCTGTGGCGACGGGCGTTTGTGCGCCTGACGTGGCGGTGCGTCGCCGTTGTGGCCACCCCATTTGGAGCGAGGCCGCAATTCCCACACATATTTGCGAAAACTCGTGCGTTTTCCTTGAACTTCTCCGGCTGCGCGCTACAATTTGAAAGCTACTTTTGCAGAGCCCCGTAACCTCGCATAAGTACAAAGCAACACGTAAGCACACGGAGGAGTCAAATGAAGTCGACTCAGTACGCCAAGCCCGGAGAGGTCACCCGCAATTGGGTCCTCATCGATGCTGAGGGTGCCACGCTCGGCCGTCTCGCCACGAAGGCTGCCATGATCCTTCGCGGCAAGAACAAGCCGCAGTACACCCCGCACACCGACACGGGTGATTTCGTCGTCATCATCAACGCTGATAAGGTCCAGCTTACCGGCGTTAAGGCCGACAGCAAGCGCTATTGGCGCTACAGCGGTTGGCTGGGCGGCATGAAGTTCGAGAGCTTCACGGAGGCCATGGAGAAGCACCCCGAGCGCGTCGTCGAGCACGCGATCAAGGGCATGCTCCCCAAGTCCTCGCTTGGTCGCAAGCAGTTCACCAAGCTTAAGGTCTACGCTGGTCCGGAGCACCCGCACGCCGCTCAGAACCCCGTTCAGATTGATTGGAGGGCCTAACCGATGGCTGACAACACTGCTGTCTACACTGGCACCGGCCGCCGCAAGGAGGCTGTCGCCCGCGTCCGTCTCGTTCCCGGCACCGGCAAGGTCACCGTCAACGGCCGCGACGCCCTTAACTACTTTGGCCGTCAGCAGCTCGTCGACGACGCCTGCGCTCCTTTCAAGGTGACGGACACCGCTGAGCACTTCGACGTCATCGCCCTGTGCGATGGCGGCGGCATCTCCGGTCAGTCCGGCGCCCTTCGTCTGGGCATCGCCCGCGCCCTTCTCGAGGCCGGCGACTACCGCGCTGACCTGAAGAAGGCTGGCTTCCTCACCCGCGACGCTCGTGCCGTCGAGCGCAAGAAGCCGGGTCTCAAGAAGGCCCGCAAGCGCCCGCAGTTCTCGAAGCGCTAAGCCTCAGAGGCATATTTGCTTGTCAGGCCCGTCAGCCTTTCGGCTGGCGGGCCTTTTCTATTTTAACGAGAGACGGACCGGCGTTTCTAGCGGACCGGCGTTTCTCGTGGCGTTTGTCCGCGGCACTTACTGGTTCGTCGGCTGTTTGCGTGTTCGGCGAGTGTGAAAGGCCCCTTGGCTATGAAGGACCCTTTTTGGATCGTTCGATTCGAGAGGGTTGGTCTGAGGGCGGCATTGCCTTCGGCTTGTCTGAGACGGCCCTACCTTCGTCATAAATAGGGGGATAGCAACTGTGAGCAGCCAAATCGTTTTGTGCCGAGTAGCAATCATTTCCGCAAGACGTTTACCTGGGCAAACGCAGACGATGACAAGCGCGCTACTCGGTCGAAGACCGTTTGGCTTCTCACAGTCGCTATCCGTTAATATAAAGGCTTCTTGGTTTGGCCAAAATCAGAGGCGTCGCGGTGAAATCGTGGCTGTCGGCGGTGAAGACAGGACCGTCAGCGGTGAAATCGTGGCCGTCTGCGGTGAAGGCAACGTTTGCTGAGGCCGAATTCCCGACAGGTCACTGTATAAATTCCGTGGTTGATATATCAAGCGATTAAATTTTACCTGCGATTATCCAACTCCCCTGAATATCAGCGCTATTTTTTCGCGAACGAAACCTCCGGACGAAAAATCAGCCGCTAGGCTATTTCCCCGTAGGTTTGTCACCACGTTGCGAGGTCTTCGATGGTGCGCCTTATAGCGCCAAATCGGAGCGCGACACAACGGAGGGAGAGCGATATGTGCGGAATCGTAGGCTATACCGGCTCTGAAGCCGTAAAGAACATTCTCATCAATGGCCTGAAGCGCCTCGAGTACCGCGGCTATGATTCTGCGGGCGTGGCGCTTGAGGCGGGCGACGGCGCCGAGACCCGCCTTGATGTGATTCGTCGCGTGGGTAAGGTCGCGGGTCTCGAGTCTGAGCTTGACCACATGGACGAGGAGTCGACTTGTGGCATTGGCCACACGCGTTGGGCGACCCACGGTAAGCCCTCTGTCGCCAATGCCCACCCCCACACGAGCTGCGACGGTCGCATCGCGATCGTTCACAACGGCATCATCGAGAACTTTGCGGAGCTCCGCGAAGAGCTCATCTCCCGTGGACACGTCTTCAAGTCCGAGACGGACACCGAGGTGTTCGCCCACCTCATCGAGGAGGGTTACACGAAGACCGGCGATCTCATGGCCGCCGTCCGAGAGGCCTGCACGCATGTCGTGGGTGCCTACGGCCTTGCCGCTGTCTGTGCCGACGAGCCTGGCGTGGTTGCCGTCGCCCGCAAGGATTCGCCCATTGTTATCGGCCGTGGCGAGACCGGCTCTTACGTGGCCTCTGACGTGATTGCCCTTATCGATGCAACTCGCGACGTCGTCGTTCTCGAGGATGGCCAGTTCGCGAAGCTCACTCCGGAGGGAATCTCCTTTACCGACGAGACGGGTGCCGCGATTGAGCCTGAGGTCACCCACATCGACTGGGACATCGACATGGCAGAGAAGGCGGGCTATCCGGACTTCATGCTCAAGGAGATCCACGAGCAGCCGCGCGTCGTTCGCGACACGCTTGTCGGGCGTCTGAGCGCCGCTGGCGGCATCGACATCGATGAGCTCGGCCTTTCCCTCGAGGAACTGAATGACGTCGACCGCGTCTATGTCATCGCCTGCGGTACCTCCTATCACGCCGGCCTTATCGCCAAGAACCTCATCGAGTCCTGGGCACGCATTCCCACCGAGGTCGAGGCCGCGAGCGAGTTCCGCTATCGCAATCCCATCATCACGCCTTCCACGCTGGTCGTCGCAGTGTCGCAGTCCGGCGAGACGGCTGATACCCTCGCCGCCATTCGTGACGCGCGCATCAAGGGGGCCAAGGTCTTCGGCATCACGAACGTCGTCGGCAGTCCGGTGGCTCGCGAGAGCGATGGCGTCATCTACACCAAGGCGAACAAGGAGATCGCCGTCGCCTCCACCAAGAGCTTCATTGGCCAGGTCGTGAGCCTCACGCTTCTGGCGATGCTCCTGGGCCAGGTGAAGTATCGCCTCACCACCAAGCAGTGCCGCATGCTCTTCCGCGAGCTGGGCGATACCGCCGAACAGATCCAGCACATCCTTGACACCCAGGGCGATGCCATTCACGAGGCAGCTCTCGCATGCAAGGACGCGCAGTCTGCGCTGTTCGTTGGCCGCGGCATGGGTGCCGCCATTTCCTACGAGGGCGCGCTCAAGCTCAAGGAGGTCAGCTACCTGCACGCTGAGGCCTACGCTGCTGGCGAGATGAAGCATGGCCCCATCGCCCTGATTGATCCCGGCTTCCCGGTCATCGCCGTGACCACCAAGAGCCCGACGTATGACAAGACCGTCTCCAACCTCAAGGAGTGCGAGGCCCGCGGCGCCATGATCATCGCGATCGCGACCGAGGGGGACGAGGAGATTGGCAAGATCGCCGATCACGTTATCTGGGTCCCCAAGGTACGCGACGCCTTCAGTGCCATCACGGCCACGGTGCCGCTGCAGCTCCTGGCTCGCGAAGTCGCGATTCTGCGTGGCTGTGACGTCGACCAGCCGAGGAACCTCGCCAAGTCCGTTACCGTGGAGTAGGACGGAGACCTCGCGCCCGGCGTCCGGCGGAGACCTCGCGTCCAGCGCCCGGGGTGCCCGGCTGCGACCTGGCGTCTGGCGGCGTGGACTGCGACGAGCTGCGTCTTGCAAGACCTTGCGGGTTTGGCCGAGAGGGGCGACCTCGCGTGGGCACCGACTGCGCGCGTTAACTATGTCGAGGGAGGGGCGCACTGCCCCTCCCTTTTTTGTTGTCATCCTAGCCCACTCCTTGTGAGCCTCCTCCTCGGAGCGGTCTTCTCGCGCTAGACTAGATAAGATACCGAGAGGCTGGGAGGCTCATGGCACTGGCAGGAGTTGGCGTCGATATCGTCGAGATCTCGCGCATGGAGAAGATCTTGTCGCGTACCCCGCGTTTCGCCCTCCGCGTGTTCACGGACGAGGAACGCGAGTATTGCGAGCACAGCACGCGTCCGGCGGCGCACTACGCGTGCCGCTTTGCCGCCCGCGAGGCGGTTCTCAAGGCGCTGGGCTGCGGCTTTGGCAAGGGCGTGCGCTTTGATGACGTGAGTGTCTCGAGGGATGCCACGGGCAGGCCCCAGGCGGTCCTCAGGGGCCGTGCGGCTGAGATTGCCCAAGAGCGCGGCGTTCTGTCCGTTGCCATTTCGCTGTCGTTCACTCGTGAGATGGCAGTTGCGAATGCCGTCGCCACGACGGCGGAGACGGCCCCCAAGGTTGATGATGCACGCGATCCCCGCCGCGAGCTGGCGGAGTCGTTCAAGGAGGCGCGCTCGATTATCGATGAGCTCGAGCGTGTCGATAATGGAAGGTGATCGGGTATGCAGCCGGTTCTTAATATTGAGGATATCCGCGCGGTCGAGAGACACCTCTCCGATGCGGGGGTGAGCGTCTCCGAGCTCATGCATCGCGCCGGTGGCGCGGCGGCCCAGGAGGTCATGCACTTGGGCGACGTCTCGCGCGTCGTCGTCCTTGCGGGTTTTGGCAACAATGGCGGAGACGGCTGGGTTGCCGCCGAGGACCTCAAGGCATCGGGCGTCGACGTCCGCGTGGTGACGCCTTGCGAGCCTGAGAACCTCCACGGCGACCTCGCCCCCATGGTGGCCCGCGCTGCCATCGAGTCTGGCGTGAAGTATCTGGTGGGTCCCTCCCGAGACGAGCTCGACCAGCTGCTCGGCGCGGCTGACGTCGTGCTTGACGCCATGCTCGGCACCGGCTTTCATGACGCTCCCGTCGCCCCGCTCTCCATCTGGATTGACGCGCTGAATTCCTCCGGAGCCCGCGTGGTCTCCATCGATGTCCCGAGCGGCCTTTCCGCGCAGACCGGCCGTGCCCCGGGAGCTGTGGTGGTGGCGGACGTCACGATCACGATGCTCGCCCTGAAACCCGGTCTCCTCTCTGACGATGGCCGCGACGTCTGCGGCTCCATCGTGGTGGCTCCGCTCGCAGAGCAGACGGCCAGGCTCGTGTACGAGGCGGATCCCGTGGCCTGGCGCTGTGAGACGGCAGATTACATCGATGTTCTCCAGCCTCCCACGTGCGTGGTGGATAAGTACACGCGTGGCAGCGTCCTCGTGGTTGGCGGTTCTACTCGCTTCCCGGGCGCTGCGATCATGGCCGCCAAGGCCGCCGCGCGTGCCGGCGCCGGCTACGTGACGCTCGCCGTGCCGGAGCCCGTTGCGAATCTCGCACGCACGCACCTGCTGGAGATTCCCGTCGTGGGCCTTCCGGCGGATGCGGACGGCACCTTCTCCAATGCCGCTCGCGCCCAGGTGGCGGAGCTCGCCGCGCGTCGCTCGGCCGTTCTCGTGGGTCCCGGCATGTGCGTGACGGGCGGTACCGTGGGCGTCGTTTCCACGCTGCTCGAGGGCAAGACGCCGCTCGTCGTCGACGCGGACGGCCTCAACAGCATCGCGCGCCTCACGAACAACGCCCTGGACGAGTTTCCCGAGCTCCTGCGTCGCAGCGCCCCTCTCGTCCTCACCCCGCACCGTCGCGAACTGGGCAGGCTCGTGGGCCTTACCGGCGACGCCTCTCCTGACACTCTGACTTCGGCCCTCGATGCGGCGCGCCGCGTGGTCTGGGCCGATGGCGGCAGCGAGATCGTGGTGGTTGCCAAGGGCACCGCCACGGCTTGCGTTGGCGTCGAGGTGGCCCTGCTGCCCAAGCCGGGCCCCGCTTGCCTCGCGACGGCCGGCTCGGGCGACGTGCTTGCCGGCATCATGGCGGGTCTGCTCTCCCGTGGCATCGAGACGGAGAATCTTCCCACGCTCACGGCCCTCGCCTGCGAGGTCCACGGGTGCGCCGCGTCTATCGCCCAGGAGCGCTTCGGTTCGAGGGGCGTCATGGCGGCGGATATAATCGATTCCGTCGGTGTCGCGCTTGATGCGGTCGAGGATCGTGCGACCTTCAGCGGCGCGGATATTGCCCCTGAGGCGGAGGGCGAAGAACAGTAGGACAGCGGCACCGCCGGCGATGTCGGTGGTCGAGGGCCGGCCTTGCCGGCGACACGGAGGCGCATACCCATGGTTCAGCATAGGTGCCCGGACACGCGTTGGTCCTGGGTCGAGATCGACAAGGGCGCGCTGCGTCGCAATACGCGTGCGTTCAAGGAGAAGCTCGAGCCGGGCGTGCGCATGATGGCTGTCGTCAAGGCGGATGCTTATGGACATGGCGCCGTCGAGTGCGTGAAGGTCATGCATGCCGCTGGCGCGGACCAGTTCGCTGTCGCCACGGTGGAGGAGGGCCTCGAGCTGCGCCGCGCAGGCGTCACCTGGCCTATCCTCATCCTCTCCGAGCCTCCGATGGAGTGCGTCCAGACCCTCATTGAGAATGACATCATGCCGAGCGTCTACACGCCCGAGTTCGCCCTTGCCTATGGGGAATGCGCCGCGGCGTTCGACAAGGTGGGCAAGTACCATCTCGCCATCGAGACGGGCATGACTCGCATCGGTGTGGGCTGGAAGGACGCTCTCGAATTCCGCCACAGCATCGATTTCCACCGCGGCCTCTCCTGCGCGGGCACCTTCACGCACTTTGCCACGGCGGACGTCCCCAATGACTGGACCTTCGGCCTGCAGTATCGCCGCTTTACCGAGGCCGTTGCCGAGATGCGCGCCGCTGGCGTTGACTGCGGTCTTGTGCACTGCGACAACACCCCGGCTACGGTGCTCCATCCGGAGACCCACCTCGACATGTGTCGCGTGGGCGTCGGCCTTTACGGCATGCAGCCTGCGGAGTCCACGCGCCCCCACATCTCCCTCGACCCGGTCATGAGCGTGCGCGCCCGCGTGACGCGCGTCGTGTATCCGCCGGTGGGCTCTGGCGTGGGCTATGGTCAGACCTACTCCGTTGCCAGGCAGAACGTTCAGATCGCGACCTTCCCGATTGGCTATGCGGACGGTCTCGCGCGTTCGCTTTCCGGCAAGATGGACGTCCTGGTCCACGGCACCCGTTGCCCGCAGGTGGGAAACATTTGCATGGACCAGTGCATGTTCGCCGTAGACGTCAACACGACTCGCGCCGCTCGTCCGATGGACGAGGTCCACTACGGTGACCTCGTGACCGTCATGGGCGCGGACGGCGACGAGCGCATCACCGCCGAGGAGATAGCTGACCTGCGCGGAACCATCAACTATGAGGTGACGTGCAACTTCGGCGCCCGCCTCGAGAAGGTTTACATCTAGGAGGTTTTCCTCGTGTCCGTCATGAAGATCCCCGGCCACGTCAACCAGAAGCCTGGCGAGGTCATGCTCGAGGAGATCGAGAACCTGCTCGGCGACTGCAAGCGCTGCGAGCTCGGGCAGACGCGCTCCCATCTCGTCTTTGGAACCGGAGACCCCCATGCTCGCGTGATGTTCTTGGGCGAGGGTCCGGGCAAGAACGAGGACCTCAAGGGCGAGCCCTTTGTGGGCGCCGCCGGTAAGAAGCTGGATTCCCTCCTTTCCATCGCAGGTCTCACACGCGAGGAGATATACATCGCCAACGTCGTGAAGTGCCGCCCGCCCGGAAACCGCAACCCCAAGCCGGACGAGATCGAGGCGTGTTCGCCCTTCCTGCGCGAGCAGATTCGTTCCGTCTGGCCTGACGTCATTGTCTGCCTGGGCAACTTTGCTTCGCAGTGGGTTCTCAAGACCGATCGCGGCGTGACGCAGCTGCGCGGCAAGCTCTACCAGCAAGGTCACTTCGTCGTGGCGCCCACGTTCCACCCAGCCGCCTGCATCTACCACTCCGATTGGCAACCCTTGCTC